>NZ_QVFV01000011.1 GCF_004212215.1 Leptolyngbya iicbica LK
TGGGCATGGGGTAAGGCTTTCATCGTCTCAGTTTCATCTTCTACAACAGTATTGACTACCCTAATTCTTTGCGTTGACGTTGCACTAGCCCTGGCAAAAGGAATCGCGCTCCAGAAGCCAAACTTGCCCTAATCTCCGAGTGAAACCTAACGGTTTTCGAGTTGCGCCGATCAACCAGTGACTAAACTCAGATATTTAAGCAAAACCCACCAAGAACTCGAAACCAGAACAAAGGCGCAAGCAAACTCAAGATAAGACTCATCATTCTCGAGTCAAGTCTCACGCTAATCTCGGAAAGACTTTCAATGAGACTCTGGCAGATGAGCTGTGTGTCGATCAATAAACATCTAACAAACTGAGGTGTTATTGCTGTCAGTACAGGCCGTGGCGCACAAAGCAGAACTACCTGCGATGTCGACGAGCACACAAATAGCTCCTGTCGCGATCGCTTTCTCCATTTCTTTGAATAGTTGCGTTGAACGCAAATACTCAAAACAACAAAACGCTCTCAGGCTGTAGATTTCAGAAAGATTTTTGAATACCTGGACTGTTTTTGGACTAAAAACAACGTGCCTCATTAGCCATGCGTTGCAGATCGTGGAGTGACTGCAGAGAAGGAAGTTCCTGCTCTTGGCAACATCAGCTTTTGCGGGCGTCTATCCATCAAGAAGCTGAGTCAATTGCCGCGATGATGACTGGCTACAGTCAACTATAGTCCGTGTTCTTTGAAGTGGAGCAGCGCTAAAGGAGCGGGCTGCTGGCACCGCGATCGCACCCAAACTCCTAACCGCCTACAAACACCACCAACGAAGCAGTTTTCATCAGTCTCAGACCAAGACTTAAAGCAACTCGCCAGCGGGGCATTGACAACCACCAGATCTTTTCTCGCCAAACGTCACACCGAGCATTCAAAAATTCGGCGATCGCACAAAATACACAACCGACAAAAACAGCACAAAAGAGAGTCCACCACGAAATAAAACACGTCCGCAAACACCAAGGAATCGCCTCTTTATGAGACTCACAAAACTCAAAAACAGTCTCTCAACGAGATTGAATAGTCCTTTTAAGAGACATACGTTTCCTCGAATATTGAAACTCGGTTATTGGCTTGGAGGATAGTTCCGCAGACGGTCATCCGCGATCGCACTACAGATACTGCATGCACCAGCAGTGAATATCGCCTTTCAAGACATTTTGACAAAGGACACCAACACCTCGTTTGCGGACTCGGCTCACCCAAACAAGATCAACTCAAATACCGACATCGCAAGAAAGTCGATCTCATCACAAGACTCACCAAAATCTTAACTGGGCCGAAATTGCGGCAACCAAGTCTCACAACGAGACAAAGTCAGTACGTCGCACAGGAATCCAGAAACGGGCTCGCATGTGGACTGAACAGTTGATCTTGTTGCTAGACTCAAAAGCCTCACCAATAGTCTTGTTCTGGCTTTTTTGAGTCTCATTAGAAGTCAAGACCTCGTCTCTTTGTGGGACTACTTTATTTTTAAGTGAGTCTCACATAAAGTTAAGTGAGTCTTTGTGTGAAGGTTTTTCTGCCCGGCCATTGTATGGCCTGAGAAGATGCAGGGAGATGTCAGAAGTAGGCATATGAGGCAGTTTTACGCAGGAGATCAGGTGTTTTGTCTGCCGTTGGCAAAAGCTGCCATCTCAGTAATGACGATATTTGCCGGGTTAGGTCAGTTTTGCTGCCACGGCGATGTGGAAGGCATCAGCGGTAGGGAATCTGCATCGTCCATCGATCGCGTCGGTTCGCTAGTCACCCGTTCGAGTTGAGCGACTTGAAAAATCAGAGTGAATCGACGGCCCATTTCGTCGGCGACAAACTCTTCTAGCAAATTGACCTGCACGGGCGTCACGGGTTCATTAGCGTAAACCAACAACCTGACTTCTGGGGGGTTGGGGAACCAGTCTGTTTCCAGCGAGGCCAGTTCCAGTCGCTGAAAGGTTAAGGTGCCATCTAGCAAGGCTGCTTGCAAGTTAGATTCCAGACGGTCTTGCACAATCAGTCGATAGGAAGTTATCCCCAAGGGCAACGTGAGCAAACTTGTGATCGCTGTCGTCCAAATCAGCGGGCGACGAGCTTTGATGACGGGAGAGTATCCCGCCCAAAAAAATACCAGCATGCAGGCCAGGGTGATGCCAAGTAGGTTAGTGAGGTAAAGCACCAGTGCCCCCCAAGCCCAGCGCAGTTCAAACTTAGCTAGCCAGAGCCCGACGACACACAGCGGGGGCATCAAGGCAACGGCGATCGCAGTCCCTGCCAGTGAACTCGAAATTTTCGCCTCAATTTTGGCATAACCGGCCAACGCGCCCGCTGTAATCGCAATCCCTAAATCCAGCAAAGTTGGCTGAGTGCGGCCCCAGACTTCACTGCCATAGCCGGATAAGTTGACGACCATACCGAGGACCATCGAGACCGCGATCGCGACCCCTGTGCCAATGATGATGGCTTTAGCGCCCGTCCGAATGAGAGATTCATCACCTTCTAAAATGCCGAAAGACAAGCCCCGAATCGGCAACATCAACGGGGCAATCAACATCGCCCCAATAATGACCGCTGTGCTGTTGGCAAGCAAGCCAAACGTCGCAATCATGCAAGAGCCCAAAGTCAGGATGAGAAAACTATTACCTAGCCGTGACTCATCAGACAGACTATCGGTCATGTACTTCAGTTGCTGAGGAGAAACCCGCCGCCCAGCAGACAGATATTTGCGGCGAAAACGCTGGAACTGCTCGATAATTGCCGACCGATTCATAGGCCCGCCTAGAAATGAGTGGGTGGATTCCAGTTTAGGCGGGAAATTCAGCTTTTGAAACCCTGTTAACTCTTGTGATAAAAGCAATACCGCGATCGCGACAAGGCCATCCAGCCCTGCAGCAATAATGAAGGATTGGCGTTATTCTATAGAAAAAATTAAGTTTTGTGATTAGTGCCAGCGGTGGTCATGCGAATGCTCAGTTAAGGGAGTGTAAAAGCTGCCAGCTTGCATTGGTCGTTAAATATCTGAGCGTTTCAGTGGTCAGTAAGTCTCAATCGGATTACGAGGTTAAAGCGTGACGTCAAATTATGCTCGATTATCGGCGACGTATCGATTACCGCTTGCAGCGGGTGGTTTGATGTTAATGGCTAGCCTGGCGGGCCTCGTGGGTTGCACTAATGGCGAGGGGGGCGGTCGTCCACCGCAGGCGGCCATGGCCGAAGAGATGGTATCCGTCAACACGCAAGTCGCCCAGGTGGGTACGTTTGAAGCGGGACTCACCTTTACGGGCACCACTCAGCCCGTGCAAACGGTCGCGTTGCGATCGCGGGTCACCGGACAAGTGACGGCCCTGACGGTTGATGTGGCTGATGCGGTTGCCAATGGCGACATCCTGGCCCGTCAAGATGCCGATCTATTGACCGTGGCGGTGAACCAAGCCCAGGCCGAGTTGCAAGCTCGCCAGTCAGAAGTCGCCCAGGCTCAGGCGGCAGTAAGCGATGCCCAAACTGCTTACAACTCGGCGCTGGTGCGGCTCCAGCAAGCCCAAACTGAGGCCGATCGCTTGACCAGGCTCGCCGCTGATGGGGCCGTTTCAATTCAGACAGCAGAGCAAGCCCAGTTAACCGTCGATACCGGGCAGCAAGTGGTGCAATCGACCCAGGAACAAATTCGCACCCGCCAAGCGGCCGTGAGCGCCGCCGAAGGGCGGGTCAGCGCGCAGCAGGCCGTAGTGGATCAGGCCCAAGAGCGATTGTCTTATGCCGTGGTGCGATCGCCCCTGTCAGGCACGGTGATTGAGCGATTCGTCGAAGTGGGCGACTATGCCGAAACGGGCGACGAGTTGATGCAGTTGGGTGACCTCAGCAGCATCAAGGTGGTGATTGAAGTTTCGGATCGCGACCTGGCACAAGTCTCCGTCGGGCAGCCCGTAGACGTGCAGCTCGACGCCTTGCCAGGGGAAACCATCGGCGGACGCATTACGCGCATTGCCCCCGCCGCCGACCCGACCTCTCGGCTCATTCCGGTTGAAGTCACCATTCCCAACGCTACGGGCCGCATTGGCAGCGGTTTACTAGCACGGGTAACTTTGGAGGGAGCCGGAAGCGATCGCATCGCCATTCCTAAACCAGCCCTTGAGATTGCCAGCGATGACGCCCCCACTCTGTTTGTGCTGACCACGGTGAACGAGCAGGAGGCCACCGTCGCTGCCCGCCCCGTCGAAGTGGGTCGCGAAAACGATAGCCGGGTCGAGATCCTGTCTGGTTTGCAGGCGGACGAGGTTGTGGTGGTGCGCAGCAGCGGCGACCTGAGCGACGGCCAAGTCGTCAAACTCAGCATCCTGTCCGAAACCGAGTAAATATTCTGAGCCTCACACCCTGTTCCGCTGCCACCCAAGCCCTGCGGGCAGGCTTCGCCAACACACCCAGCCACCCTGACACCCTATGACCTCTTCCCCTCGCAGCAGTATTACCACGCTCTCGATTCGTCGCCACATTGCCGTGTTGATGCTGGCGATCGCGGTGGTCGTGATGGGCCTGTTCTTCATTACCCGGTTGCCCGTTGATCTACTGCCCTCCATCACCTATCCCCGCATCGGCCTACGCTTAGATGCTCCCGGCGTATCCCCCGAAGTCGCAGTGGATGAGATCACCCGCCCTTTAGAAGAAGGGTTAGCGGCGACGGAAGGGGTGGTGCAAATTTATTCGCAAACGCGAGAAGGCCGCATCAGCATCGACCTGTTTTTTGAACCAGGGGGTGATATTGATCAGGCCCTTAACGATGCCACCGCCACGTTGAACCGATCCCGCGATGCACTGCCCGACACCGTGGGCGAACCTCGCCTCTTCAAATTTGACCCGTCACAGCTCCCCGTCTACGAACTGGCCCTCACCTCACAGTCCCTACCCGGCAGCGATCTGCGCATCTTTGCCGAAGAAGAGTTGGCGCGGGAGCTGACGACCCTGCCCGGCGTGGCCAGCGTCGATGTCACCGGGGGCTTAGAAGAAGAAGTGCAAATCAACATCGATCCCAATCGCCTGCAAGCGTTGGGTTTGGGCTTGGCCGATGTGCTTACTGAATTAGAGACCCGCAACCAAGACACCTCCGGCGGCCGGATTCGTGGCACCGATTCAGAAACCCTGACACGGGTCACCGGAAGATTTGGCAGCGCTGACGAAGTTCGGAATCTACAGTTCACGGTGGGCGGCCCGGAGGCCTCTCAACAGGTCTATCTGCGCGACTTTGCCGAAGTCGTTGACGGCACTGCCGAGCAGCGCATCTACGTGTCGCTCAACCAACAACCCGCGGTCAAAATCAGTGTGCAAAAGCAGCCTGACGCCAATACCGTCGCCGTGGTTGATGTGGTCAAAAGTCGCATGGCCCAACTGCAAGCTGCGGATCTCTTTCCCGACGACGTAGCGATCAACATCGTTCTGGACGAATCGGTGTTCGTGCAAAATTCCATTCGCAATGTGGCGATCGCGGGGCTCACCGGGGCCACCCTGGCGGCGATCGCGGTCTTCTTTTTCCTCGGGTCGCTGCGCCAGACGCTGATTATCGTCCTCGCCATTCCCCTTGCCACGCTGACGGCCATCATTTTGATCGGCGTGTTTGGCCTCTCGCTGAATGTCTTTAGCCTGGGAGGATTGGCCTTAGGGGTCGGCATCGTGGTCGATAACTCCATCGTCATGCTTGAAAATATCGCCCAGGGAGCTGAAAGGCTGGCTCGCCGCCATGCTAGCAACGGCAACGGGGCTGCGCTGAGGTCATCAAATGCACCCCCCAAGGACGAAGTGATTGCCCAAGCAGAGCAGAGCAGCCAACAGCTAGAGTCGGCTTTACTCGCTTCGACCTCAACGAACCTCGTCTCCGTGCTGCCCTTTTTGCTGATTGGGGGCTTTATCGCCCTGCTGTTCAATGAACTGGTGCTGACCATCAGCTTTGCGATCGCCGCTTCCCTGGTGGTGGCCTTGACTGTCGTGCCCACCCTCACCGCTCGTTTGCTGACCCTGCCCGGTTCCAGCGGCGTCAAAGACTGGTTTTTACTCCGGCAGTTTGACTTACGCCTCAAAGGCTTAACGCGACAATATCAACGGCTATTGGGGCGGGTGCTAAGTCGGCGGCTGATGGTAATTGCGATCGCTGTGCTCGTGTTGGGGGGCAGCAGCTTGCTCATGGTGCGGCAAATTCCCCAAGAAATTTTGCCCTCGATTGACACGGGGCAGGCGCGGCTGTTTGCTCAGTTTCCCCCCGGTACTCCCCTGGCCGACAACCGCAAAGTCATGGCCGCGATAGATGAGGTCCTGATGGCCCAGCCGGAAGTTGACTATGTGTTCACCACTTCGGGCGGCTTTTTGTTTGCCAGCATCACCAGCGCCAACGCCCTGCGCGGCACCAGCACCATTACCCTCAAGCCGGGAACGCCCGTGGGGCGGTTTGTCGGTCAGGCCAATCGGGCTCTTGCCGAGCTCAATCTGGTGGATATTCGGTTGCGGCTATTTCCCGAGTCGGTGCGCGGTCTCATCACCAGTAACTCGCCCGTGCGCGGGGCCGATGTCGACATCATTTTGCAAAGCGCCAATCGCGAACGCTTGCAGCAGGCGGGTCGCCAAGTGCTCGACACCTTTGACCAACAGGCAACCTTAGCCAGCTACAGTCCCGACGCCGATCCCCCCCAACCCGAAACCCAGATTCGCCCTGACTGGGAACGCGCAGCTGATTTGAATCTCTCTGCTGCGACCCTTGGCGACACCGTACAAACCCTCGTCGATGGCTCTGTCCCCACTCAGCTACAACGGGGCGATCGCTTGGTGGATATTCGGGTGCAGCTGCCCGATGCGGCCATCGACACACCATCCAAGCTACGGCAACTACCGGTCTATACCGACGGGGGGCAGCTCGTGCGGCTAGGCGATGTGGCCACCGTCGAACCCGGCCAAGCCCCTGCCGAAATTCAGCGCATTAACCAGCGTCAAGTCTTCATCATCGAGGGCCGACTGGCCGAGGGGGCAACCTTGGGCGACGCGATCGCTGAAATGAAACGCATTTTAGCCACCATCGACCTACCCGAAGGCGTCACCGTCCTCCCCAGTTCCAGCGCCGAAGCGAATCAGGCCATCCAGCGATCGCTGCTGACCCTCGGTGGCCTCGCCGCCTTCCTGGTATTCACCGTCATGGCCGTGCAGTACAACTCCCTGATCGACCCGCTGGTGATTATGTTGACCGTCCCGCTGGCACTGGCGGGGGGCATTTTGGGGCTGTTCGTTACCCAAACTGCCATTGGCGCAACCGTCATTGTCGGGGCTGTGCTGCTGGTGGGCATTGTGGTCAACAACGCCATCATTTTGGTGGAACTTGCCAACCAAATTTACGCGGAGCAAGGGTGCGATCGCACTACCGCTATCTTGCAAGCCGCCCCCCAACGACTCCGCCCCATCCTGATGACCACGGTCACCACCGTCCTCGGCCTACTGCCCTTGGCTCTGGGCATCGGGGACGGCTCCGAGTTTTTGCAGCCCATGGGCATCGTCGTCTTTTCGGGTTTGTCCCTCGCGACGTTGCTGACGCTGTTTATCATCCCCTGCTTTTACACGCTGCTGCACGGCTCCCGCACCGACGGCGGCACTGCGGACCAGCTGGCGCCACTCGCCCCCGATGCGTCTGCCACTAAACCGCCCACCGCTACTCCGCTGCCGTAAGCTGGGCTTGCCCCGCCAAAGCGATCGCCGCTGGATAGATCTGATGCTCTTGCACCTGAATGCGCGCTTGCAACGTTGCTGGGGTATCGTCCGCCAACACCGGCACCGCCGCCTGCATAATGATGGGGCCACTATCCACTACCAACTCCACATAATGAACCGTGCAGCCGGTAATTTTGGTGCCCGCCGCTAACGCTTGCTCCACCGCCCGCACCCCCGGAAAGCTGGGCAGCAAACTGGGATGAATGTTCAGCACCCGGCGCGGAAAAGCGTCGATCAACACCGCCGTTACCCGCCGCATCCACCCGGCCATAATCACCCAATCGGCCTGGTGAGCCTGCACCGTTTCGATAATGGCGGTGTCGAGAGCTTCCCGACTCGCAAACGTCCGGTGATTGAGCAGCACTGTCGGAATGCCGTAGTGCTCCGCCTTTTGCACCACCCCCGCCGCCGGATTGTTGTAAATCACCACCTGAATTGTCGCGTTCAGTTCCCCACGGGCGATCGCATTGGCGATCGCGGCGAGATTGCTGCCCTTGCCCGAAGCCAACACTGCCAGGCGCATCGGCGAGGCTTGAAGCTGGGATGAGGAAGGAATTGCAGGAGAAATGAGGGCGTCACTCACGGGTCATTCATCAAATTGCTCAACATGCACCGCCCATTCTACCGACGAAATCCGACTCTGCTCGCTGGCGACGACACCCCAAATTCGGGCACGCTGAGCACAGCCGTTGATGGGTGAAAGATCCGTGTCCACCTCCAAAATTCTGCGCCAAGGGACGATCTCCCTCATTGGGTTAGAACTGGGCCTCGCCATCGCCTACTTTTGGGGCATGGTGCAGCGGGGCAGCGTTCCCCACCTGTTGAACTTCAACGGTCTGCGCACGCTCCCTTCGTTGCTGCAAGCGATCCATCTCTTTGCCATCGGCGGTTTGTGTCTCGTGCTGTTGATGCAGCGATCGCGACTCCATGCCCCCTATTCTTGGTATTTACCGCTAGCGCTAGCCTGCCTCTGCCTCTTCGGTGGCCTCGACGAACTCACCAAACTGCACCTCACCTTCGACCAGATCAACTGGAAATTTCTCTATCTCGGCTTACTCGCGGCGATTCCGATCTTGAGTTGGCGGGATTTAGTTTGGCTCTGGCAAATCCACCGCATCACTCTGATCAGAGTGGCAACGGGCATGGCCATCTTTCTCGGCGGCGGCTTTGGGGCCGAGTTTTTGAAAGGAGCGATCGCCACCACGGCGGCCCAAAATTCCGCCGAAGTCGCCGCTTGGGCTGAATACCTGCGCATCACCCTCGAAGAGTTTGCCGAACTCTGCGGCGAAACCATCATCCTCTACGCCTTCGCCGTCTTCACCGTCAAGCTGCTCACCCAGCCCCTACCGTCGGAGACCCATCCGGCATAGAGAGTTCGGGATAGCCTTAACAGTCGGCTTGTAACTCACTCTGCCAGCCAGCCACTCAGCCACTGCTCCCAATCGGGATCTGCCAACGTCTGCCATGATCTCAACAGGGCATCAGCACATCCGTACGGCTGAGCACCCGCAAATCTTCCTCATCCAGCTCATCCGGCACTCCATTGCGAATCAGTTCAGCAAAGTCTTCGTTCGGCACCATGATGCAGAGCATGTAGAGGCGATCGCTGCCCACATTCCGCACTTCATGGGTGCCACTGTTGGGAATCAAAATGCTGTCCCCAGTCTTCAGTGGCACCACCCGGCCATCGCAAACCGCTTCGCCTTCGCCCTTCAGCACATAAAACATTTCCACCGCCGAGTTGTGACGATGGGAGGGCGTCTCTCCCCCCACCTCAAAAATTTCGACACAGTAGGTCAGCGATACATCCGCCGTCTTGGGGTCAAACACGATCGCCAAACGATTGCGATCTTCTGGACTGATGCGATAAACCTGATAATCTCGGTACGTCTTCACCACAGCTAGCTTGCAATCTTGCGCGGTGTCCGTGGCCGATGCTACAGCAGAGGATGTCTGAGTCATGGGTCTAGAAGGGTGAAAATAAATACGACAGCAAACAGCGATTTAGCCAAATTAGACGCTAATTCATCCCGCCTTGCCGTAGCGTTTGTGTCTAGAAAACAATTTCAACGCTGATGGCTAAGACAAATCTCGTCCTGCCTTGACTCTAGGGCGCATCCATCAGAGACAGTAGCGAACTACAGGTTTTGTAAAAGAAGGGCAACCCATAAACCACAAAAAACGGCTTCGGACAGCGATCGCTCTTCTCAGCTTTCTGCGTCCGAAACCGTTTTCAAAAGGATATGGAATCAGAGTTTTATAAAATTCAAGTTTTGTCGGGCAACCATCTTGCCTGCTCTTGAACAGCCGAGACGGCTGTCCACACTGAATTAAATTCTCATTCCTATGGGGCGTCGCTGCAATTAAGTGCTCACCATCGAGGCGACCCCAACCAGCCGTTCGCTGAGTTCCCACAGACGCTTGGCCTTCAGGTCATCACTACCCTCTGCCGACAACTCTTGCACAAAGGCTTGCCGACCCTGCTGCTGGCGATTGCCCCAGCTCCAGTGATAGCCAGATTGCTTAAATTCTGGATCAACCACGACCATCGCCACCCGCTCGCCCGCGAGTTCTTGCGACACATAGCCCCCCGTGATGTTCTTTTGGAACCAGGGAAAAATCGTGCGGAACGCCTTGAAGTGATTGCGGAACAGCGGCGTATCGGCCACACAGCCGGGATACAGCGAGTTGAAGGTAATGCCCGTCGCATCGTGATACCGACGGTGCAGCTCACGAGTGGTCAGCATATTGCACAGCTTGCTGTCCTTGTAGGCTTTGCCAGACTTGAACTTCTTGCCATCAATCATGGAAATGGGCGCTTTAAAGCCCTGTTCAAAGCCTTCTAAATTGCCCAAGTCAGGGGGAGCCGGAATGGGAATCTTGCCACCCAGTTCTTTGCGGTTCGCCGTCACCGTGCCCAAAATAATCAGGCGCTTGTCATCCACCGACGATTTTTTCAAGTCGTCCAACATCAGGTGACACAGCAAAAAGTGTCCCAGATGATTAGTCGCGACGCTGATTTCATACCCGTCTTCGCTGTATTGGGGGTCCTTTTCTAAAGGCAGATAGACTGCCGCATTACACACCAGCGACTTCAGCGTTTTACCACTGGCCCGAAAGGCATCCACAAAATCTCGCACACTCTGTAAACTTGCCAGATCAAGGCGCATCACGGTGTATTGATCAGGCTGCAAACCGACCTCTTTGGCGGCGGCTTCGGCTTTGGGGAGGTTGCGACAGGCCATGACAACGTGACAACCTTTCTTGGCCAGGGCTTTAGTAGCGTACAGCCCGACCCCAGAAGAGGCACCTGTAACAATGACCGTCGGCTGATTAGTATCTGCCATGTTAATGAATCGTTTTCAAACGTAGGGTTGCGTTAACACTGTTTAGAATCGCACATCCAACGCAACAAAGCCGACACTGAAATAAACCTTAAGAGCCCGATCTTTTGATTGCGAAATTGTGTCTGCCAAAACTAGAGAGAAGCACCTTCATAAAGCGCTGAATCCTAGATCTCAAGCCAGAAAGAGACCTCCCAGCTTGACTGAAGTCAGCCCGCCGAGACTCTATAAAGTAATGCAAAAAAGCAAGCGATCGCCCGTCAACAAACGAGCGATCGCGTCTTTCAATGTGGATAACTTGCCCCAAAAGTTCGCCTTACTGAGGACGATCTTCCGGCAAATCGAAACAGGTCATCGATGGCGACGCCAGATTGTTGACTGCCTGGTAAGCCCACTCCCAGGGATAAACGTCAGCAAAGGCCGAAGGGAATTGTCCCGGTGGACAAACTAGCGGCTCACCCTCTGCCACCGCTGGGGTCGCATCGGAGGTGGTCGTCGCCGGAGCTGGGGCAGCTGTCGGCGACGGCAGATTTGTGAGACCAGTTTCAGCTGCTAAGGGAGCCGGTTCAGCTTTGGCGGCAGTGCCTATTAGCAATCCGGCGGTACCCAGCGCCGCCGCTGTGATCAAAAATTTGGCTTGCATGGTGATTCAGAGAAAGAGAAGTTACCGAACCCCTTTAAGGTAACGCGGTTGCCTGGGCGTAGGCAGGCGCTGTCACAGTTGGATTAAAGCGCTGCAACCGGCCTCGGTCGACGACTCCGAGAATGCGTAGGGCAGAGTCAAAAATAGTGGCGTTGGCAATATAGCCCGGTGCAAGTTGACCGTACTGCTCGTCCACATGGATGGCACGGGCCGGATACAGACTAGCCATGCGCAACGCTTCTGCCAGAGGAATCCCGACATGGTGAACGCAGTTGGCGATCGCCTCAATCATGGTCAGCGCCGAACCGCCCAGCGTGCCTTCCGCCGAGATGCATTTGCCCTCACGATAAAACACCCGCTGGCCGCCAATCATGAAGGAGTCCATTTCGGTGCCTGCTGGGGGGGTGGCGTCGGTGACGAGAAACAAGCGATCGCCCTTCAATTTGTGAGCCAACGAAATAGACGTGAAATGAACGTGATGACCATCGGCGATAATGCCTGTGTAAACTTCCGGCTGATCGAGCACCGCCCCCACCATGCCCGGCTGTCGACTTTGCCAAGGCGACATGGCGTTGAACAGGTGGGTCGCCATCGTCACCCCCTGATGAAAGCTCGCCACTGCCTGGTCATAGTTAGCGTTGGTATGCCCCGCCGACACGACAATCCCAGCTTGCGCGAGTTGGGCAATGTCCTCAGGCGTCGCCATTTCTGGGGCCAAAGTCACAAGCCGTACCGTTTCTGGCCCAGCTTGCGCGATCGCGGCAATCATCTCGGCATCGGGCGATCGCACAAAATCCCCATTGTGAATGCCCTTGCGCTTGGGATTGAGATACGGCCCTTCGAGATGCAGACCCAACACCGAGTGGGGCTGATCTTGGCGATAGGCTTTAACTACACTCATGGCCGATCTCATGTCGGCATCTGAGGTGGTGATCAGCGTCGGCAAAAAGCTCGTCGTGCCGCTCCGCAGATTCGTTTGGTGCATGATGTCCAACGTTTCTGGCGCGATCGCGTCATTGAACATAACGCCCCCACACCCGTTGAGCTGCAGGTCGATAAAACCGGGAGTAATGGAGGCTCCCTCCAAATCGATCCGCTCACAATCCTTGGGCAGATCGGTCACCGACATGAGACTCTGAATGCGATCGCCCTGAATGACCAAGGCGCGATCGTCCAGCACCTCCGCCCCGGTGTAAATCCGACAATTTGTCAGCGCCCACATTGCCGCCATCTCTACTTAAACCACCAGCAATATCTTTGCAGGAATGTTATCCGGTTTCAGCTCTAGAATGACCCGAATAGACAACAAAAAACCCCCAGATGTTTGGGGGCCTCGGAATATGATGTTGCAGTGGATAAACTTCCCAAGAAGAGTCCAAAAACCTAAGCAGTCGCTTTCTTCTTAAGTACACCACCCGCCGCAACGACACCAACGGTAGCCATGCCAAGTAGTGAAACGGGTTCGGGGACGGATTCAGAGACCGTTTCACCTCTGACTAAAAGTACTCCATACTCAGCAATAGGGCCAGCTACATCCTCTCGAAATCCTAAACCTGCGACACCAGGGAAATACTGAATGGCCCCAAATACGTCATTTCCATTTCCATCATCAAAACGGCCTCCCATGAACCCAAATCCTCCTGTCCCGCCAAAAAGTGTACGCAAACCACCCCCTAATGGTTGACTTATTACACCAGTATTTAAGTCAGGAACAACTCCGCCAAAATCTTCTTGCGCTGACTTTAACAACTCTGCAACTTCTGAAGTGGTACTCAAGCGATATTCGGGAAACGCACTCAAGGCCTGCATAGGAGTCATTCCATCAGTTTGAGATAAATCCAACCAAGATAAGTCGGTGCGATTATCTTGGACAATATTGCCTACTTTTACCAAATTCAGACTGGCTGCCTCAGCACTCCCAGCAAAGCCAACTCCGCTCACGGCTGCGCTCGTCAGTGCAAGGATGGTTTGTTTAAACATAATTATTTCCAGAAATCTACGATGTGTACAAGCGTGCTTGGATGGATGCACGTTATGTGAATTACTTGACAACATGTACAAGTTACGTGTTTCCACCAAGATACGTAAAGGTTGAAGTAAAATTCCTCACCCAATCTTTAATGAACTGTTTGTTTAGGTAATGGTATGAAGTGAAACGCCACCAAATAAAAAAACGATTACTTACCTGCTGGTAAATCTACTGCGTAAAGGTCACGACCCTGGCCGAGCGAAAACCGGAGGGAATGGTCGAGATCTTTGCTGGAGGTGGTGATAAAGATGAGCAGCCCCAAAAACGTCATCAGCCCCGCCAAACCAAAACAACCGCGATAGCTGACGAAATCGGCAAAGGTGCCAAAGACGGGGCCAGCAAAGGCAATGCCCACATCAAAGCCGACCATGACCAGACCAAACACCTTGCCGCGTTCATTGGGAGCGGAGCGATCGCCCATCATGGCCGCCACCATGGGAATCAGGGTCCCCGCCGCGCCGCCCTGAATCAGCCCTGCCAGCAGCAACACTTGCGCCGAGTCCGCCTGCCAAAACGTCAGCATCGACAGCGTATAAAGCAACAGTCCCGCTGTGATAAAACGCCCACGACCAAAGCGATCCGAAGCTCGACCCACCGCCAGCCGAATGCCGAAGCTGGCGATCGCCGACGCGGTGTAAATCAATCCCACATTCAGGGCAATGCCAGTCTCACGCACAAACAAGGGAATGAACGTACTTAAGGTGCCAAAGGCTAACCCCACCAGCAGCAACATGAAAGCCGGCGTTTTCACCCGAGGCGTCAGCAGCAAGCTCCAAAATTGAGGACGTGGGGCATGCGGATCAGGGCGATCGACTAAGGGGGTATAGGTTTCTGTCACCTGAGAAATGCAGATCACCCCAACAATGCCGAGCAGGCCCATCGCCATAAACGCGAATGAGAAGTCATTCCACTCCAGCAAAAAGCCGCCCAACGCTGGCCCCAGCGCCATCCCGATCGGATTCACCAAACTCATGTAGCCAATTAACTCACCGCGATTGGCTGGGGGCGAAATATCCACAATCAGGGCGCTGTAAGCCACCACAAACGCAGCAATGCTCAAGCCATGAAAGGCACGGAACGCCATCAGTAGCAGCAAAATGCCGTTGACATCGAGCAGGCGATCGCCCCAACTCAGCTGCCACTCGAGCGGTGGTAAATACAGCGCAAATAGATAGAGAAAGGGCGCGATCGCGATCGACACCATGCCAATCATCAACACCAACTTGCGCCCCCGTTCATCGGCCAAGCGGGAGAGCCAGGGGCGTGCGACCAAGAGGCCGAACGCAAAGGAAGCCATGACGATGCCAATTTGCGACCCCGTGGCGCCCAAGCTTTCGATAAATAGCGGCAGCGTAGGCAAAAGGCCCGCCAGCCCGGCCCAAAAGCAGAGCCCCGCCGCAAACAAAATGGCTAAATTCCAACGCAAGGCCGAGTCAAATGAGGCGAATACTCTCACAGCAGCTTTCCCAATCAGCTCAGATTAGACTGTTAACAAATGTAACAAACACTCTCGAATTCAGATTTCTACCGGCAGACGGATTCCTCAACTGCTCACCGCGCGGCTGTCCAGTCCAGCGGCCAAATCAGCCACGTTTAAGACGGCAGTGCCCGTCGCTCAAAGTTAATATGCCCCATACCTAGCGGCCTTATTCTCACGCGGCGGCGATCGCGGCGGCGCACCACCACTGCCTGTCGTTACTGGCACAGCTACGGTGGTGCGCCATCTGATAACTGCACGCTTACAGCCGACAATTAGCCGACAATTAATCGTAGATGTTCCTCCCACCGCGATTGTTTTGAGCTCTACCCTCACGATGCAGCGATCCGCCCTGTTTGATGCCACCGGGCAATATCGATATTGGCTCCAGCGGCAGTGGCAGCCAGAGGGGAGAGCGATCGCCCTCATTATGCTGAATCCTAGTCGCGCTGATCACCGCCAAGACGACCCCACCCTGCGCCGCTGCATTAGCCTCGCTCAGCACTGGCAGTTCGGTCGCCTCACCGTGGTAAATTTGTTTGCCTACTGCACCGCCTCACCCAAGGTCCTCAAAACGGTCGCTGCCCCCATCGGTTCCGACAACGATGCCCACATCCTGGAAGCCTGCCAATCGGCTGATTGCATTGTATTGGCCTGGGGCAATTGGGGCTCCCTGCACCAGCGCGACCAAGCGGTCCTCAGGTTGCTCAACCCGTTTCGCGATCGCCTCAATTGTTTGGGGCTTAATCGCACCGGCCAACCGCGTCATCCCCTATACTTGCCACGCCACACGCCCCTGCAACCCTGGTTAACTCCACCAACCATCACCGCTGACGATTCATTGAGCAAGTTATCAATGGCCCAGAGTTCTGTGGCAGGATAGTGACCGTCTCAAAATTTGTTGGCCCTATGAGCACCCCGGCAACACCGAGTAAAACAGACTCTGCGACCGCCCCCCCTGCCGAAAACCCCCTCTCCACCAAACGCATCTTGCGCGCTTTCACCGGCTCCATGATGGCGGCGGTCTTTGCCATGCTGTTTTACAAAATGCTGGTCGCGATCGCCACCTCCTTTGCCAACAAGCCTGTCACCTCCGACAACATCACCGTGATTAACCTCTCAGCTGCCGTTCGCACCCTGGTCATGGGCAGCATCACGCTTGGGGCTGGCGTGTTTGCCATCTCTGCGATCGGCTTGTTCCTATTGGGCTTGCAAATGATCTGGCAGCGCGCCAACGATCCCAGTGATGCTGAGACAACCACGCCAGAAGCCCAAGACTAATACAGTACATTTGATCTATAATCAAAGTTCTTCGGTGAGGTTGCCAAGGCCCTGCGCCATCTGGTCGCTCTCCGAACCCAGTTTGTCGTGCTCCCCTGCTCCTCCGCCCCTGCGCCCGCTCATTAAAACTATCGGGAATTTTCCTCATCGCCCTTGATTTTGCTGGGAAGCCCCGTAAAGTATCGAGTAATTATTGGCCCTGCCCCGTTTTTTTCAACAAGGACGTCGTCGATGGCGATCATTGCCCTCAAAGCCTGGTATCTAGAACAGTATGAGCCTGCTCAAGAATTGGAGAAGCGATCGCAAGATCTGCGCTTGAGTCGCAATAGCCTGCTGAAATCAGGACTGCGGGCTGACTTTCTCGACGATAGTGAAGCGGTGCGCCAAGCCGATTGGTTTCAACGCTATCTCGCGGGCGAAGCCGTAGAGTTTTACATCGAAGGCAGCGGCACCTACGCGATCGCCAACATCGACCTGCTCAGCCACGAAATTTATTTCATCAAACAAGAGTCTTTAGTCCAGCAAGACCCGTCGATTTTCTTCTCTTACCAAACCGACTACGCCGAGTCGAGTGCCTTACTCCGTGAGGGATTGGAAGCGCTGCTCGAAAAGGTAAATCAGCGATCTCGCCTCGCCCTCAGTCTTGAGGAAGCTAATCGCTCTGGAGCCGGAGCCCTAAAGCGCAACAGCCCCCTCATGCGTAAACTCCGTAAATCCCTGCTCTTTATCGCCGACGGCACCTCGGTGGCCCAATTACCCGGTGCGCCACCGTCATTGCTGCCCAGCGCTAGCGTCTGTGTTGAGTTGGGCTATGCCCTCCAGTGCAAACGCCCCGAGCAAATCATCCTCGCTCGTCAAGAACGCGACGACCTGCCCGGTCACTTTCCCTTTGAAATTCCCTCAGAGCAGCAGATCGTTTTCCACAATGCCACCGATCTCAAAGCCCAACTTAAAGCCAAAGTCGAAAGCGAACTCCAACGCTACAAGTTGCTTTGAAGCTGGAATAAGCAGCCCTAAATTCCCGACCCATCTAAAAATTCGGTGATCACGCGATCGTCAAGGCGACAGCTTTTGCTTTGGCCGATCGCGACAAGCTCTTTCTGACTCACCTTGTCTTCTTTCAAGGTTTCCAATTGTTCTTCCAACGCTTCGATCCGATCTACCAGAGCGCGAATCACTTGGGCCTCAGAGTCAGGCAGGCGATCGTGATCTAGCGGTCCCACTCGCTCCCCGGCGCGATACACCACCCGTCCGGGAATGCCCACCACCGTACAGTCAGACGGCACTTCGCGCAGCACCACCGACCCCGCGCCAATGCGCACGTTGTTGCCAATTTGAATATTGCCGAGCACCTTCGCACCTGCACCCACCACGACATTTTCTCCTAGCGTGGGGTGGCGCTTGCCCGATTCTTTGCCCGTACCGCCCAGAGTGACGCCCTGGTAAATCAAACAGTAGTCACCAATAATCGCCGTCTCACCGACGACGACACCCATACCGTGGTCAATGAACACGCTATGACCAATCGTCGCGCCGGGGTGAATTTCGATGCCGGTAATGAAACGGCTGATGTGGGACAACAAACGCGGCACAAACGGTAGCCCCAGGTTCCACAGCCAGTGAGCAAACCGATGGAACATCAGCGCTTGCAGGCCCGGATAACAAAACATTACCTCTAGCCAATTGCGGGCCGCCGGGTCGCGTTCAAAAACAATTTTGAAATCAGCTCGCAATGCTTTCAGCACTTGTTTCGCCTCGTGAAAAACACACTGTGCAATTTTAGCGTTACTCACAGCCCTGGGGAATAGTCCACGAGGTGAGGATCCCACGATCGCTCGTCTTAGTCAGTGGCACGAAGGCCACCCGCGCGAGATTGACGGTCAGGGGTGAGCCATTTGACTGCTTTACATATCGTCTTACTCTAAAATTTAGCCGCAGCCTAGAGCGATATGGGCATAGATTAACGAGGGCCACAGCGCAATCAGATCAAGGTGTTAGAAACAGTCTGGAGCAATCATTTTGCGGCGATCGGCACAGTGCTGATGAGCCTTTTGACCGATGCGACCGATCTGGCCATTGAACGCAATCTCAAAGAGTTTTTGCCAGTACTGCTGGTGGCGCTCAGTGCGGCTAGCCTACCCCGCATTTTTCCCTTTTTGCGTCAGGTTCCCTACACGCTGCTGCTAGTGATTGTCGGCTTGGGGTTGGCGCTGGTCGAAGTGCGGCTAATCGACCTCTCGCCCGGCATGATTCTGCTAATTTTCTTGCCGCCGATTCTATTCGAAGCCGCCTGGAAAATGCGGTGGCCCGATCTTCAGCGCGAGTTGCTGCCCAGCAGTCTGTTTGCCATTGGCAGCGTGCCCATCACCGTAGCGGGCGTGGGCTGGGCCTTGCACCAGTGGATGCAGGTTTCTTGGACGACAGCGCTGCTAACGGGGGCTTGCTTGGCTGCCACCGACTCCGCCTCAGTATTGGGCGTATTTCGCGAGGTGGGGGCGGGCAAGCGGCTCACCACCTTGCTTGAAGGCGAGAGCTTGTTTAACGACGGGGCCGCAGTGGTGGCCTTTAGCGTGTTGCTAGAGCAGGCGGTCGATCCGCAACCGATTGATTTGTCCACGACGCTGCTGCAATTTGTGGTGGTCAGCGCCATCGGTCTCGGCGTTGGGGGTGTCATTGGCACCATCGTGGCCCTGCTAACCCAGCGCTATGACTTGGCCTGGGTCGAGCAAACGTTGAGTTTGGTGACCGCCTATGGCGGCTACATTTTGGCCGAAGACTTGGGCGGCTCGGGTGTAATCGGCGTTGTCACCGCCGGACTCATCATCGGCAACCTGAGTCTGGTGCCGGGTGAGCAACCGCAAAAATGTAGCACCATGATCGAGTTTTGGGAATTCATCATTTTTTTGGTGAACTCCATTGTGTTTTTGCTGTTGGGCGATCAAATCTTATTTCCGTACTTTTTAGAGAATATCGATACAAGCTTGGTCGCGATCGCTGCGGTATTGGTCTCCCGTGGTGTCGCCATCTACGGTTTTAGCGCCATCAGTGGCTGGGTCACCCAAAATCCCATTCCCTGGGCTGAGCAAACTGTGCTGTGGTGGGTGGGGTTGCGTGGGTCGGTGGCGATCGCTTTAGCTTTGAGCATTCCTGATGGGGTTCCCGATCGCCAACAGATCATCTCCAATTCGTTTGGCGTTGTACTCTTTACCCTGCTCATTCAAGGACTCACGAGCAAGTTTTTGCTCGATCGCCTGAATCTACTCACCGACGAAAAGCTGTATCAGCAATACTTAACTCTGGTGGCTCAACGAGATGCCCTGCAAAAAATTCTGACCTATTTACTAGATGGCGATCGCAAACCCGTCATCGCCGCCGATAAATTTCAGCAAGAGTTGGCATTCGTTAAAACCACCTTGACTGAGACCCAAAATCAACTCGCTGCCATGCGGGAAGCTCATCCCTTATTGGAGGGATTGATTCTCCAGCAACACCAAGCTCAATTGGTTGCCATTGAAACTTTGACTTACACCAATTTTGTCCAGCAGGGTCTCTTAAAAGAGATTCCTCCCTCCGTGATAGAGCGTGCCATCAGCCATCCGAGCTAGCTGATTCCTTAAAACGCTCCTCTCATCATAAATACAAGTCTTGACGGCTGGCTAAGACGATACATCATGGTTGTCTTAGCCGTGACATATTTGCTTGTCTTCGCGCGCTTTCCCCGGTGACTCTCGCCCTGGCAAAGGGGCAGCACATCCTTTCGGAACTAGCAGCGAAAGATTCCCCCATGGCAACCCCTTCTGATTAACTGATGTGCTGCCGACGCCTGATACTCAATGATGCGCAGCTGCTAGAAAGACAAGCAGCTGCTAAAGACGCCAGAGATCTACATTCTCCTCGCCAAGTGCCGCATCACGATCAGGCGTTAGGCATCAATTTGACCGGCTAAAACTTGATGAATCGCGTGATTACGGAGCGACGGACTCAACTGCGGTGTTGCAGATGGGCACCAAGGCCCCTTGAGGCGTTAACCCCAACAGCATGTCATCCCCCGGAGCGATCGCCCGTCCGGTGACCAAACATCGTTCGGCCCGCTCTGCTGTAGCGGGAATCGTAGCTCGAATGTCTTGGCGTTTCAGGGTTCCTGTCGGTTTTCCCGATTGCTGCTCCACATAAGCCCACAACACTTCCCGAATTAACGCTTGGTAGCCGCGATTACCCGCGATCGCCTTCAAGCTCTCTTTCAGCTCTTTTTCCAGGCGGATGCTGGTCACTTCCATATCAGTTGTGGATGCACGGGAAAGGGTGGGCATGGGTGAAGACACCTCCAAAGACTCAACACAATGTTCTGAACAACTACCCCATAGTCTAATTACTTTTGTATTACGGGTGTAGTATTCCAGCAATAAAGTAACAGATTTCCGGCCTAATAATGCGAGCCCCGGTTACTTTGCTGCCCTTGGTTACCCAAGTTAACCCGATGATCCGAGCATTCCAGTCAACCAGAAATTAGAGAGTTTGCGAAATTTCATTGACCGACTATTAATAATGACAACTTTTCAGGGCAAACAAGCCCTGAATCGCTTACTGCACCATGCTTTAACCGACTTAGATAGGAAGCTTGCGGTTCCAAATGTCCTGTCATATACTTAGAGCTCAAATTCTGAGTGACGTACTGGGAGGTTTCCCATCGCTGAACAGCTGACCCTGACCGTAAGTTTAAGAGGCACCAGAGAGGTTAGGGCTAATTGTCAAATTTTCCGCCTCACTGGACTCTTGGACGCTTTCTCAGAACCGACGTTTCGGAAGGTGATGGGAAACTATGTGACCCAAGGTCCTAGCAACCTAATTCTGGACCTTTCTGGAATTGATTTTGTCGATAGTTCGGGCCTCGGAGCATTGGTGCAATTGGTAAAGAAGGCCAAAGACTCACAAGGGAGCTTGCAGTTAATTGCGAATCCTCGGGTTATGCAAACGGTTAAGCTAGTGCGTTTAGAAAAGTTTTTAGCAATTCAACCGTCGGTGGATGAAGCGATCGCGAATCTTTAGTTAGCGTTAGATCTGTGGGTGGCACTTTGGGCAGAGCTCAAGGAAACTTTATGGCTCAAGATTCCCAAGATGTTCCGACCCCTAGGTTGCCGATGCCGCTGGAAGGCTTGCTGTGTCCGACTCAGGGTCTAGCTCAGTACTCAGAACAGCAGCTGCGATCGCTATCGCCCTTGGCGTTAGCCTATATAGGTGATGCAGTTTTTGAGTTATTCGTGCGGAGTCGGCTGCTCTGGCCCCCGCAGCAGGTACGCACGTTTCATCGGCAGGTCGTCAGTCATGTGCGTGCTGAGCAGCAGGCGCAATACCTAGAGTGCCTGCAACCTTACCTATCAGCGGCAGAAAAAGATATTTTGCGTCGGGCTCGCAATGCCGCATCTGGACGCAAAGTGCGAGCCAGCTTGCGCGACTATCGTCAGGCCACCGCCTTGGAAGCCTTGCTGGGCTATCTCTATCTCACTGATGCCCAACGGTTAATTGAGATCCTGTCTTATCTGCCGATTACCCCTGAAGTGATACCGGCAGAGGCAACGCAACCTTGAACTTTGGCCCTCAGTACAGCGCTATATCGGCGGCCAGCGTGCCCCTCTCTACTTGTTTTACTTGGATGTTGATGATATGAGCGATCGCCCAAAACCTGTCAAAAAATCTACGGGCTCTGGCCCCTCGTCGAGTCGGCCGCAAAAGCGTAGCGGCGGCAAACGGTATAGCCAGGATCGCTTTTCGCGGAAACCTCGAGGTGATCGTCGGGCGGGCGGGGGCCGCAAAAGCGATCGCTCCCGCCCTGCAAAGCCCGTAAGGCGCGACCATTCCGAGCCCGTTGTCCAGGCCGAAGCCGAGAACGCGCAAGAATCGCCTGACATGATTTTTGGCCGCCACGCCATCCAGGCAGCCCTCGAAGGTGAGCGCACTCTCAACCGCCTGTGGATCAACGATCGCTATCGGTTCGACGGCAGGTTTTTACCTCTGATTAATGAAGCGAAAGCCAACGGTGTCGTAATCGACGAAGTCGATCAGCGTCGCTTAAATCAGCTTGCGCAAGGCC
This sequence comes from Leptolyngbya iicbica LK, assembly GCF_004212215.1. Lineage (NCBI taxonomy): Bacteria > Bacillati > Cyanobacteriota > Cyanophyceae > Leptolyngbyales > Leptolyngbyaceae > Leptolyngbya > Leptolyngbya iicbica. The sequence continues at coordinate 22,610 of NZ_QVFV01000011.1, forward strand.
AAAACCACCAGGGGATCATCGCCCAAGTCGCTCCTTATGACTATTGGGAACTCGATGCTCTAATCACCCATGCGAAACAAGCCACCACTCGTCCCGTATTGCTGGCTGCGGATAGCATCACTGATCCCCACAACCTGGGGGCCATTATTCGCACCGCTGAAGCCCTTGGCGCCCAGGGATTGATCATTCCCCAGCGGCGGGCAGCAGGTGTTACCTCAACAGTCGCAAAAGTGGCAACGGGAGCGATCGAGCACCTGCCCATCGCCCGAGTAGTCAATCTCCGTCAGGCGCTAGAGACGCTCAAAACTGAAAATTTCTGGATTTATGGTCTGGCCGCTGAAGCGAATCGTTCACTACACACAGTTGAATTTAGTGGTGCTACGGTACTCGTAGTAGGAGCCGAGGGGGACGGGCTTAGCTTACTGGTACAGCAAAGCTGTGACGAAGTCGTGGCTATTCCCTTAGCGGGTAAAACGGCAAGCCTCAATGCATCGGTTGCGACCGGCATGGCCCTGTACGAGATTTATCGTCAACAGTGGACTGGGCGATTGAATCTAAATTCTTTGCAAAAAGCAAAGTAACAGAGTATAAACATTCTGAATCGAAAAATAGCCGCTCTCTGATCGAGACTTGATAAGACAGCATCTGATGGGTATACATTATGGCAAATCTGTTTAAGAAGCTTGTTGGATTATTGACTGGTGCCGGGCAACAATGGTGGCTTGAAATCAAGACCGCCGAGCCAGCTTGCACTTATTACTTCGGGCCGTTCGAAATCGAGCAAGAAGCGCAGCTACAGCAACAAGGCTACATCGATGATCTTCAGCAAGAAGGGTCAAAGGTGCTGTCTGCTAAAGCTGTGGCTTTAGATGGGCCGCCTCAGCAACTCACCGTTTACGAAGAGGGCATGGACGATCAAGCGCCTGGTCCGACCCCAGCCTTCAGTGGTCAATCATAAAGATCCGACAGTCAAGTCAGCCCAACAACTTCATGACTGCCGTCATTAATCAGTAATCAGTGTCATCATTTTCAACTAAAGCGAAGCAGAGCTAACTCTACTTCGCTTTTTTCGTGGGCTCTCCATCGGCGTGATTTATGAGCCCTCTCTATAACCAAAGGCAGAACTTCCTATCAGCGGGGGGTGGTGGCGTTACGTCCGAACGATATACTGATCACTGTAACGAAATGCTTACTAATCGCTGACGTATTGAGGCTTTCGCATGAGCCAGGGAATTGATCTCCAAAGAAGTTTTGTCGAACTCTTGACCCAGTTTGGGGTGCCAGCGGGGGTGGCAAAAGCTATGTGGCTCCCCTTACCAATGACGCTAATCCTGATCGCGGCTACGGTCAGTATTTTTGTCACTGTGTGGCTAGAGCGAAAAATTTCTGCCGCTGCCCAGCAGCGTATCGGTCCAGAATTCGCAGGGCCGTTAGGTACTTTGCAGGCGGCGGCTGACGGCATCAAGCTTTTGTTTAAAGAAGACATCGTGCCCGCTAAGGCCGATACGATTCTATTTACTCTAGGTCCGGCGCTGGTGGTAATTCCAGTGTTTCTGTCTTATCTCATCGTCCCCTTTGGCCAAAACATGGTCATTACCGATATCGGGGTAGGCATCTTTTTATGGATTGCCTTGTCCAGCATTACGCCGATTGGTTTATTGATGTCGGGCTATTCCTCTAATAACAAGTATTCATTGTTGGGGGGGTTGCGCGCTGCCGCTCAGTCCATCAGCTACGAAATTCCCCTGGCATTAGCAGTGCTCGCGATCGTGCTCATGTCAAATAGCCTGAGCACCATCGACATTGTTGAACAGCAATCCGGCTATGGCATCTTAGGTTGGAATGTTTGGCGTCAACCGGTTGGCTTTCTCATCTTCTGGATTGCTGCTCTGGCAGAGTGTGAGCGCTTGCCCTTTGACCTACCTGAGGCGGAAGAAGAACTGGTCGCCGGTTATCAGACTGAATATACCGGTATGAAGTTTGGCCTCTTCTACGTCGGGTCGTATGTCAACTTGGTGCTTTCCGCCCTGATTTTCTCTGTGCTCTATTTGGGCGGTTGGGAGTCACCCGTGTCGGTAGGCCTGCTATCAAGCCTCTTTGGCGTAAGTGAGACAACGCCTTGGTTACAGGTAATTACTGCGGCGATCGGCATTGTGATGACGGTAGTTAAAGCCTACTTGTTGGTCTTCTTAGCCGTACTGCTCCGGTGGACAGTCCCTCGTGTCCGCATTGACCAACTTTTGGATCTCGGCTGGAAGTTCTTGTTGCCAGTGGCTTTGGTCAATCTCCTGCTCACTGCTGCCTTAAAGATTACCTTCCCTGTTGCTTTTGGTGGTTAGCCAGCGATCGCTCAGCCAACCCTTCATTTGTCGTTATTAACCCAGCACCCAACACCATGTTGAACTTTCTCAAACAAGTCGGCGATTACGCTAAAGAAAGCGTCCAGGCGGCAAAATACATTGGTCAAGGGCTGTCCGTTACCTTTGACCACATGCGGCGACGGCCTGTCACCGTCCAGTATCCCTACGAAAAAATCATTCCTTCGGAGCGCTATCGGGGCCGCATTCACTTTGAATTTGACAAATGTATCTCTTGTGAAGTGTGCGTCCGGGTTTGTCCGATCAATCTCCCAGTCGTGGATTGGGAGTTTGATAAGGCGAGTAAGAAGAAGACCCTCAACCACTACAGTATTGATTTTGGCGTCTGTATCTTCTGTGGCAACTGCGTAGAGTATTGCCCGACCAACTGCCTCTCAATGACCGAAGAGTATGAGATGGCTGCCTACGATCGCCATGAGTTGAATTACGACAACGTGGCAATGGGGCGGCTACCGTACAAGGTCACTCAAGACCCCATGGTGACCCCACTGCGCGAGTATGGTTATTTGCCCAAGGGGGTTACTGATCCCCATGATTTACCAGCCGGGTCACGGCGGGCAGGCAAGCTGCCCCAAGAGATTCTCGAAGAAGCTGAATCAGCGGCCAGTGGCGCTGATAACTAAGTTCCTGCTCCCTTCCATGATTGGTGAGGGATGATTTAGATGCCGTTCATTTGGAGTCACGACCGTGACACTTGCTGAAGGAGTTCAACTCGTACTGTTTGGCCTATTGGCCGCCCTGGTGATTGGTACAGCCCTGGGGGTTGTCCTGTTATCCAACATTGTCTACTCCGCCTTTTTGTTAGGGGGCGTATTCCTCAGTATTTCGGGGCTCTACGTTTTATTGAATGCGGGCTTTGTGGCCGCCGCTCAAGTGCTGATTTACGTTGGAGCGGTCAACGTTTTGATCCTGTTTGGGATCATGCTGGTGAATAAGAATCAACCGTTTACGCCCGTGCGACGCGGCTGGATTCGACTCATCGCTACGGGGGGCGTGTGCTTCGGTCTGTTTACGCTGTTGTCAACCATGATCTTGGGCACTCCCTGGCAGATTTCAACCGATACGCCTGTCGGCGATGGTGCCACAGTACTGATCGGACTACACTTTTTCTCTGACTTTCTGTTGCCCTTTGAATTAGCCTCAGTGCTCTTGCTGATGGCACTAGTAGGGGCCATCATTCTGGCCCGTCGGGAATTCGTTCCTGATGAGCCGACGACAGACACTATCGCAGAAGCCCTAAAGCTACCTGAGCGACCCCGTGAGCTGGTGCCAGCCGGGCGCGAAGGCAGCGAGTCGCCAGAAGGCTGATTTTCTTCACCTGTTTGACTGGGTAGGATAATCGACTCGGGGCCTAGCCGTTGCCTTTAGTTAGTGTTTACAGAAAGATTGCTCACCGTTTGGAAAAGGATAGCCTCAAACCATGATTCCTTTGGAGTTTTATTTGTTGCTGGCAGCTGCGCTGTTTTGCATCGGTATCTATGGCTTGGTGACGAGCCGTAATGTTATTCGAGTCTTGATGTCGATTGAGCTGTTGTTGAATGCAGTCAACATCAACCTGATGGCGTTTTCTAACTATCTCGATCCAGCGACCGCAACGGGACAGGTCTTTACTGTTTTTGTCATCTCGATCGCAGCCGCAGAGGCGGCGGTTGGTCTAGCCATTGTGCTAGCCATTTATCGCAATCGCGACACGGTGGATATGGAAGCCTTTAACCTGCTGAAGTGGTAAGACCCCTGGAACGTGCAAACGGGAGCGACATCCTTAAAATGAGGAAGAACTCATTAGGAGCGATCGCTCGGTTGTGGAGTTAAATCAGGTCATCATTGCCTATAAAGCGGGCAATCAGCTAAGCAAAAGCCGTGCAGAGCAATGTGCTCAACAATTGAACGAGTTGGGCTGTAAGACCTTGGTCGGTCCGAGCGGCCCTAAAGATAATCCCTATCCTGTTTTTTTGGCATCAGCCGAGCAAAAAATTGACCTTGCTATTGTGCTAGGAGGAGACGGGACAGCGTTGGCGGCGGCGCGTAATCTCGCCGCTGACCAGGTGCCTATTTTGGCGATTAACATTGGTGGCCATCTCGGTTTTCTGAGTGAGTCGCCTAACGACACTGAGTTTTCAGAAATTTGGCAGCGGTTACTCGGCGATCGCTTTGCTATGCAGCGCCGCATGATGTTGCAGGCACAGACTTTTAACGGTGATCGCTCCAACATGGAGCCAGAAAGCGACACCTATCTCGCCCTAAATGAGATGTGCGTCAAGCCAGCGTCGCCCAACCGCATGATCACCTCCATCTTAGAAATGGAAATTGATGGCGAGGTGGTTGATCAATATCAGGGCGATGGTCTTCTGATTAGTACGCCCACCGGTTCAACAGGTTACACCGTGGCAGCGAATGGCCCCATTGTTCACCCCGGCATGGATGCATTGATCGTCACGCCAATTTGCCCGCTGAGCCTGTCGAGTCGCCCCATTGTGCTACCGCCGGGGTGCGTAGTCAGCGTCTGGCCCTTAGCTGATCCAGAGCACAGCACTAAATTATGGATGGATGGCGTGATGGCAACGGCCATTTGGCCCGGCCAACGGGTCGACGTCCGAGTGGCTCCGGAGTGGGCAGAATTTATCATTCTGTCTAAGAAATATTCTTACTACCGCACCTTGCGTAGCAAACTGCAGTGGGCAGGAGCGCGCATTCGCTACGACAATAACCATCGCAATTAATGGGTGGCACCAATCGTTTTGCCTTCAAAACGCTTTCAGGCATTGGTTAGGCAAAAGGTAAATGTGCTCGCTATTAGGGAATGATATCGAGCGTTTTTAGGGTGACGACCTGCGCGCTCTAGCAATCAAACCAATAATCAAATTTGCTCGTGAATAAGTTGCTCAGTAGTTACCTTGCGTCGGTGTCCTACCTCAGACGCTAAGTATTCGCTAGCAAGACTTTCTAAAACGGAGAGGGAGGGATTCGAACCCTCGTTAGAGTTGCCCCTAAACAGCATTTCCAGTGCTGCGCCTTAAACCGCTCGGCCACCTCTCCAAATTGTGGTAACTCATTCGCAAGGAATCAATTACAGTGTCTAATCCTACCAGAGAATGACTAGACTGAGGCGCGATCGCCTTTGAAAAGTCTGCGAAAACTGGGCTGGGCTGGTTCGAAACCAGATTCCTTAGCCCAGTAGTCTGTCTGCCCCGCAAACGCAGAATCCTGTGAGAGCATAGACGATGCGGCCAACGTTCATAGTTTGCCGTTACATTGATAAATCTCAGTTTTCATTCTCATCGATTGACTATTAGCATGACCCGCTCTCACCGCATCAATATTCATCACCGCGATTGCAATCAGCACTTTACCGTCGAGGTGCCCGAAGATCGCTACATCCTACAAACAGCAGAAAATCAGGGGGCAAAGTTGCCCTTTGCCTGCCGTAATGGCGCTTGTACGACCTGTGCGGTACGGATTTTGTCAGGAGAAGTTGAACAACCGGAAGCGATGGGCCTCTCGCCTGACCTGCGGAAAAAAGGCTATGCCTTGCTCTGTGTGAGCTATCCCCGGACTGATTTAGAGGTCGAAACTCAGGACGAAGACGAGGTCTATGAACTGCAGTTTGGTCGCTATTTTGGCAAAGGTAAAGTCCGCTTTGGCTTGCCGCTAGACGAAGATTAAGCCCGTTGGCCCGGGCATACTGCAACCAGACACAGTGCATTGGCGACTTTCTGTGCAGAGGCAGTATGGGCATGTTTTTACCGATCTTGAAACCGCGATCGCGGCTCATTGGCATCGCGCTTTTAGCGATCGCCCTGGTATTGACTGGCATACCCCCAGCAACAGCCAACTTGACGGCCACCGTTGATTACGCCAAAAGTGGCAACACCCTGGAACTACTGTTTGAGCTCAGCCCGGAACAACCTGTGACCGCAATTCGCTTAGCGGCGATTGAGGCACCTGACCGCGATCAAGCACCTTGGGGCTCCCAATCGCGCGACTGTTTAACCGACTTGCAAGACCAGATTATTCAGCTGGAATTAGTCGATGATCAACCCGATACCTACAACCGGTTGTGGGCTTATGGCTGGCAAAATCGCGATTTAATTAACGCGACTTCTTTAGCTCAAGGGTGTACCTATCTGGCTGATCCCACCGACCAGTTCAGTCCGTATTATCAAAAGTTGCTCTACGCGCAAGAGCGATCGCGCCTGCTGGGGTTAGGCATCTGGGATCCCGAAAGTCCGCTACGAGAAACCGCCCAGCAATTTCGTGAGCGATCGCCTTCCCCTTAAACTAGGGGATGAACCGCCCAAGGAATCTGTATGACTGCTGTTAGCGATCACGATTTGCAGCGCTACTTAGAAGTCGCGACCGAAGCGGCATTGGCCGCTGGGGCCGTATTGCAAACCTATTGGGGCAAGCTAGAGCACATTGAACAAAAAGGTCGACCGGGCGATCTGGTCACCGAAGCCGACAAAGCGGCAGAAGCCGTCGTACTAGATGTGCTGACCCGACACTTGCCAGATCACCCCATCTTGGCCGAAGAGTCGGGTAGTCTGCGAGCGGCCAGCGACAGTCCCCTGCTTTGGGCCATTGACCCCCTTGATGGCACGACCAACTACACGCACCAGTATCCTTTTTCAGCCGTGTCAATCGGGTTATTGATTGACGGCCATCCCGCAGTCGGGGCCATCTTCGATCCCTTTCGCGAAGATCTCTTTCGAGCTGCCAAAGGGCAAGGCGCTACGCTCAACCGGCGCTCGATTCGCGTATCCACCACCGACAAATTGGCCAATAGCCTGCTCGTGACCGGTTTTGCCTACGATCGCCACGAGCGCGTCGACAATAATTACGCCGAATTTTGTCACCTGACGCACCTGACTCAAGGGGTGAGACGCGGTGGGGCCGCTTCCCTCGATTTAGCTTACGTCGCCTGCGGGCGCCTGGATGGCTATTGGGAACGGGGACTATCGCCTTGGGATATGGCCGCTGGGGTGGTATTGGTCGAAGAAGCGGGCGGACACGTAACCGCCTATGATGAAACTGATTTTGATATTCAATCTGGTCGCATTCTGGCGACAAATGGTCGCATCCACACTATCCTTAGCCAAGTGTTAGAACAGGTGCAACCGCTAGCAAACTTTCAGCCCATTGCGATCGCTGAACCATGATGACTTGATCACGATGACGGAGGCACTGGGTCACCGCCCTTCGGCGCACTCTACCTTTCAGGGCAGAAGCGTAATCTCAAGCAGCGCACGCTGCACTACAGACAGAAATCGGGAGAATGCCTCAATAGGCGAGGGAAACGTTAATAGGTATGAATATAGAGCAAGGGTTATTCCAATTTGACCTCACCGACTATCACGCCATCTTAGGGGTGGCCTTGGATGCTGATGCCAAGGCGATTCGCAAGCGATATCTCAAAATCGCCCGTAAGCTGCACCCCGACAGTATGCGTGACAATACTAATGAAGAGCGGCAAAAGGCGAATGAACTGCTTTCCAAAATGGTTAACCCCGCCTATGAAAGTCTCTCCCAAGAAAAAGTAATGACCGAGCACATGATTGTGTTGCGGCTGCGGGGGCAACGCTTAAGTCAAGATACCTCGATTAATTTACAGTCCGAGGCGGCCAAGGCGATCGCGCAAAGCAATAATGCCAGCTCGGCTTATGTCAATAGCCTGAACTCCCTAGCTGAAACCCAGTACGAAACGATTGATCAAGTGCTGGATGTCATCGGTCAAATTAGCGAGCTGAATTTGGCCTACCTCATGTGTACGTCAGGAGGGAGCGGCGCAAGGGCTGCCAATCCTGCTACTAGCAGCACGAACACCGCTACGACTGCCCCGACAACTGCAGCCAACCCGTCAGCGTCTCGTAAAACTGCGGCACCACCGCCCCCCTCACCTAAACAGCAGCGGGAAGCCATTATTGAAAGCTATCAACGCCGGGCTGCCGAATTTGCCTCTAAAAAAGACTATTCCCGCGCCATTTTGGAAATGCGTGATGCGATCAAGTCAAATCCCACAAATGGGCAATGCCATGCTCAGCTAGCAACTTATTATTTGCAGGCAGGGCAGCCCAAAATGGCCAAGATTCATCTCAAGCGAGCCTTAGAATTAGATCCCGGCAATACCCTGGCACAAGAGTTAGAACCCAAGCTGAATAAGGCCACTGGGGACAAGGGGACGCAAAGCAGTCAGGCGAAAAAGAGTACACCGTCGAAGTCGAAAGGCGGCCTATTTGGCTTGTTTGGAGGAAAGCAAAAATAAATGAGTTATCAGCCACCGTCCGGAACCCGCGATTTATTGCCGCTCGATGTCGCCCAAAAGTACTGGATTGAGGCGCGCCTAGAGGCGATGTTTCAACGTTGGGGATATCACCGCATCATTACCTCGACGGTGGAAAGCCTGGATACGCTGATGGCCGGGGGCGCGATCGCCCAGTCGTCGGTGGTTCAACTCCAGGGGGATGGACCGGAGCGGCTTGGCTTACGACCCGAACTCACGGCATCGATCGCCCGAGCGGCCGTGACCCGCATGGCGCAAGTGACCTATCCCCAGCGGCTCTATTACACCGCCAATGTGTTTAGCCGTGCGCCCAAAGGATCGCAGGCCGGACAGCGAGAGTATTACCAAGCCGGGGTCGAACTGCTGGGCACCAGCGGCACCCTAGCCGATGCGGAAACCCTGCGGCTGCTCCTGAGCTGTATCAAAAACTTGCAGCTCACCGACTGGCAATTAATTTTGGGGAATGCGGATCTGACCCGATCTCTACTCCAGGCATTTCCGGAAAGGCTGCGGGACACAGTGCGAGGGGCGATCGCCCAACTCGACCGCATCACCCTGGAAACCCTCGATTTGCCGGACGAACTGCGGCAGCGAGCGTTACAGCTGATGGATTTGCGAGGGCGTCCTCAAGACGTATTGCAAACCGTCAGCCAACTGCCCCTCACGCTCGAACAACAGGCGATCGTCAATGAACTCAAGTCTTTAGTTGAGCTGTTGGATCGCGCTAAGCCCGACTCGCCGGTCATTCTTGACCTGAGCCTGGTGCAGTCGTTTGATTACTACACGGGCATTGTCTTTGAGGCCGTCGTCAACACCCCCCAGGGCCGACAAGTCGTGGGCAAGGGGGGACGTTACGATAACCTGCTCGGTGTGTTTGATCCCAAAGGGCGCAGCTATCCCGGCATTGGCTTCATGCTCAATGTTGAAACGCTGCATCAAGCCCTAACCGGGACAGGCTGTTTGCCCGAAATGATTCCGCCCAGTGACTGGTTGGTGGTGCCTAAGACGCCCCAAGCCGCGATCGCGGCCTTTCAGTATGCTGAAACCATTCGCGAGGCCGAAGCGCTGGTGCGAGTCGAACTGTATTTGGAGCCTGAAGACGACGTTGAGGTGATTCGCCAGCGGGCCCGCGATCGCAATATCAGTCGCATCGCTTGGATTACGGACACTCACCCGCCGGAAATCGAAGCGGTAAACTAAACCCAAGCTGATTTCTCTAGACAGAGTAAAACTCTGGGAAATCAGATCGCAGAAGACGCCGATTAAGAGAGGAGATCATGGCTCATACAATTGTGACCAACGTTTGTGAAGGGGTAGCTGACTGCGTAGATGCCTGCCCAGTCGCTTGCATCCACGAAGGTCCCAGTAAAAACGCCAAAGGCACTGACTGGTATTGGATTGATTTTTCTACCTGTATTGACTGCGGGATTTGCCTACAGGTGTGCCCTGTTGAGGGCGCCATCCTGCCGGAAGAGCAGCCCGAGTTGCAACAAACCCCGGCTTAGAGATGGGCAAGGAATTGAGCTCCCGGTTGAAGTGAGTAGCTAGGTGATGGGGGCATTGGGTGGCTGGATAGCTGGGTGACGACAGTGTTATCACCAGCCTTCATAAATCAACGTGTTGACGAATACACTTTCCCTAAAATTCAAACACTTGAGACAAATTGCCTTTTTTCCGTAAATCTAACCAATTGTGGCGGGAGGTTTTGGGTAGAAGAGGGCATTATGAAACTGTCGAAAGACACCTATCTTGAACGGCTTCTAAGCCTAGCTTCTTATTTAACCTAACTTGCTATATTTAAGCGCCCCCAGTGCCTTGTGTGCTGGGGGTTATTACATTTAGGGCCAGTCATCAGTCGCGATAGTTGGCAGTTATCGACAGCCGCGGGCGGGCTTTATTGTACAGCGAGGGTGAGGTGCCAACTCAGGAGTTGTCCCGTGTGGCCGGGGGCGCGATCGCTCACTCTGAGGCCCCATTCTCCGGTAGCAGCACTGCCGATAGCCTCGATCAGAATGGGGGTATTTTGCACCGTGTAGTGATCGTCGAGTTGCTGCTGATTGCCCAGGGTGCGGCCTTGCAGCAATAACGCTTGTCCGCTGGGTAGCTGCAAAGACACCTCAATATCACCTAAGTAATCGTGCTGAAGAGTGACGTGGACGATTAAATCTTGCACTATGCCTGGGGTGCGTACCGGCTGTGTGCGGGTGATCCCAAGGGGCTGATTATCGGGAATTGGAGTCGTCACCTCGTCCTTAATCTCCACCATGCGGGTGTAGGTGCGACCTTGCCATAGTCGTCTTTTCGCTTCCCTGACGGCGCGATAGGCATTTACCCGGCCATAACCAAACCACTGGGAGTGGCCTTGCTGGTCGTAGGTGCCATAGCGAGTGCCCAGTTGGGGATCCGGGGTGGTGTCAGTAATTTTGTCCGCCGTTTGTTGAAGAATTTGCTTTACCTCTCGCGCCGTCAGGGATGGATTTGCCGACAGCACCAGTGCCGCCACGCCAGCTACCTCAGGGCAAGCACTAGAAGTGCCGCCAAAGGTGTTGGTGTAAGCGTCGCGATCGTAACCGGCGGTGCCCGTGCGATCGCTCGTCACCATTCCCCTTCCGGGAGTCGCCGTCGTAATGGGTGGCCCCGTTTTGATGCTGCCCGTCTCCGGCAGCGACACGGTGGGATGCCCATTATTGCTCGGGGCGGCCACGGCCACATCGCGGCCCCAATTGCTGTAAGCCGACTTGCCATTGAGGCTGGTACAAGCCGATACGGTAATTACGTCAGGATGCACCGCAAAGCCGCTCAGCCATTCCGTGCGACCGCGCACCGCATTGCGTGGCCAGTCCCGCTCGGTCACAGTGCCATGCACGGGACGATTGGCATTCCCGGCTGAAAACACAATCACGCAGCCTTTGCCATCACGGCCTTGGGTGGCGGCTTGAGTCAGTGCCAGGCGTTGCCGTAGCGAGAGGGGATACTTGATCGCGGCGGGGGACCAGCTGCAAGAAATGACGGCAGCGCCCTGCTGCACCGCCCACCGAAACATGTCTTCGATCGCCGTATCGTCTAAAAAGCCCGTCATGCGAATGGGCATCAACCCACAGCCGGGGGCAACGCCGACAATACCACTGGCATTCTCTTCACCGATCGCGAGTCCGGCGCAAGCGGTACCGTGATTATCCGTCGTGCCATCCGGCAGAGGCACGGCATCCTGCGCTTTGAGATCTTTGGGCGCGACGATTTTGCCGAGTCCTTGTAAATCTGGATGGGTGAGATCAAAGCCATCGTCACAGACGGCTACCACAATAGAGCGCGTGCCTCGGGTCAGATCCCACGCCGCTTCGGCGGAAATATGGGCGTTAGGTTTGACGAGGGCGCTGACGACGGATGTCAGGTGCCATTGCTGTCGAAATAACGGGTCGGTCGGGCGATATTGGGGCGCGGTCGCCATCACCACGTTCGGTTCTGCCGTGAGCACTTCGGTCAACCGCATCAAGCGATTGGCAATTTTGAGGGGATTTTCACTCGCCTGTGACGTCACCCGATACACAAACGTGTTGGGAATGCCTGCCAGGGTTTGCGAGATCGCCAAGCCCAACGGAGCCACGATCGCCTGACGCTGCGCCGCCATGACGGTGGGGGCAAACTGCACGGTGATCTGATCAGTGAGATAAATCCACGTGCGCGGGCTCGCCACTAAGCGATAAACCCGACTGGCGAACTGCACCCGTGCACTTTGGCGAGCGGCGGTTAGCGCATCCTCTAAACGCTCAGGGTTGACCTGCCATTCCACCAGTTGACCCTGAGCAACCGGACGTACCGCCAGGGGGGTGATGAGCGATCGCAATTCATCGAGCGAGGTCGGTGCCGTTAGTCGGGTGGTGAAGCGATCGCCCACCCGACTCAACAACAGTTCTTCACCGCCCCGCTGCAAAATGAGCCCAGGACCAAATTGACCGCCACGATTTGTCATCCCTGCCCCTCTGGAACCTTTCGCTGAGCGCCAGCGTCTAACCGCCTTAGCTCGCGCATGGGTGATCGTTAACCCCCAATGTCAGCACGGTGACTCAACTGTAGCGAATACCCGTCCCGTTGATCGCGAGTCAGGTTTTAACTTCAAGTTTCAGGTGAAATGGTAAGATACATCGGTATTTTTGCATTCTGTCAACATTTGCACTCAGGTTCCCCCATGGCTGTTCCTTTCACTTCCGATTTTCGTAATTTGCAGCGTTGGCTTGGCGGCAGCTTGTTAGCTGTCGGCCTCCTCAGCGGCATGGGCTCAACAGTGCTAGCGCAAGAGTCGGAAGTGCGACGCATTGACTCCGTATCCACCAGCGACTTTAGCGTGCCCCATGCAGACAGCCTGGTGGCCGAGGGGACAGCCGCGATCGCGACACAAGACTACACGGAAGCGATCAGCAAACTAGACGAAGCTCGCGAACTCTACAACCAGCTCTCCCTCTTTTATCAAGAGCTCGCGCAAATGTTCTTTGGGGTCGATACCCGGCAAAACCGCAGCAACCGTGACCTCGCGATCGAAGCTGCCCAAAAGCGAGACGAAACCACCTATCAACTCGCCCTCATCTATCGCAGCCAAGGTCAACCCGAAGAAGCCATTCCCCTATTGATGGAAGTATTGCGGAGTCAGCAACCCACGCGGGATTTGGGCGAACAGGCATACCAACAACTGTTTGAAATGGGATTTGTCGAAGCCCCCTACGAATTTAATTAAGTCAGGAAAACTAACTTGATAGACTAGGGCAAACACCCGTTCATCAGAGGAAATGCATGGTCACAGCCGATCAAGTCATATCAATGATTCAAACCGACATGCCCGATGCCGAAGTGCAGGTTAACGACCTGACCGGCGGAGGCGACCACTTGGAAGTCACTGTGGTATCAGAAGCGTTCGCCGGGCGCAGTTTAGTACAGCAACATCAGTTAGTGTACAAAGCTGTGCAATCAGCGATGTCTAGCGAGGCAATTCACGCCCTCGCACTGAAGACCTACACGCCAGAAACTTGGTCAAAAGTTAGCCAGAGCGCTTAATGGCTAAGTCCTTTCTCCCTTTGTACTTGCATTCCAACGACGAGGTAATCTCCCATGGCTCCAGAGGTTCAAGAACGCATCGAAACACTCATCAATGACAACAAAATCATGGTGTTTATGAAGGGCAACAAGTTGATGCCCCAGTGCGGTTTTTCCAACAACGTAGTGCAGATTTTGAATGTTTTGGGCGTCCCATTTGAGACGTTTGATGTGCTTTCTGACTACGACGTGCGCCAGGGCATCAAAGAATATTCCAACTGGCCCACGATTCCCCAGGTTTACCTGAACGGTGAATTTCTCGGGGGCTCTGACATCTTGATTGAACTGTACCAGAACGGACAATTACAAGAGACCGTGGAAGTTGCACTGGCTTCATAAGCTCTAATTTTCTTGTTGAAATATGAACTCTGGTCGTTGATTACGACTATTGCCTGCCCAGCCAGATGCCAAATCTAGCTGGGCAATTTAGTTTTGCCTCACGTTCTCCTGAGAGATGAACCGCTCAAGAAACGCTTACCTCTGACAAACCCTGTCTTTATTAGGATCAGCTGAAAGTGTGTCGCACTGGTTAGTCTGTGCATTACAAATCAACAACAGGATGATTTTGCCGTATCAGTATTTGGGTAATCTTCAAAAATGGTGCATGTATTAAGGGATTGATTGGCCTGATGAGTTCCAGCAAGCGTAAAGAGGGATCGCGGTTGTTAGCGGCGTGATAAGGAGATCTCTACAACAAAATTTTCCTGTAACCGTCTGGATGTAGGGGGTGTTTAACGTCAGGGAATCCAACCCGATGCGAGAATAAAGCCAGTTGGATCTCCTGCCTCGACACTAACTGATGCGGGAAGATTCATTTCTAGAAAACCCTTAAACCACTTCGCGATTGGGAACTAGAGTTGGGCCGGAGTACTGACATCTTGCGCTTGAAGCTGCTGCTCGGGCTGCGCTTTGCCTCGAATGAGGTTTGAGGGAAGCGCCACCACAATAATTCTCACCGTCGATTCAGAGTTGGGGCTAACGACATTCTGCTGACTCCACTACAAATGTCTTGCCGATCTGAATACTAGAAAAGTTCACCGCACTTTCCATCATCCATCAATCAGGAGCGATTAACGATGTTACTGAGGTGGCCGATCTCCCATACCTGGCGACGAGAAACCCTTGGCTTGGCAGGGCTAATGGTGCTGGGAGTGCTAGGAAATTACTGGCGCTGGTCATTTTTCTTTAATATCGATTTTTTATTTGGCTCGATCGCAGTGTGGTTGGTGCTGTGTCTTTATGGCTGGCGGTGGGGCCTAATTGCCGCGATCGCCTCAGCCAGCGTCACCTATTTTCTTTGGCATCATCCCTACGCCATCGTAATTTTTACCTGCGAATTTCTCTTTGTCGGTTTACTCTACGAGCGCTACAAACTTAATCTAGCCATTCTGAACTGGATTTATTGGATTGCCATTGGCATGCCTTTGGTCTGGCTATTTTATCGCCAGGTGTTGGGGGTCGAGCCGACTCAGGCCCAAATTATTATGCTCAAGCAGGCCGTCAATGGCATATTCAATGCCTTAGTGGCTAGTCTGCTGTTGACCTATACACCGCTGCATCGCTGGCTAGGTCGACCTCAAACTTGGAGTGCCCTGTCGCTGCAACAAACCCTGTTCAATATATTGGCGGCGTTTGTCTTTTTCCCCACGCTGGTGTTTATGGCGATCGGCAGTTACCAAGTCGTTGACAATATTAAAACTGAGAAAACCCACCAACTGCATGATGCGACGACCCATATTGACACGCTGATCAACAGTTGGTACGAGCAACATCGTCTAGCTATGGCCGCTTTGGAGCCGCTGGCAGAGGATTTCTTTACCAGCCCCGCCGCGCCGACATCGCAAAACTTAGACGCTCTACAGCAGCAGACTCAAATCCTCACCACGGTCATTCCCGACTTTCAAAGGATCGCGATCGCCAACCGTCAAAATATTGTGGTGGCCGCTTCGCCGAGTGGCGGTGAGGGCGAGCCGATGACTCGCGTGGCGCCAACCTCCACCCCGACTGACTCTGAGGCTCGACTCATCACCGCAGGCGTCGCCGAGTCTAATGCACTGATATTGCAGCAAGGCATCTTTAAGAACGGCCAGCTAGTCGGCAATGTTTTGGGAGAAATTAACCTCAACAAATTGCAGCAGTTGATGACCGACACGTTAGCCAGCTTGCCGATGCAGGCCACTCTGGTTGATGGCCAACAGCGAATTATTGCGAGTACCGAGTCAGAAAATTTGCCGGGTCGTTCCTTGATCATTCACCAATCGGGAGAGCGTCAGCCAGTCAATGCCCAGATTCATCACCAGATTTATCAATGGTTGCCAACTGATGGCAGCCCGGTGTTTATGGTGCGCTGGCGAAATTCCTTATTTGTCATGGAAACGCCACTCCAGACCTCAGCCCCATGGACGCTTGTGTTAGCGTCAACCGCTGCGGATGATGTGCAGGCGATCGAAACCTTTCACACCCGTAACCTGACCATTTTGATGGTGGTCTCGGGGTTGGCCTTTGCTTTGGCCACCTTAGTCAGCCAGCAATTAGTGAAACCGCTGTCTCAGCTAGCGCAGGTAACGCATAATTTGCCCAATCAACTGATCGAAAAACGTCAGATTGCTTGGCCCCAGAGCCCGGTTTATGAACTCACCTCATTGGTGCGCAACTTTCAGCAGATGGCGACGACTCTCACAGAAAAATTCCAAGAGATTCAGCAGGCCAAACAAGCCGCCGAAGCGGCTAATCAGGCTAAGAGCGATTTTCTGGCCACGATGAGTCACGAGTTGCGCACCCCACTCAATGCCATTCTGGGGTTCGCCGATTTGCTATACCGCAATCCGACGCTCTCAGATCACCGCACCGAGTTGCGGCAAATTCACCAGAGTGGGACACATTTACTGGATCTGATTAATGATGTACTCGATCTGGCGAAAATCGAGGCGGGACGCATCACGCTGCACGAAACTTACTTTAGCCTGCAGGAACTGCTTGAACATTTAGAGTCAATTTTTCACCTGAAAGCCGCGTCTCAAGGGATTCGCTTTGAGGTGGAGCGATCGCCTGATTTGCCCACCTTCATCCAGGCCGACCAACGGAAACTTCGCCAGGTACTGATCAATTTATTGGGCAACGCGGTCAAATTTACTCAGGAGGGGCAAGTGACCCTCAAGATTTCCCATGCCCCCAATGGAGTCGACTCGCAGGATGGCGATCGCGCGTGGCTGCAATTTGAAGTAATCGACACTGGCCCCGGCATCTCCCCACCTGAGCAAAAGCGCTTGTTTCAAGCCTTCTACCAAGCTCAAGCCGGCAAAAACAGTCAAACCGGCACCGGCTTAGGACTGCGCATTAGCGATCAATTTGTCAGCCTCATGGGAGGCAACCTCCATGTCACCAGCACGGTCGGCCAAGGGAGTTGTTTTGGTTTTGCGGTGCCAGTGCAGGTATCAAGGGCAGCCTTAGATCGAGTTGATGCAGCCTGCATACCCTCACAGCAAGCGATCGCGATCGCCCCTAATCAACCGCCCTATCGTTTACTCATTGCCGACGACCACCCCAGCAACCGCTTACTACTGCAGCAATTACTTGAGCAACTCGGCTTTGAGGTTAAAGTTGCGGTAAACGGCCAAACCGCGATCGACCTCTGGGCAACCTGGCACCCCCATCTCATTTGGATGGATATCCACATGCCGGAACTAGACGGCTATGCCGCCACCCAACGCATTAAAGCGCAATCGACCGAACCAGCAACCGTGATTATTGCCCTCACCGCTAGTGTGTTTGAATCCGAAAAATCCTTGGTGTTGGAGGCCGGATGTGATGATTTTGTTCGCAAACCTTTTCAACGCGAAGAGATCATTGACAAACTCCAGCAGCACCTTGGCGTTGAATTTATCTACGCCGAAATGACCCCTGCCGACGCCCCATCAGCGCAGTCATTAGCGACCCTATCAGCTCAAGAATTAGAGGATTGGCAAACCCTTGATGCTGTCTGGCGCGAGGCCTTCTACCGCAACGCCACCCAAGCCGATCAGGCGACTCTGCTCACTCTATTGCAGCAAATACCCAGTGAGCAAACAGCGCTACGCCATAAGCTACATCACTGGATTATTAATTTCAACTATGACAAGATCATAGTGCTAGCAAAGGGCTGAGATGACTTCAGATACCCCCCTTACCGCGACCATTTTAGTCGTCGATGATGTGCCCGAAAATCTGCGGCTGCTGACCCAAGAGCTGCAGCAGCACAGTTATGAAGTTCGCGGTGTTTTAACCGGCAAAATGGCTCTGACAGTCGCACATTCCACCCCAGTGGATTT
This sequence comes from Leptolyngbya iicbica LK, assembly GCF_004212215.1. NCBI lineage: Bacteria > Bacillati > Cyanobacteriota > Cyanophyceae > Leptolyngbyales > Leptolyngbyaceae > Leptolyngbya > Leptolyngbya iicbica. The sequence goes on from NZ_QVFV01000011.1 coordinate 40,657, forward strand.
GATATTGCTGGATGTGCGACTACCCGATATGAATGGCTACGAAGTTTGCCAACGGCTCAAAGCTGACCCCAGCACCGCCGCGATTCCTATTATTTTTATCAGCGCGTTAGATGAACCGTTAGACAAGGCTCGGGCATTTGCAGTGGGCGGAGTCGATTACATTACCAAACCCCTCAAAACTATTGAAGTCATTGCCCGCATTCAAACTCAGCTCAGCCTAGTACAAGCACGCCTGCAACTTCAGCAGTTTAATCAAGATTTAGAAACTCAGGTAAACCAACGCACTGCGGAACTGGCCCAGGCAAACCAGGCCTTGCAATCAGAGGTGCAGTTCCGTCAACAAATCGAAGCGGAGTTGCGCCAGAGTGAGGCCCGTTATCGGTTGATTGCCAACCACATGAGCGATTTGGTGTGTTTACATCAGGCCGACGGCACCCTGCAATATGTCAGCCCTTCTTGCCAAGCATTACTCGGGTATGACCCAGCAACTCTGCACGGCCAAAACCTCTTGTCGTTCTGCCATCCAGAAGATATCGATTTACTTCAGCGCTGTTTTCAGCCCGCCACCTCACCCGTTCAAGTGATTACGAGCTGTTATCGGCTGCGCTGTCAGGCCGGTCACTACGTTTGGGTCGAAACGCTGGCTCGTCCTCTAACAGGGGATGACACACAATTGACCGGGGTAGTAACCAGTTCGCGCGATGTGACGCAACGCCTCAAAATCGAGAAACAGCTGCGTTATGAGGCATTGCACGATAACTTGACCAGACTGCCTAACCGGAACTGGTTACAGCATTTCTCACTCTAGTGAGGTGCAGTAGCAGCAATTTGTAAACCAGTTTTTAATGTCTGTCAAAGAAACTTCCTTGANNNGAACTCGATAGAGTAAGCTTTCATCCCTGTCTCTTAGCAAATTCCAAAACATACTAAGTGTATCTCACGAGACTGGAAAAGGCTGTATCACAGCAACTCGATTTAGAATTGGTGCGTTGTCGGCATCATCAAAATTGTCAGTTTGGTCTGTTAATGCTGGATCTTGATCAGTTTAAATCGGTCAACGACACGCTTGGGCATTTGATGGGTGACCAGCTATTGATCGCCGTTGCCAATCGGTTGCAAGGTTGTTTGCGAGAGACTGATGTGATTGTACGGATTGGTGGCGATGAGTTTGTCATTTTGCTAGAAAATACGAGCGATGTACAGGAGGCCATTCAAGTAGCCAATCGCGTTAAATACAGTCTTCAGAAGCCATTTGAAATTCAAGGGCGAATCTTAAGAACATCGGCCAGTATTGGCATTCTTATCAACGACAATAGTTACACCACTAGCGATGACTTATTCCGCGATGTGGATATTGCTCTGTATCAGGCCAAAGAAAGGGGACGCGATCGCTACGAAGTTTTCGGCGCCGACATGCTGCAAATGACCGTCAAACGGGTCAATTTAGAAAATGATCTGCACAGTGCGATCGATCACCATCAATTTGTTAACTACTATCAGCCTATTTACGCTTTGCCCGAATATCAATTAATTGGATTTGAGGCCTTAGTGCGATGGGTAAAGCCGGAAGAAGGCCTAATTATGCCGGGAGAATTTATTGATCTTGCTGAAGAAACCGGCTTAATTGTGGCCATGACCCAGCAAGTGATTCAACAAACGTGTGAAGCCATTCAGCACTGGCAAAACTATGATTTAATGACGGACGATTTACGCATTGCAATCAATATTTCTGGACAAAGTTTTCGCGATCCAGATCTGTTGTCCATGCTGGACCAGACTTTGCAAAAAATGTTCGTATCACCACACCATCTCACGCTAGAAATTACCGAGCGGATATTGCTAGAACAGTCCAGCAATATTTTAGAAACTCTGACTCAAATTAAAGCGCGGGGCATCCGTTTGAGTATTGACGACTTTGGCACCGGCTACTCCTCTTTGAAATATCTCAGCAAATTTCCAATCGACATCTTAAAAATTGACAAATCCTTTGTGGACGAAATGTCGAGCAACGGCCACAGTATTGTGCGAACCATCATTGAATTGGCGCAAAACCTAAACATGAGCACCGTAGCCGAAGGTGCAGAAGACAGTTGGCAAGTGCAAGAACTCACGGCACTCGGTTGTGATGCTGTGCAAGGCTATGCTTTCTCCCCGGCCTTATCACTTGCGGCGGCGACAGAATTGCTGATGACCAGAAGCTCAAATGGGATCGCTAGGACCTCCAGCTAACCCCTGTTTGCTCACTGAAGTAGCTACACTTTAGTCAATTCTTTCAGCTAGTTCCATCCATCTTTCAGTCGCGGCATCGATAGTCTGGGTGAGGGTAGCCAATTTTTCCGAGAGGGTCTTCATCTCGTCATACCCACTGTCGGAATTGTCGTAGAGCAGTTTTTCCAGCGCTTCTTTCTCGGCTTCGAGTTCAGGAATTTGGGTTTCTAGCTGTTCGTATTCCCGTTTTTCTTTGTAAGAAAGCTTCTGGGGCTTAGCAGAGGCGACAGAGCGTGTGCCATTCTTAGCGGCAGAAGAAACTACTGATTTTTCATCTGCCTTTTTGCCATTATCGACTGCTTCAGAGCTCGGCCCAGTTGCCTCTGCTTGTCGATAATCGAGATAAACAGAATAGTTACCCGGGTATTGGCGAATGTGACCATTGTCCTCGAAAGCAAACACTGTTTCGACGGTGCGATCGAGGAAGTAGCGATCGTGGGAAACGACGATGACGCAGCCATTGAATTCTTCCAAATATTCTTCCAGCACCGCGAGTGTTTGCACATCCAGATCATTCGTTGGCTCGTCCAAAATCAAGACATTAGGAGCCTGCATCAACACCTGGAGCAAAAATAACCGCCGCCGCTCGCCCCCCGAAAGTTTGTGTATCGGGGCGTATTGCTGATCGGGGGGAAAGAGGAAACGCTCCAGCATTTGAGAGGCGGTGATGACGCTACCATCCACCGTTTTGACCAACTCAGCAGTGTCTTTGAGATATTCGATCACCCGCTGGTTAGGGTTTTTGATCACATCTTCGGAGTGCTGATCAAAATAGCCAAAATGAATGGTATCCCCGATTTCGATCGCGCCCTGATCGGGCTCCTCTCGTCCGGTAATCAGGTTCATTAAGGTCGATTTGCCGACCCCATTGGGGCCAATGATGCCAATGCGATCGCGGGGATTAAAAATGTAGGTGAAGTTGCGAATCAGAGTGCGATCGCCATACCCCTTCGTCACATTCTCCAGCTCAATAACTTTTTTGCCGATGCGTCGCCCAGCGGTGGCAATATCCACCTTGCCCAAACTTTCTTTAAACTCGCGATCCTGCATGTCATCAATCCGCTGAATGCGAGCTTTTTGCTTAGTGCTGCGGGCTTTAGGCCCACGCTTTAGCCATTCCAACTCCCGGCGCAACACCCCAGCATGCTTTTGGCGGCTACTGGCGGTCGAGGCTTCCATTTCGGCCTTTTTTTCTAAGTAGTAGCTGTAGTTGCCCGCATAGCCAAACAGATCACCGCGATCCACTTCCAAAATGCGATTAGTGACCCGATCCAGAAAGTAGCGATCGTGGGTGATCAGCAGCAACGCCCCGCGAAAGCCGTTGAGATAGCTCTGAAGCCATTCCACCGATTCCGCATCCAAGTGGTTAGTCGGCTCGTCCATCAACAGAGCATCCGGATTTGAAAGCAACGCGGCGGCGATCGCAATGCGTTTGCGGTAGCCCCCCGACAAATCTCCCACGCGCGCATCAAAGTCTTGAATGCCGAGTTTCGTCAGCACGACTTTAGCACTGGTTTCCAAATCCCAGGCGTCTGCCGCTTCAATTTTTTCTGTCACCCGCGACAGTTGCGACATCAGTGCATCCAAATCGCCTTCCCCGCGTTCCATCCGGTGAGAGATGTCTTCATATTCCCGAATCAGGGCCATTTGCTCGCCCGCGTCGGCAAACACCTGCTCTAGCACAGTGCGATCGCCCTCAATATCCGGCTGCTGCGGCAAGTAAACAATTTTGGCCCCAGAATTGCGCCAAATCTCCCCGCCGTCGATTGGTTCAGTTCCCGCAATCATTTTTAGCAGCGTAGATTTGCCCGACCCATTCGTCCCAATCAGCCCAACTTTGTCGCCCTCTTCCAAGCTAAAGCTGGCATCCCGCAGGATTTCTTTGATACCAAAATCTTTTTGAACCGATTTGAGAGTGAGCAATGTCATGGCAAAGTGCCGCAAATTGAAGGGATAACCGTGTTTTAGTCTAACGCTGCGGCTCACCCTCGGGAACAACGCACTCGCTCTGCATTGTCCCAATCGCCCCCATGGATCGAGAGTGCTCCATCAATGCAAAAAATTCGGATTCGCTATCGCGTGAGTCAAACACAGCGCGGCCTACGACTAACCCGGAGATTTAGTTTTGACGCTGCACAAGGCAAAATTTCCCTAGCGAAGGTAACCAGTTCTTTGGGGATGGCTCCGCCTAAGCACCAGGTAATGTCCAAAGCCCAGTTTTTAGGGCTTGCAGCTCCCCTCGCAAATCCATCATTAGGGTTCACCAAGAGTCAGCGAGACTTGTGCAGCGAGCTTCAAGGCAGCGAGAAGCCTTGAAAAATGTATCGATTTTTACATAAATTTGTCGCCGCAGGTTACGAAAGAAGTAGGCATTCACTCTAATCAGGAGGATCTGATGAATCAGCCCACAGAACGTGCCCGCGAATTACTCGCCCAACAGCGTCACGATGGCGATCGCCGCCAAGACTCCCTGCACGAACGCTCCGAGGAAGAGCTCCATCAGCAAAATCCCACCACGACCGAAGCCAAAGCCCGCGCCGCCATGGCCGAACAGCGAAAGCAAACTGCTCACATCGACGCCAACCTGCTCGAACGTAGCGAAGAGTCCGTGAAGTCTTCCTAACCACGCCTTCTATTCGACGCGCCGCTGCGGGCGTCTCAAACCCCCAACCCAGTCAAGATTCACATCAAGCTCACCAGGTCGGGGGTTGCGGCTAATCAGCGCTAGCAAGGGTAGGCCGTTGGCCCATTGCGGCCCGAGACCGGATTATGCGATCGCCATTACCTCGCGGTCAGTCACTGCCTGCCGCAAAAAAGTCACCAACTCATTAGAATCTCGGGTTTCTAAATCCGACAACAACATATGCTGTTCCTGATTCCAAGCCGTTAACGCCTTGGGCGATAACAGCGACTCATCACGACGACTATTGGCCAAGCGATACCAGAAAGCCATTCTCATATTGGTATCTAAGTCACTGTAGGCTTCAGTCAGGCGAGTCGGCACACCATGCAAAATTTCTTCCAGCGCAAGATGTCGATCTTCGCGGGGCAGCTGATGCAATTGCTGAATCATAATTTGGACTTTTTGCGAGAAAAAGGCACTGGGCGTTGCCGTATTGGAAGCCCGATGAATTTTCTGCGCCAAGTAGTTCAAAATCACTAACTGGGTATGGGCACTCGCGGCAAAAAAGCGATCAATAGAGTTGTCTATTTGATGTGAAGTTAAATTTATGGTTTTCATCGTGAGATCCTAAGTTCTGATTGGCCGTCAAAATAAATCAGACTGACTTCTGCAACAGGCAGCGTTGAGCAAATGTAGCGACGGAGGCATCTCGCCTGCGTCGCAATCACGGAGTGTCGCCAACATATCGCCAATCTTGCTCAAACTGCCTTAATGAGGCCCACAGAGGCCCATCAACGCAATTTAGGGATCAAGGGTTTTAGAGAAACTCAGTCGAGTTGAGCCTGACTATTCCATTGATCCCCAAAAATGAGCCATTGGTGAGAATCTTTAGGTTTTTCTTCAGCTTCTAGCAAGTGATTTTCACCAAGTGTCAGATGATGGCTTGATTTGGCTCAAAGTGACGAATAACGATAGGGGATCAACGTATTGTGTTTTCAATGTCAAGAGCCGATTTGTATCCTCAGACACAAATAAATTACTAAAGCGATAGGTAATTTTGAGTGATTTGTGGAGTCCATGAATGCAAGGGGATTCATTATTCTGCTATCTTCGACCATACAAGCGGTGCAATGAAAGTACTATTTTGAATGAATGGCCACGTCCGGTCGTTAGTCTAAACGTTCACTGAGGCAAGCACTCTGTATGTTCAGGCGTAAGTCCGCTCCCCTACTCACGTATCTCAGCCAAAAAACCGAATTTGAAGGCACGCTGCATGCCGAGGGTATGCTGCGCGTTGACGGCATTGTTCACGGCACCGTCGATGTGCATGGCGACATGGAAATTTCATCTACGGGCTTGGTGGAAGGGCCGGAGGTCAAAGCCCACAATCTAGTTGTGCACGGTGTGCTCAAAGCCCGGGTTGTGGCAAAAGGTAAGCTCACGCTAAGCCGCACCGCTCGCCTCGAAGGGGATGTGATCGCCGGGGCCTTGGAAATTGAGGCCGGGGCTTATTACACCGGGTTCATTGAAACGCAGGATGCGAAATCTTTGCCCCCTTCCCGCGATTTGCCTGAATTGTACGGAACAACGGATACGCCATCCCTCAATCCTTAAGGCTCACCGACTAGCCAAGCCATCACGCCTGCCACCACAGCCAGTCCCAACCACATAGGCAAACCACCGAACAGAGCGCCGATACTAGCCAAGCTATCGATAAAGGTTGATAGCGCCCAAGCGATCGCGATTAAAATCAAGCAGTAGATAAAACTCATCGTTAACTTTGTTCACAACTCCAGTGGGCAATCATCATCTGCTAGGGTACCTTCAGCTAGGTGGCGATTCGTGGCTTGTTCAAAAAGTGCCAGTTACCGTGACACTTGAAGATCCTGCCCATCGCTGAGCTGAGTCTTGGCAGCGTCACTCAACATAAGAGTATCTAACGAATTTCTAAGTTAAGTAAGCGGCAACACCAGCATTTTGCTTAACCGTGTAGCGACTGAGTGAGGGCAATGACCATGACTTCTCAATTGATTACCCGGCTGCGCCGCCCCTTGGCAGCGCTCAGCGGCTTAGCTCTCCTGGTCAGTATCTCTCCCGTTTTGGCCCAGACCGCCAACTCTGAAAGCATTACTTTGGCTGCGTACCCACCCGCTACTGCGAGTGTTAGCGGTAGTATTGTGGGCTCGTTTTCGCTTGCTAACATTGCTGGCAGTGATCAGCAAGGCAATCTTTGTGCTGGGTTTGCCGATGCCAACCCAGATCACATTCTGACTTTGCAAAGTGATTTTCCGACACTCACCATCACTGTCAACAGTGGCAAAGACACGACGCTGTTGGTGCAAGGTCCAGATGATAATTCCATTCACTGCGGTCAAGACATCAGCCGTAGCAACTTAGATGCCCAAATTGCTGACAATAATTGGCGGGCTGGCACCTACCGCATTTGGGTAGGGGCTCACGAGCAAGGTCAGCGATTTAGCTATTCGCTGACTGTTCAAGAGTAAGGCGAGGCCTGGCTGGGGTTCAACAAGGCATCCGCAGTAGACGTTGCCAGGTTACTTTACCCTTTGGCTATAGTTGCGATCGCCTTGCAGAAGATAAGTGAAGGTAGCATTTCCTGGAAAATCAGCTCCAGCGCGATATCTTCGACCTCTGCCATGAAACGAAGTGGATTTTGCTGGTTCCCAGTTGAGATGAGCGATCGTCGCCCCCAGAGTCCTGACGACTGCCGACCAAAGCCAACGAAAAATCTTTCAGCACCTTGCATTGGCCGGCTCCTTCCATGTGATTTGTACTGAGCTAATAGAGTGCCGCCAATCCCAAAGAAGGCTGCTTCGGTAGAGGATAAGTCTTGTTTGAAAAGCGCAGCCAATGGCCAATATCGCCAAAAAAACGGGGTTGCAAAATTTGCAACCCCGTTTCAAAGACTCTAAAGCAATAAAAATTACATCAAGCCGATTTGGGAAAGAATGCCTTGACCAGTGATGTATTCAGTCGCAATGCCGATAATGAAACCCAACATTGCTAAACGACCGTTCCAGGTTTCTGCGAAATTAACAAAACCAAACTTGTTTTCGTTTTCCATGACACTTAGCTCCTAATGCTTAATGTTGAATGTAATTCAAACACTTGTTACATATTGTAACGCAGGCAACTTTGAGTGTGGGTGACACTATCGATGGATTTTTTGATAGTGATTATGCGGTTCATCAATGCTTATTCCTGGTCCACTGTTTCAAGGTCGCAGGGGGATTTTGAAACAGCCAAACAGTCTTGATTACCTTCAGAGCTTTTGAGCCGTGGTCACAGTGAGGTCTAAGTCAGCACGATTTTCGGTGAACTGAAACCAGATATGCTTGCTGGCTTGCTGGGCTTCAGAGGATGCGGAGGATACTGATTCCTGTCTTGGGTTGGCGGCGGTAGCCTGCGTGTTTGCCTGGGATGATGCTGGGGCTGAACTCGCAGGCTGAATACCGCGATGGGGTTCCAACGCTACAGCGAGGCGTGTATACGTCATGACATTAGCCAGATTGGGCATGGTCGGATGCTGTTCTCGAGGGTGGGTAACGCATTCACCATTGGGCATCACTGTAAATTCTAAAATGGCCTCGGATAATGCTTTGGCATCAATCCGTGCGCCAAACAAGTTAGCTTTGCTTAAGTTTGCCCCTTTGAGGTTGACCCCGGTGAGATTAGCATTACGCAAATTAGCTGAGGTGAGGTCAGCCCCTGGCATGGATGCGCCCACTAAGTTGGCATTAGCAAGGTTAATTCCGACCAGGTTGGCAGAGGCTAGAAGAGTATGCCCGAGGTCGGATTGCGCCAAATTAGCCCAAGCCAGGTTGGCGGCCAATAGATTGGCGTGTTCAAAATTGCTGCCGCGAAAAATAGCCCCCTCAAAGTTAGCCCCTGGCAAAACGGCATGACGAAAGTTAGCTCCTGGCATACAGGCTTTTCGCAGGCTAACAAAGGGGAGTAGCTGGGCCTGTAAGTTGGCATTTTTGATCAACACGTTGTCAAAGGCGGTTTGCCCCTGTGCAAAAGCATTCAATAAATTGTGGAGAGTATTGTTCGTCATGGGTCTTCACTGAGGGTGACTTGAGCGGAATTGGCATGATGGCAGAAGTCGACGATCGCTCCCCTTATTCGAGGGCTTGATGACGTTTGAACGAAGCTATGCCGATGATGGGAATCATCGACACGAATCGAGTTGCGGCGATCGCAATTAGCTGAGGTGAAGATGCATTAGTCCCAATATAGGGGATGGCAATGAGGCATGGATGAATCAGCGATCGCATTAGCCAGAACTTAATCAACCATTAAGAAACGTGTAAACTCTCTGCGAGAAATACGGCTGCTTTGTGAAATTGCCAGTGATGGAGGTGCAGCGTGGCTAACACCTACGACTTAATTTATGCGGTGGTGCGCCAAATCCCCGTGGGTCAGGTAGCGACCTATGGTCAGGTGGCAGAACTAGCAGGCTTGATTGGCAAGCCTCGGGTAGTGGGTTATGCCCTGTATCGAGTGACGGAGGCGGACGAGATTCCCTGGCATCGGGTGATCAATGCCAAGGGGGAAGTATCGCGATCGCCCCACCGCAATGGCACTGATTATTTACAACAGTCGCTTTTAGAAGATGAAGGCATCGAGTTTGATGCGGCGGGGAAACTTGATTTGCAACGCTATCGCTGGATTGCTGATACGGCAGCCCTCGAAACGGCGATCGCCCGCATTCAACAATCATTAGGGATGGCCAGCCACCCAGATTAATCCTTGCGTTGATCCTCCACGGAGGCTCTGGCAGTAAAAAGCGGCCTAAACACAGTAACAGGGGAACAGCGGTATCGCCGTTCCCCTGTCATAAGAAATGAATTATCTGTCTGCGGGGCCTCGTTGACTTGGTTTGACGCCCCACATCAGCCTTTAATTCCGTGCTGTTGCCATTAAGCCATTACTGATAGTAACGGGCTTCCATCCACACCCGCAGCGCATCTTCATGATCAAAGTAGCGGGTGCAGTGTGAAACGGGATCATGAACCTTCCAGACTTCCGTGTCGCCTTGCATTTCTTTGGAAACGCGGGGCATGGAACCAGTGGTTAACCAATGAATCACGCTTTGACTGGCACGGCTGAGCAATCTTCCCAGCTGACTGGGATGGTAAGCCGTCGTGTAGCGGGGGCGACCAATAAGTGCGCCAAGCCCATGGCTGCGGGCGTCAAATAAGTTGGAGTTGTCAGTATAGCTATGCATAACGGTGGCCTCTGAAATACTGGAATGTGATGGAGTGTGTGAAGCAGATGATGTGCGGCGCAAGCCCATGGATAAGGGCCGATTAGACCGGATACCAGGAGAGCGTCGGTAATGAATAGCGATGAATCATTTGCTTTGATTTAAATGTAGCGAAAGCGACAGAAAAGACCCACGCACAATGTAGATGGCATGTATGCAAAAAATTGATACTAGAGACATTAACGATTGAGATAGGGTTGGGCTGTGGATGTTGCTTGGTTCTGCCCATGAATCCTTGGAAGTTGAAGCTATCGCAAATCAGAGCCTTGTTGGCGGTGGCGGAGTATGGCAACTTCAGTGAGGCAGCCCTACAACTAGACGTGACCCAATCGACCGTCAGCCACGCGATCGCCTCCCTCGAAAATGAGCTCGGTGTGGTGGTGTTTCACCGAGGGCGACATGGGGCGCAACTAACCCCAGTGGGCGAACGGATGGTACAAGATGCCCGCCAGATTCAAACCTTGCTAGAAAATATTACGAATGCGGCGGTGCAAGAGCGAGGAGTCGACGGCGGGACGGTTCGCATTGCGACATTTCGCAGCATTGCGACCCATCTGTTGCCTGAAGCGATCGCCCGGCTGCACCATATTTATCCCGCGATCCAAATCTCGATTCTGGAAGTGGATGAGCTGTACCAGCTCAAGCAAGCGCTGAGCCAGGGCCAGGCCGATGTCTGTGTGGCCGAAATGCTCTGTGGTGCTGAATTTGAAACCATTCACATTCTGGATGACCATTACATCGCGCTGATGCCGCCTCAATATGGTCTGCGAGATGCCCAACTGGCAATGGAAGATCTCTATAAATATCCGTTGATTTCTTCGAGCCACGATAGCTGCTCGGTGCGGATTCGCGATCGCCTCCGCGAGTTCGACAAAGACTTGCAAGTGACCTACCGCATCCGTCACGACTCTTCGATGGCGAGTATGGTGCAGCAGGGGCTTGGCATTGCCCTGATGACTGAACTCGCCGCTAAGCCGATTCCCGAGGGAGTCGGTGTTTGCCGCCTGCCGTTTCCGCTCTCTCGCCCCATTGGGGCCACGCTGCTAAAAGATGCCCTGCACAGTCCGGCGGTCTACGCCTTCTTGGATGCGCTGCAAGGGATTGGGGCATTTGCCTCGGCACAGGTGGGATAGGAAGCCTGTGAGGGTATGAGGGTGGCTAGTGTGAGGGGACACGCTCATGCTCTGCACACTGAATTACCGTAAAATCCGGGGATAGCGTGACGAGGGAACGACCAGTGCGATCGCTCTACTTTTTGTTGCCGGGCACCGATGGTAAGTTTGCCTGTGGCGGCCTCTTTGCCGAACTGAAAACGATGGAATTGGCGCGCCAGGTCTGTGACGTGGCAGTGGTCACGTATCAGCAGCGGGAGCCGAACACGCTATTTCTCGATGATGTGCTGCAGCAAGATACGCGCAACATCATTTTTGTGGTGAGTTGGGGCTTTCATGTGCCCAAACTGGTCAAGCGGTTGCAGGGGCGGGCGGTGGTCTATCACGCCCACAGTGCGGGCTATGGATTTCGCTTGCCGAGTCGGGTGCCGATTCTCACGGTGAGCCGCAACACCATGGGCTATTGGGGACAACTCTGCCCTAGTTCGCCCATTTTTTGGTTGCCGAATCAGATTTCGCCGGAGTTTAGCGATCGCGACCAACCCAGAGACATCGACGTGTTGGTGCAGGTGCGCAAGTCGTCGGAATATTTATTGAAACAGCTCGTCCCGGCCTTACAGCCGCATTGCAACGTGGTTTTGCTCGACCAGTTTGTCGATGATTTGGCGGGCCTGTTTAACCGCAGCAAAGTTTACCTATACGACACGGCGGAATATTGGGCGCAGTATCAGGTGACCGAGGGCTTTGGACTGCCGCCGATGGAGGCGATGGCCTGTGGGTGCCAGGTCTTTTCTAGCGTGAATGGAGCGCTGGCAGATTATCTCGATCCGGGGTTCAACTGTGAGGCGATCGGGACTTACTCCACAGCCTATGACGTGGCGCGGATTTTGACGGCAATTCAGGCCCCTACGGCAAAGCCCTTGCCCGATGACTTTTTTGACCCTTATCGCGAAGACAAGATCGTTCTACGCCTGCGGGAAATCTTGACGGCAGTGAATCAATTTTTTGACCACGTAGCGCAGCACCCCGCCGACGTGCCGCAGCTTTCGCCCCAGCGCATCAGAAAGCTACGGTTCCAGCGCTTTTGGCAAAAGGTCAGCCAGAAACTGCCGATCGCTCAAAAATGAGTGGGTTCAAGGGGACGGGTCCCTGCTGGTGATTGCGATCTCGTTGTATCAAGACCGAGGGACCCGTCCCCTGAGAATGCAGGAACCCGTCCCCTGAAAATGGCTGATTACAAAATGCGCCCGGAAGCCGATCGCTTCAAATATTGGCCCATGCCAGCGCGACCATGCCACTCGTCGCCATCGACAATCAGCTCGCCGCGTAAAAAGACCTGCTTCACCTTGCCCTGCACTTCGCGCCCTTCAAACAGGGAATAGTCCACATTGGAATGGTGGGTGTCGGCGCTGAGGGTGTGGCGCTCGTTGGGATCAAAGAGCACGAGGTCGGCATCGCTGCCGACGGCGATCGTCCCCTTTTGCGGAAACATGCCGAACATTTTGGCAGGGGCGGTGGAGGTCAGTTGCACAAAGCGATTGAGGGTAATGCGCCCCCCGTGAACGCCGCCATCGTACAGCAGCGGCAGGCGAAACTCGACCCCGGGTGCCCCGTTGGGAATTTTGGAAAAATCGTCTTTGCCTAACTGCTTGGACTTGAGGAGGCCGAACCGATTTTCGTTGAAGCAGAAGGGGCAGTGATCCGTCGCGACCAGTTGCAGGTCATCAAACTTGAGGCCGCGCCACAGGGCATGTTGGCACTTGTGATCCCGCAGGGGGGGCGTCATCACAAACTTCGCTGCGTCAAAACCGGGGCGATCGTATTCTTCGTTAGTCAAAAACAGGTAGTGAGGGCAGGTTTCAGCGAAAGCATGGATGCCGCGATCGCGGGCTTCGACCACCGCTTCCAGGGCTTCCTCCGCCGAGAGGTGAACGATGTAGACGGGCACTTCCGCCAGTTCCGCAATGCGAATTACGCGATGGGTGGCTTCCCCTTCCATCAGCTGGGGGCGGGTGAGCATGTGATATTTCGGCGAGGTGTTGCCCTGCTCTAGCGCTTCTTCGATCAGCGCTTGAATGACGACGCCATTTTCGGCGTGGAGGTTGACCATGCCGCCGTGGGTGCCGACCTTCCGCATGGTGCGGTAGATGTCGGCGTCATCTACCATCAGCACGCCGGGGTAGGCCATGTAGAGCTTGAAGCTGGAAACGCCATCCTGGGTAATGAGATCGGGCAGCTCCGCCAGCGACTCAGAGTTCACGTCGGTGAGAATGACGTGGAAGCCATAGTCAATGCTGCATTGGGGTTCGGCAGCGGCGAGGCGGCGATCGAGCGCGGCTTTGGGGCTCTCGCCTTGGAACTGCTGGGCAAAGTCGACAATGGTCGTCGTGCCGCCAAAAGCCGCTGATTTAGTCCCGGTTTCAAAGGTGTCGCAGGTGTAGATGTCGTTGCCCATCGGGGTTTCCATATGGACGTGGACATCAATGCCACCGGGAAACACCATTAACCCGGTGGCGTCATAGGTCGGCACATCCTCAGCGGGAATTTCGCGGGCGATCGCCTCAATGCGGCCCTGATCGACCAAAATATCGGCCACGTAATCGTCCACAGCGGTGACGATGCGCCCGCCTTTGATTAGCGCTTTGCCCATGGGGATGCTCCAAACTGATTGCGCAGTTTGAGGAAATTAGACTGACTGTTGCGCTTTGTAAGCCGCCCAGCCCCCGATATCGGAAATATCGGGCCAACCATGCTCATCGATCAGCGCTTTGGGATAAAGCATGGCGATCGCCGTTCCCCCGTCCTGCAAGGTCACCTCCGCAGGATACATATTGGGGGGCTCGGTCGACACAAGATGGTTATATTGCTCCACAGACAGTTGATAAAGTTCACCTGGAATCGATATTCCGTCAGAATCTGTTTCATAAATGCCGGGATGCCAGCCATCTTTGACCGCGTGCAGGCGATATTTGGGGGCAGTCTGCGCCTCGCTGACAAACGCCGCCCCTTGCAAGTTGCCATGATCGGGCTGGCCCCGCAGCGCCGAGCCGCAAATAAACACGAGTTTGGTTTCGGATGTGGTCATCAGGTCTACCTCTTAAACAATGAAATCGTTGGAAATGCCATCACTGGGCAAGCTAAACGCTGGCGGTTGACAAGCGCTGATCAGGCAAGGTTGGATGTGTCTGCAACCATGGTGAACACTGCGAGCCAAGCGGCAACAGCAACTTTCGCCTAATCTCTGTCCTGGGGTTACCAGGAAGCGTAGTGTGCCCCATGTTTCCCGATTTACCCCGCGACGCCGAGCGCTTGCTCTATTGAACGTGGGAGCGGTTCACGAAAGTTCCAAGGCTGCAAAACCATCACAGATTGCAACCAACCTTAAACATCGACTGACTGCGGGGTTTGTAGCGCTTCTAACGCGCTCACGACCCGGACTTTACTGGCATTGAGGTGCTCTGTAATCGAAGCGATCGCCGTTGCTGGGTCACGGGACGCGATCGCCCCACAGATTTGCCGATGTTCGTGGCAAATTTCCAGTACCCGGGGATTGTGGCGAGTCGTCTGCACCCGCAGCAACATCATCTTGTCAAAGACTTGATCGAGCAAATCCGTCAGCCAGGGATTGCCCGTGCTCTCGGCAATCTTGCGGTGAAACTGGTAATCCAGGTTCAACATTTCAAAGGTGTTGAGGGTAGAGGCTTCACGCTGCACGGCCCGTTCTGACTGGGCGATGGATTGTTGCAATTCATCCAGAGTGAGATCGCTGGCATTCAGGCAGGCGTCGCGCACCGCTGCTTCTTCTAGCGCAATACGGCAGTCGTATAAATGCACCGCATCCGACACCGACACCGAAATCACCCGCAGGCCACCACTAGAATCCACTGCCACCAATCCTTCCCGCTGGAGCTGGCGCAGCGCCTCGCGAATGGGGGTACGACTGACTTCGAGTTGGGTGGCGAGTTGCGTTTCCACCAGGCGATCGCCGGGCGGCAGCTCCCCCGACAAGATACTGGTACGCAGAGTCTGATACGTCTGCTCATGCAAAGAGGCGCGGCGCGGCAGCGGATTCGTTAGGGTCACCAGGTCAGCGTCCTTAGGCGAGGAAGATTCAATTCAGTGTATCCACAGGTTGTAAATCATTTTACAGAGCGTTTATTGTATACAGTATACGCTTCAAGACATAAAGTTCTTTTATGAACAGTTAACGGCAGGGTTTCTGCCAAGAGGTTTGTGCATGGTTTACCAAGTAGCTTCCACCCTCGCGGTCAAGGGCGATCGCCTCACCGCCATGATTCGGCAACTGGCCCAATTGGGAAAATTGCCCAACGGGGGGGTGCAGCGATTGGCCTTTAGTCCCGAAGATTGTCACGCGCGATCGCTGGTGCGCCGCTGGATGGTGGAAGCCGGGATGACTGTATCCATTGACGAAGCGGGTAATATGATTGGCCGTTATCCTGGTCGCGCTCAGGATGCGCCGCCACTGGTGACGGGTTCCCACATCGACACGGTGCCCAATGCGGGCCACTACGACGGCACTTATGGCGTGCTGGCCGGCATTGAAGTGGTCAAGACTTTATCAGAGCAGGGGCGACGCCTGGATCATCCCATTGAAGTGATTGTGTTCGCCGATGAAGAACGGACCATGGTGGGCTGCAAAGCGATCGCGGGTCGTCTCCTGCCCGATCCGGAACTGTATCGCAGCCGCGATGGCGAACCCATTCAAGCCTGTCTGGAGCGGGTCGGGGGTGACTGGGACATTATCGACCATGCCCGGCGCACGCCTGAGTCCATTGCCGCCTTTGTGGAACTGCATGTGGAGCAAGGCCCTGTGCTCGCCGCTGAACAGAAACAAATCGGCGTCGTTACGGGCATTGTCGGTCAGCGCCGCTACTGGATTACGGTGGAAGGGCAATCGAGCCATGCCGGCACCACGCCCATGCCCATGCGTCAGGACGCGCTGGTCGCCGCTTCACAGGTGGTCTTAGCGATTAGCCAGGTGGGCAACCAACCGGGCGACCAAGTGGCTACCGTGGGCCGCATGGATCTGCATCCCAACGTGCCCAACAGCATTCCGGGTCGGGTCGAAATGAGTCTGGATTTGCGAGACTTATCAAGCGATCGCCTCGACCAACTGCTCGCCGAAATCCGGCAAGCGATCGACAAGATTGCCGCCGCGACGGGCACCAGCATTTCCATGGCGCAGCGGCTCGACAACGAACCTGCCCCGGCCAATTCCCACATTCAACATGCGATCGCGCAAGTGTGCCAAGACCTTGACCTCAGCTATTGCCATTTGCCCAGCCGCGCCAGTCACGACGCCCAAGAAATGTCACGGGTCACCGATATGGGCATGATCTTTGTCCCCAGCGAGGGCGGCATCAGTCACTCTGAGACGGAGTACACCAGCCCCGCAGACTGCGCCAACGGTGCCAACGTGCTCTTGCACACCCTAATCCAGCTAGATCAGCATTACCGCTCTTCCAAAGCGGCCAGGGCAGTTGTGCAAGCCTAAGTAGGGTGGGCTGATCGGGGACGGTTCTCTTTGGATAATTGCCATGGGTTTGGCGTTCCATTTAGAGAGCCGTGTCCTGTCAGCAGGCCTTTTGCCCGACACGAACCACATTTTCAGGATTGCTAGAGCGTCAGCTATGAGCAAAATTTTGCAAATCACCTTTCGGAATCCGAACGGCGGTTCGGAAGCGGCTCAAAAAGCCGCCTGGGAGCGAGCGCATCAAATTGCCGCGTGGCCTGGCTTACTGTGGAAGGTGTGGATTGCTCAGCCCTCTGAGGCCGTCTACGGCGGCCTTTATTTGTTCGTGGATGAAGCTAGTGCCCAAGCCTATTTACAAGGGCCAGTGGTGGCTGGGATGCGATCGCTCCCTGGCATGAGCGACTTCTCTGCCCAACTGTTTGAGGTCAATGAGCCCCTCTCGGCCATCACCCGTGGCCCTGTCCAATCCTCGACGACTTCTTAAGCCGTAAACTCGACAGAGCGTTAACGACGCTCAGCTAAGGCAATTGCTTGAGTGCGGCGAGGGCTTCAGAGGCCGACTGCCAGCGATTTTCTAGACTCGGAGCTAAAAGCTGTTTGAGCCAGGCAGCAAAATCTGGCGTCACTTCGACAAATTCTTCAAACCGAATCCGCAGTCCCTTAGTGCGCATTTCTAGCGGTGATTTGCCCGTGAGGGCTTCAGCCAAGGTGGCTCCGAGACTATACAAATCGGATGTCGCCAATACCCGCCCGGCTGACTGCTCAGGCGGCAAGTAACCATCGGTGCCAATCATTGTGATCGCAGTCGTGTTGGCAGACAACGCCTTGACGGTGCCAAAATCAACCAGACAGACCCTTGCGGTCGCCACAGGCAAACCGGGTTGTAGCAGCAAATTGCTCGGACGCACATCGCGATGAATGATCGGGGGTTCATGGCGATGCAGGGCGTCTAAAATTTCTAGAGCTTGGCAGGCAATCTCGCGCACTTCGACCTCGCTAAAGATGCGCGACTGGCCCAAATAGGTTTGCAGTGAGACCCCATCAACATAAGACTGCACCAGCACCATCGCCTGGTCTTGGGTGGGCATTTCCATCTCAAAGTAGCCCAAATAGCGCGGCGTAGTTTCCAGGTTGAGCAACTTGAGCGCATCCACTTCACGTTTGAAGAGTCGGAGGTCAGTCGCGTCTAAACCATCATCTAAAAACAAAATTTTCAAAATAACGGGACTGTCGGTTTGGATGTCTTGCGCTTTGAGCGTCCAGCGCCCCGCTTTTTTGCCTAATTGACGCTCTACTTGATAGCGATCGCCCAATATTTGTCCGCCCATCCAAATCCTCTCAACACGACTCGCGACGATGAGGCCAATGCCCTGTTACTCCTGGAACCTGCGCTCCTCGTTTCTAACACAGGAACCCCGTAATGAAGACAGAATTTCGAAAACCGTAGTGTTTAGGGCTGTGCGCTGAAATCACCTTCTCAGTTCATTAAAGAATCTATACAGATTGGACAATGCCCAACCCCAACGCTTAGGGCTGCTATTTTCAAGCCACGCCCTCTAGCCGTTGCATGGTTGGCCCCAAGACTTAGCGATCGCGCCGCTTGAGCGGACACAAGACTTGGTTCAGCCGCCGCAGTTCGTCAGATGTGCCCATGCCAATGACCATGTCACCGGCACAAATCACCGTATTGGCATTGGGGCCAACGATCAGGGTATTGTCGGCCCGCCGAATCGCCAGGATTAGGGCCCCTGACTTGAGCCGCAGTTCCGCTTGGCCGAGGGTTTGCCCAACTTTTGAGCAGTCATCCACCGAGATCAAGAACTCTTCGACATAAACAGTGCGATCGCCCCCCGATAAAATGCCCTCCAAAAAATCCACCACTTGCGGTCGCAATGCAGCTGCCGCCATGCGTTTACCCCCGGTGATGTACGGCGAAATCACCACATCCGCCCCGCCCCGCTGGATTTTTTGCACCGCTTCTTCCGAACTGGCGCGCGCGATCGTGCGGATATTAGGCGCTAGGGTTTTGGCTGACAGCACCGTGTAGAGATTTTCGGCATCGGAGGGTAAGGCCGCGATCAGGCAGAGCGCCCGTTCAATGCCAACCCGCTGCAACACCTGATCTTGGGTGGCGTCTCCCTGATAGGTAATGAAGCCCAGGCTTTGCGCCGCTTGAATCGAATTTTCGTCGGAGTCGACCACAATAAAGGGAATGCGCTCTAGCGAAAACTCGGCGGCGACCTGGCGGCCCGTGCGGCCAAAGCCACAAATAATATAGTGTTGCTGCAATGAGTCCATGAGTCTCCGGCGTTGCCGTAACCGAATGCCAGCCTGAAAGTGGCCTTGAATCAGCGCTTCAGAGAACGAGTTCAAAATATAACCAATCACCACCACGCCCATCAAAATCAGCACGATGGTAAAAATGCGTCCCCGGGCGCCCAAAGGTTGCACTTCGGCAAAGCCCACCGTCGCCAGCGTAATCACTGACATGTAGACGGCATCCAGCCAAGTCCAGCCTTCTACCAAGCGATACCAAAGCACACCGGAGATGACAACGCCCAACAGAGCGCAGGCCCCACCGATGAGATGTCGGCGGGTGCGGAGATAGGTCGCTTCAATGAGGGTGTCAGACAAGGTAGGACGCGGCGGCGGGGCAGTCATGCAGTGTGACAAACTCAACGCAGATAAACATGGGCAATGACCAACCCGTTCTTGATTTTAGAAGTTCTTGCCGGGAGAAAAACAAGTCTAGGTTTCCATTTCGGAAATCAATTCGGCGATCGCGTCGCCTTGACACTAACGATTAAGTGGCGAAGGGGACACTTGCCTGGCAAGATTCCCGGAATGAAAAACCCGTTCCACCCAGCAGCGGCCCCCGGTCCCTTGATCGTGGCCTCAAGGATAAGGATATTGAGTTATCCAAGAGGGACCGGGGGCCTGGGGGTAATGCAGCGATCGCCCCCGGTCATATTTCTTTCAGCATAGTTTTGCTAACCAATTCTCGCTGAAAAGCTAAAAATATCCCGCAGAATTGGGCCTAATTTGCGTTCTGTAGACAGGATCGAAATTACAGATTAAGACCGCAAATGATAGTAGGTTAAATAACTTAGGAATCAGGATTTTATAAAATCCAAGTTTTGTCGGGCAGGCATCTTGCCTGCTCTTGAACAGCCGAGACGGCTGTTNNNAATGCCCTAAGGAATCAGGATTTTATAAAATCCAAGTTTTGTCGGGCAGGCATCTTGCCTGCTCTTGAACAGCCGAGACGGCTGTTCACACTTAATTTAATTCCAATTCCTTACTCAGTTAGGAGGCATATTCCCAACATGTTGACGATCGCCGACATTATGACCGCCGAGGTTCAAGTCATTGACCGTCTGGCCACCGTTGCCGACGCCATTGTGCAAATGCAGACCCACGGAGTGCGATCGCTCATCGTTGATCGGCCTGCCCCCGACTTGCCCTACGGCGTCTTGACCGAGCGCGACATTGTGTACAAAGTGTTTGCCCGCAACCTCGATCCAGACCGGGTGCGCGTGCAAGACATTATGCGCCAACCCTGTATTGCCCTCGAACCGCACGTCAGCCTGCGCGAAGCGGCCGTCACCATGTCTGATGCAGGCATTCAGCGAGCTCCCGTCATTCAAGCAGGACAATTGCTGGGCATTGTCTCGGTGACGGATTTAGTGATGAAAGGATACGTAGCCAGCACACTACTGCCGCAATAGAGGTTCCTTTCAAGCTGCTCACCAGTGCTCTGAAGGGCTGAGGCGCTGGTTCGACTGTCTGCGATCGCCGTACTTTCCAAGGTTTAAGGTTTTCTGATGTCGCTCAAACCCTCGCTTGATCCGGCTTACGACATTCTCCGTTCGGACGATCAGCCCCTCAGCGCCATTTTTAACCCAAAGACAGTGGCGGTGATTGGCGCAACCGATCGCCCCGGCAGTGTGGGCCGCACCTTATTGTGGAATTTAATTAGCAGCCCGTTTGGGGGCACAGTTTTTCCGATCAATCCCAAACGTCGGAGTGTGCTGGGCATTCGCGCCTATCCCAGCATTCGCGAAGCGCCCGACCAAGTTGATCTCGCGATCATTGCCACACCAGCGGCGTCGGTGCCCGACCTAGTGAAAGATTGCGTCGAGGCCGGGGTCAAAGGGGCGATCGTCCTGTCGGCAGGCTTCAAAGAAATTGGTCCCCAGGGCATTGAATTAGAGCAGCAAATTGTCGAGCAGTTAAAGCGCAGTCCGCTGCGACTAATCGGGCCAAACTGTCTGGGCATCATGAATCCGCTGACGGGGCTGAATGCCACCTTTGCCAGCAATATGGCGCGTCCCGGCAATGTCGGTTTCATTAGCCAGAGTGGCGCCTTATGCACCGCCGTTTTGGACTGGAGCTTTCAGGAACATGTCGGCTTTAGCGCCTTTATCTCCATCGGCTCCATGCTGGATGTGGATTGGGGCGACCTGATTTACTACCTGGGCGACGACCCACGCACCAAGAGCATCGTGATTTATATGGAATCGATCGGCAATGCGCGATCGTTCCTCTCTGCCGCCCGCGAAGTGGCGCTCACCAAGCCCATCATCGTGATCAAATCCGGTCGGACCGCCGCCGCCGCCCAAGCCGCCGCCTCCCACACGGGGACTCTCGCCGGACAGGATGCCGTTTTAGATGCCGCTTTTCGACGCTGCGGAGTGCTGCGGGTCGAGCACATTTCAGAATTGTTTGACCTGGCGGAAGTTTTGGCAAAGCAACAGCAGCGTCCCCAGGGGCCACGTCTGGCAATCATCACCAACGCAGGAGGACCGGGCGTACTCGCCACCGATGCGTTAATCAATACTGGAGGATCGTTGGCGGCGATCGCCGATGAAACCGTCGCTAAACTCAGCGAATTTTTGCCACCGCACTGGAGTTACGGCAACCCCATCGACATTCTGGGCGATGCCGACCCCGGTCGCTATGCCAAAACCCTCGAAATTGTTTCCCAAGATCCCAATAGTGACGGCTTGCTCGTGGTGTTGACGCCCCAGGCCATGACCGACCCCACCGAGACTGCCGAACATTTGAAAAAGCACGCGCAAGCGGCCACAAAGCCGGTGCTCGCCTCGTGGATGGGGGGAGCCGAAGTCACCCATGGCGAGACCATTCTCAATCGGGCCAGTGTGGCCACCTATCGCTACCCCGACGCGGCCGCACGGCTGTTTAACTTCATGTGGAAGTACAGCTACAACCTGCGGGGCATTTACGAAACCCCTGCCCTGTTGCCCGAGTCCGAATTTGGCCATACCGATCGCGCTCAAGTCGAAACCATCATCGAGGCGGCCAAAGCAACGGGCCGCACCCTCCTCACCGAGTTGGAATCCAAACAAATTCTCAGTGCTTACGGCATTCCCACCGTAGAGTCGCGCTTTGCCGAGACGCCCGAAGCCGCCGTTGCCCATGCCAAAGCGCTGGGGTATCCCGTCGTGCTGAAGCTGGTGTCCCACACCTTTGTCCACAAAACAGATGTGGGCGGCGTGAAACTCAACTTGCAAAATGCGACGGCGGTCAAACGCGCCTTTGCTGACATTCAAGCCGCGATCGCCGAAAAAGTCGGCACCGACCACTTTCAAGGGGTCACAGTGCAGCCCATGATCGATCGCGCCCAAGGCTACGAGGTGATTATTGGCAGCAGCTTGGATGCCCAATTTGGCCCCGTCATTCTCTTTGGCACCGGGGGGCAACTGGTAGAAGTCTTCAAAGATCGAGCGATCGCCCTGCCGCCCCTCAATACCACTCTGGCGCGTCGTCTGATGGAGCAAACTAAAATTTACGAGGCTTTGCAAGGCGTGCGGGGCAGGGAACCGGCTGATCTCGGCGAATTAGAAATGCTGTTAGTGCGATTTAGCCAACTTACCCTTGAGCAACCCTGGATCAAAGAAATCGACATCAACCCCCTCCTTGTCGCCGAAGCAAACAGTCGCTATCCCCTCCTGGCGTTAGATGCCCGCATTGCCCTGCATCCTGCCAACACCGATACGGCCACGATTCCCAAGCCCGCCATTCGTCCCTATCCCGCCCAATACGTTTCTCCCTGGCAGCTCAAAGACGAAACCGCCGTCACCGTGCGTCCCATTCGCCCCGAAGACGAGCCGCTCCTCGTCCAGTTTCACCGTACCCTCTCGGAAGAGAGCGTCTACTTCCGTTACTTCCATCTGATGACGCTGAACCATCGCATCGCCCATGAGCGGCTGACCCGCATCTGCTTTGTGGACTACGATCGCGAAATGGCCCTGGTAGTCGATCACAAAGACGACAGTGGCAACCACCAAATTCTCGGAGTCGGTCGCTTAAGCAAATCTCACGGTACTCAGGCCGCCGAGTTTGCCATGCTGATCAGTGATACTTACCAAAAACAAGGCATCGGCACCAAGCTGTTAGAGCAATTGGTGCAGGTCGGTCGCGATGAAGGGCTAGACTATATCACCGCCGAAATCTTGCACGAAAATCGTGCCATGCAGCGGGTGTGCGAAAAGGTCGGCTTTGAGCTGAAACGCACCCCGGACTTTGTTGACGCCAAGATTTACTTGACCGGCGAGGGCAGCGAGTAATGCCAGTGCTGGTTAACAGCACTCCATAAGCGGGGGAGCAAGGGAGAAAGGGGGCACCATGTGTTGTCCCGATTTACAGCAAGGAGACAACCACGATGAGCCGACCTGTCGACTTGACTGCTCACTCCTCGACACGGTGTACAGATTCCGCCAGAAAGAGCTTTGGATTCGTTTTGAGTCCTACTGCGATCGCGGCAGCCAAATCACAAATATCGTGCCGTGCTCGTGAGCCTCTGCAGAAATCATGTCAGGCAATGAATAGGGCCAAGCCGAGAGCGGACTAAACACCTGCATCTGACCGTGCATTTCTTGCACCAAATCCGCCGCGATCGCCAGTCCTAGCCCACTGCCATCCAAGTCTCCAGCTGCCTGCAAACCCCGGTAATGCCGCTCAAAAATGCGCCCCTGATCTTCTGGGGGAATGCCAGGGCCCGTATCTCCCACCACAATGCCGACTAAGTCGGGGGCGCTGGGCAAAGACCACCCCCATTCCAACCAGATTTGGCTGCCAGGCGTAGCGTATTTCAGCGCATTGTCGATCACAATGCTCAAACTCTCAGTCAGCGCTTTAGGATCAGCCTGCACCTGCAGACCTTCATCATCCGCAATCGCTTGCAGCCATAACCCCGCATCTTCGGCGAGGGGCTGTGTGAGTTCCACCAATGGCAAAACGATCGTGGCGATCGCGATCGTCTGCAGGGTCAAGGCTCCCCCAAAATGAGCCAATGAATCCGGGGCTGCCGCCAAGGCTGGCGAGGCCTTAACCGTCTTATCAGCAGGCAGCAGTAAGGGAATGGTGGTCGCGGTCTCCTCCCGCGAATCATCCGCCGCCTGGAGCGTGTCATCAAAGTAGCCCAGCAATTCTTGCATGCGATCGCTCTCGCGCAGCATGTTAGTCACCAGCCGCCGATTGGGATCTTCCGTCGGTAATCGCTTGGTCAGCAACTTGCCAAAGGTTTTCAGCGCCGTCAGCGGACTGCGCAACTGATGCAGCAGCTCATGGAAGCGATCGGACTGCTGTGCCTGCACATGGTCTAAAGACGACATCTGCGTTTTCAGCCATTGACCACGCTGATCTAACACACAAGCGAGAGTCAGCGATCGCGCACATTCCTCCAGGCGATCGCGCTCGACATCGCGCCAGGGGCGATCGGCGCGCCAGCTCACCAGCACCCCAAACACGCCGCCCTCATGCATCATAGGAATCGCCAATTGCTCCGGCGGTGCTGCTGTATCAGCCGACTCAGAAGGAGCAGACTCAAACGGCCGGACGGCGGCAAGCTTATCAGGCCGCCCCCGTAGCGCGGCTAAGTTACCCGTTGCTGCCGGCAACGACCTGTTCAACGTTGGGGATTCTGTCCCAGCCGGCTCTGGTGGGTAGACCGCGATCGGCAATAAATTAGGGCTGGCTTGATCTGACCACCCTTCCGCCATGTAGACAGCAGTCGAGTCAGCCCCTACCAGCTTGGTCATCATCGCCAATTGAGACTGACACAGGGCGGCAAATTCTGCGCTGGCAGGCATCAACATCATCAAAATCGCCGAAAAGCCTTTCAAAAAGAAAAATCAAACCCCTGACCAGGAGCTGTATACAGCTTCAGACTATGGGTAAGGGGCGGCTCACGAAAACTTACCATTTAACCACGCCAGTTACCCAATAGTACGTTTAGACAAGTTGAAATTTTAGTTTTTACCGGATATACTTTGCAAGGTTAGGGTTTTGTAGCACAAACTACATCCCCTATTTTATATGTACACCAGAGAGTAGGAGGTAGGCAGGTTGGCAAGAAGACGTAAACGCAAAAGCCGCCGTCGTCTAGAAGGTAGGCGTATTCTGGAGTGTGTACCTCAATATAGTATCGAAAGTGGCACTGATAAACCGGTGACCGCAGCTCGTAACTTTATCCATAGTGAAAACATTGCTCCCCCCGCATTGTTATTGGTGAAACGTAACGAGCACACAACTGATCGATATTTTTGGGCAGAGAAAGGTCTGTTTGGTGCCCAGTATGTTGAAGAGAACCACTTTTTGTTTCCTAGCTTGAGAGCCCTGTTGAATGAAGATGAAGATGAAGTGGTGAGCTTATCGAAGTAAGCGTTTCATCTGATCGCTGGAGTTCTTGAGACAATAAAGTTTTCCAGCCTTTCAGTATCTCGTTTAGAAACAAGAGAAACAGTAGACTCCTAAATTAACGAGAGGCAGAGATTAACTACTCTGTCTCTCGTTGTTGCTTTAAAGGTAAGTGAGCAACTAGCGTGGCGAGTTCGTCACGGTGGGCTGTGACCTTTAGTCGTGTTTCAACGGCTTGGTCTGCGGCCTGGGTTGTCTCATCCGATGGCAAAACACAAAACGAAACTTGCTCTAAGCGATTGGCCCCGCGCCAATAAAACCAAGCAGCCAGCGGCGATAACCCCAACAACGCATAAGGCCAATAACCCAGCTGTGGGGCCGATATGACTATTACCAACGCTAGGCACAATAAACCAACCGCTGCGAGCCCTCCCAAAAAAACCGCCAGAAACACGCTGGCCCCAACGTTGCCTTCCAAAGCGATTTGCCCCGACTCCGGATCGACCACTTTGACCCGATAGGCCCGATTGGCAAAATACTCCTGCAGTTTTTCTAGCAGGGCCACATCCGATAGAGCTGTCACGTACAGGGCTGTCTCGGTGCGGTCTTTGGTCGAAGCCCGAATAAAAAAGAACAGTCCAATAAATAGCAGAAAGGTCAACCCAAAGATCGAGGGCGGCACCAGTTGTTCGACAGCAGTCATAGAATTCCGTTCAGATCAGTAATTCAGCAAAAAGCGCTGGTAAAGCGATCGCTTATGTGGGCCAAGGGCCAGGTTCACTAGGGCCGCAGGTCTGAGTCAGCCGTTCATAACGACGTGAATTCAGAGGGCAGGAGGCCAATATCTGGTAGTCATCGAGTCGCCCACTGATTGAGCCAACACCCTAGTCGTGTGGCCCTTAATCACCGTCTATCTTCCCACTTCTTGACCGTTTAGAAATCATCAGTTGCACTCCCTTGTCAGTGGTTGACCAGAACAGGAAACCATCGCAGAAGAGCCTCATCGGTTGATGGAGTTGGTTGAAAACCGATCGCTGATCGTACCTGCTACTGAAGAACGGCGCTTTTGCGTAGAAGCATGAACAGTAATCACGCAGTTACAAGCCACCGGGCAAAAACTCCGCTCACGCTAGCAGGAACAGTTTGGTCGCAGCTCATTCACAAAATTTATCGCCATCATTAAACTTTTGTTTCATAGGATTGAGAAATCCTGCCGAGTAGGAAATCCTATTAAAGAACGAGTTTTCGGATGCAGCTATGAGCGATCGCTTTCCCCTAGTTCCCCGATATCGATTAGATGATGAGCAAACCTGGCTGGTTGGGATTGATCCCCTCCGCCGCTATTGGTTGCTGGTCAATGGGGATGAAGCTAAGCCGATTATTTTGCCAGGGCTGAGCACCCACGACTTTGATCAGTTTCGGCAGGCGATTTTAGCCTTTCGAGGTTTAGTCGCTGGCGATACGTTAGAGCTGCCAACCGCTACGGGTACTGCATTAGCGATCCGATGCGCTTCGAAAAATTGTTTTGCTATCGATTTTGAAGTCAACGGCCATCCGGCGACGCATCTTTTTGACCAAGAGGCGCTGGAGTCGCTGTTGATGACCGCCCATCCTGACTGGCAATGTGCTCCCCACCATCGTGAGTTGGGCCGACAGACGTTATCGCTTTCCTGGCATCAGCCTGCAGCCAGCAAAACCGCTGCCTAGTGTTAGGAAGTTAGCAAAAAAATAACTGCCTGGCTCATGATGTGAGCTAGGTTCATGAGTCAGGGCGGCGGAAGGTGCCGAGTTTGTGTCGTGAATCCGTCTCTCAGCACTCCGTTCACCTGACGTTGCGATCTATCGCTGCATCACCGATAAGACCACTTTGGCAGTTCGAGCAGTCAGAGGGAAGATCTCAGTACGCCCCAGAAAAACACTGATTCCGTAGGCGATCGCCACAGTCCAAATCGCCTACAGAGTTCAGCTTTGACACTAGAGCGTCAAAGCTGAACTCAACATCAGTATTTAGTTATCAGTCTTGCCGACTGCACTCGAATTATCTCGCCTCCTTATACCTTGCTCTCAGACGTGCAGCGTCTTCCTTCCAGAGGGGTGAGTGGTGGTGGGTTCACAACACGCGGCGAACTTCCAGCATCGGCAGCAGATTTTGAACCTCTAGTCGGTCGTTCACTCCACACTCATCCCGGTTGGTCGGCGGCTCGCTCGGCAACACTTCGATGACGCGATCGCTTTTCGACACAGGGTTTGACTCTGATCGCAACCGAATCAACCCTAGAAATTTATAAAGAATCGGTAAAGTTAGCAGCGCTTTTTATGGGGAATTGACTAACTTTGCGCCGCAAATACTGTTGGGCGATCGCACGGCAGAAAGCGTAAGCGTCTATTGGCGAATAGTGATGAAGCTCATGGCTGCTGTCACCAGTCAATAGATCGGCCTTAAACACCTGAGCGGACCTCGTGTCCGACGGTTGGCAAGGTCAAGCCGAATGACCTGTTTGTGCCTCTCCCCATACATCCCATGCGCCTACAAAATCGTCAGCAAATTCAGAATCAAAGCGGATTTACCCTCATCGAGTTGCTTGTGGTGATTGTGATTCTCGGCGTCTTGGCCGCTTTGGCTTATCCGGCTTATAGCTCAATGGTTCGTCGGGCCCGATATGCCGAGGTCAAACAACAAATGGGGGTGATGGCCAGAGAGGTCCAGGCCTACCTGTTGGAAAATGGCAAATATCCGCCAGATACAAATGCCGGCGCGCGCCCCAATGGCATTGTGAACTGGCCAGAAACTCCGCCCATGAATGGTGAATACGATTACGACCACTGGGGCGTCGGCGGGGGCAAATGCTACGTCCAGATCGGATTTAATGGCGAAGATGGTCAGCGTAATTATCAAGTCCATCAGGTCAACGCTGAGCCGCAAAGTTTTCTCGCCTTTGAAGATGATTTGGTGCTAGGAGTTGATCTTTATGATTGCCCGATTGCTCAGGGCTCAATTCGATAACCGGGCAAGTCAGGCGCTGCCCTGGCAGATCTTTAACCATCCTGGGCCACAACAGGTCAGAGTTAGATGCCGCGCCATGCTGGCCACATTCTTAGAGTGCCTGGCCGTCAACGACCGTCCCGACTATCACCACGGCTGAGCATCCACATTCTGGTGAGAATGCCCCATGATTGGCAGCAGTCGACAGCAGTCCGGCAGATGGGCTGATAGGATGCAGGCAGCACTGTATTGGAATGGGAATAGGTGGTTATGAAACGCGCGATCGCTTTAGCGAGTTGGCTGTTGCTGATGGTGACCGTGGTGCTATCGGCGGGGCAGCCTGCACTCGCCAACGACTATCGCTCTACGGCTCCTAGCAACGCCGAGGTTTATCTCATTACGCCGCAAGACGGTGCCGTGGTGACGAGCCCATTCGCCGTCAAATTTGGCCTCAAAGAGATGGGAGTCGCCCCCGCTGGCATTGACCAAGCGGGCACGGGGCACCATCACCTGCTGATTGACTTGGCCGAATTGCCAAAGTTAGACGAAGCCCTGCCCGCGACCGATCACATCAAGCACTTTGGCGGCGGGCAAACTGAAGCGATGCTGACGCTCTCGCCGGGCGAACACACCCTGCAATTGTTGCTCGCCAACTACGTCCACGTGCCCCACGATCCGCCGGTACTCTCAGACCCGATTACGATCACCGTGAAATAGGTGACTGTAATGCCCTCAGTGCGAAGCCAGATGACTCTTGGTAGGTCAGTCTTGCGTGTGAGCACGCGATAAGCTTGGGCCATGACGAATCTCACCTGGATTGAAGGGGGCACCCGCAGCGGCAAGACGGGCCGATTGCTGGAGCATTTAACCACTGTGGCCGTTGCCTCGTCTGCGACCCTGCCGCCGGGAGCAGTTTATCTGTTATTTGCGGCCAATGGCGATACCCGCCTGACGCTCACCGATCGCCTGGCCGATGCGGTACCTGCAGCCTTGCCGATCACCACAGCGACGCCTGCTGGCTTTATTCAAAACGAGGTCACTTTATTCTGGCCAGTTTTGGTAGAAGCCCTGGATCTGAGTCCGCAGTTTCCGATGAAGCTGCGCCCCGAAAATGAGCAAGAATTGGCGACTCAACTTTGGCGGCAGGCTCTAGACGAAGGGAAGTTGGAAGTGCCCGGCTGGACGGAAACGCAAATCGTGCGGCGATCGCTCGACTTTTTGCAATTGGCAGCGGCGGGGGGCATTCCTGCGGCCGATTTGCCCACCCTGCTGGCAGACGGCATGCCCAGGGGCACCGCCACGTTGGAAGTTTGGGGCGCGATCGCTGAGGCCGTGATGCATTGGCGTGATTGGTGTCTGCGTCATGGCTTTTTAACCTATGGCATCGCCACAGAATTGTACGGGCAACATTTACTGCCCCATCCGCTTTATCAAGAGAAATTTCCGCAGCGGTTTGGCGGACTGTTTGCCGACGATTGGGATGAATATCCCGGCATTTTTGCCGATCTCTTGCGTTATGGCGATCGTTGGGGCTTGCCCACTGCCGTCACCTGGAATCCCCATGGCCAAGTCAGAGTCGGCGTCGGGGCGGATCCGGCGGCGACCTTTGACTTGCGAGCGATCGCCACTGTGGAAATCTTGCCTGACACAGCCCCCGATGCCCTGGCGGCCACTTGGGCGACCGCCGTGGTTGAAACGGTACTAAACCCCGTCGCGACGCCCCAACCAGTTGAAGCGGTCAACCTGATTCAAGCCACTTCACGGGGAGAACTGCTACGCCAAACTGCCGAAGCGATCGCCCATACCATTCACCATGAGGCGGTGCCCCCCGGAGAGATTGCGGTGATTGGCCCCGGTTTTGACGCGATCGCCCGCTATACCCTGGCCGAAATCTTACAAAAGCAAGGCATTCCAGTCGCGTCGCTCAACGACCAGCGCCCCCTAGTGAGTACGCCCTTAGTGCGATCGGTGTTGACCTTACTGCCCTTTGTTTATCCCGGTTTAGGAAGACACTTAACCACCGACGCCGTCGCCGAAATGCTGGTGGTGCTCAGCCAATCGCCCACGGGCAACCCTCAGCGCTCTTGGTTTGAGCGCGTGCAAATTGATCCCGTACGGGCCGAGCTCATCGTGGATCACTGCTTTCAGCCCGATCCCGAACAGCCACAACTGTTAGACGTGACCGAATTTCCTCGATGGGATCGCCTCGGCTATCAAGCCACCGATGCCTACAACGCCATTCGCCAGTGGATTGCGCAGCAGCAGCAAGCCCGCCAGCAGCGGCTGATCACCAGTCCCGTCAACCTGATTGATCGGGCCATTCAAGAGTTTCTCTGGCGGGGCAACTATCTCCCCTATGACCAACTCGCCGCCCTCCGCGAACTGATGGAAACCGCCCAACATTTTTGGGAAGTGCAAGGACGACTCCGCCAACGCCAGCAGCTCAGTGGTGACAGCTTAGAGACATCGCGATCGCCCGTGGCGCGATTTTTGCAGTTACTCCAGCAGGGCATTGTGACGGCTAATCCCTACCCCGTCAGGTCGCTAGAGCCCGACCAACAGGGCGTTACCCTATCCACCGTCTTTCAATATCGATCGCAGCGCTTGCAGCACCGTCGACAGTATTGGCTCGATGCGAGCTCACCCCGCTGGCTCACCGGCACCGATGAGCTATTTGGCTATGCCGCTTTTCTGCAAGATTGGAACGGCCAACCAATGACCGTCGACTTTGTCGAGCACAGCCATGAAGCCCGCCTTGAGCGAATTTTGCGAGACTTACTCGGTCGAACCACTGAGCGGGTCATCCTCTGCCACAGCGACCTAGCGGTGAACGGTCAGGAGCAGACTGGGCCACTGTTAGCCTTAGTTGACCTAGCTGAGCCGTTATCCCTCGATTAAGCTTGGCAGCGATTCGCCCAAGCGACGCTGCGCGATCGCAGCCACTTCTCTCAGGAGCCCCCTTCAACAACGCCATGCAACAAGTTTCAAGCTGGCCACCCATTACCGCAACCAGCGCTAGACCCAATGAGTCAAACTGATGTGGCATCAACCGGCACTTGCCCCGCCAACACTTTACAGTCGCCCGTCTTCGCCCTTGTTCATGGGCGATCGCCAGCGCCACACCCCAAAATCCCGACTTGGTCAGCGATTCGCGGAGAGGCTTATCGAAGGTTTAGATTTGCTTTACAATCTGTCCAATACTTCCGTGGTGTCAGCCTCGCTTCGTCTCCATCCATCCAGTAGAGAAAAATAACCGTTATGAGTATCGGATATCTCGCCCTTGTTCTGCACGCCCACTTACCATTTGTGCGCCACCCAGAAAGCGACTTCGTACTGGAAGAGGAGTGGCTGTTTGAGGCCATCACCGAGACTTACGTGCCGCTCATCACCATGTTTGAGGGCCTCAAGCGGGATGGCGTTGACTTCAAGCTGACCATGAGCATGACGCCGCCGCTGGTGTCGATGTTACGCGACCCGCTGCTGCAAGACCGCTATGACGAGCACCTCAGCAAGCTCGAAGAACTGATCGAGATGGAAGTGGAGCGTAACGAGCATAACGGTCACCTGCGCTACTTGGCCGAGCACTACGCTGAAGAATTTAGCCACGTTCGTGAAATCTGGGAAAAGTACGATCGCGATCTCATCAAAGCTTTCAAGCAATACCAGGACAGCAATAACTTAGAAATCATCACCTGCGGCGCGACCCATGGTTATCTGCCGCTGATGAAGATGTATCCCGAAGCGGTGTGGGCGCAAGTGAAAGTGGCCGTGGAGAGCTACGCCGAGCACTTCGATCGCCCCCCCAACGGCATTTGGCTGCCAGAATGCGCTTACTACGAAGGTGTCGAGCGGATGCTGGCCGATGCTGGCCTACGCTACTTCTTAACCGACGGTCACGGTATTTTGTACGCGCGTCCTCGACCTCGGTTTGGCTCCTATGCGCCGATTTACACGGAAACTGGGGTGGCAGCTTTTGGGCGCGATCATGAATCCTCACAGCAGGTGTGGTCATCCCAAGTGGGTTATCCTGGCGCGGCAGAATATCGCGAGTTTTACCGTGACCTGGGCTGGGATGCCGAGTATGAATATATCAAGCCCTATGTGATGCCCAACGGCCAGCGCAAAAATGTGGGCATCAAGTATCACAAGATCACGGGTAAGGGACTCGGCTTATCTGATAAGGATTGGTACGACCCCTACTGGGCACGGGAAAAAGCAGCCGAGCACGCCGCCAACTTCATGTTCAACAGAGAGCGACAGGTCGAGCATTTGCACGGCATCATGCAGCGTCCTCCGGTCATTGTGTCGCCCTACGACGCCGAGCTGTTTGGTCACTGGTGGTACGAGGGGCCGTGGTTCCTCGACTATCTCTTCCGCAAGACCTGGTTTGACCAGGGCACTTACGAGATGACGCACCTGGCCGATTATCTGCGCGATAATCCCACTCAGCAGGTGGCGAAGCCCTCCCAGTCCAGTTGGGGCTATAAGGGCTTCCATGAATACTGGCTCAATGAAACGAATTCCTGGATTTATCCCCACTTGCATAAAGCGGCGGAACGGATGATTGATCTGGCTAAGCGGGAACCGGCGGATGACCTGGAATGGCGGGCTCTGAACCAAGCGGCACGAGAACTCCTGCTGGCGCAATCGTCGGACTGGGCCTTCATCATGCGGACGGGGACGATGGTGCCCTATGCCGTGCGGCGGACGCGATCTCACCTCTCTCGCTTTACCAAGCTCTGGGAAGACATTAATGAGGGCAAAGTCGATTCAGGCTGGCTGGTGAAGTTAGAAGCGATCGACAATATCTTCCCCAATATCAATTACCGCGTTTATCGATCGCTCTAAATGCCTCGACTGGAAGGAAAACCCGGTGATTCAAAAACCTCTAGACCGCACTGAGAGGGGATTGCTGATCGCATCCTTAGTTGTTGGGGTTGGGCATTGCTCAACCCATAAAGCTCCTTGCCGAGTCTGGAGAGGTTCTTTCAGCGCATCGCCCTCAGCTCATAGGGCATTGTCAGTGAACTATCTCTGCGCGCCATAAGCGAGAAAGCGGTTGATCGCCTCCAGGCGATTTTTCCAGGTGCCCAGTCGATACTCAGGGGTCGTAGTGATATCTAGGGTGAGCCCAGCCCCAATACTCCTTTGCAGCGCTTGAACCTGTAGTTGCACAGCCGCCGCTGTGGCCGCGTCGGGGTTGTTGGCCAAGGCATCTAGACTCGCGCCGACGGCGTTCACCTCCATCACCCAGCGTTCTGCCAGACGCGGTTGCAGGGTGATGAGCCCATTGGTCAACAGCCAATTCCATTCCCGTTGCAGCGCTTGGTAGCGTTCTGAGGCAGTAGCGTAGGGAGTTTTTTGCGGGATGAGACTTTCGTGTTGCCCCTGAGTGGTGTTGAGAATGCCTTGCAGGCGGCGATCGAGGTTATCAGTGGCAAAGAGGGCATACCCTGTAGCGGGCATATCCCGCAGGGTCTGCAATTGGTCAATCATGACGGGCACCGGCATATTCAACAGGCGCAGTCCCGGAATCACCAGTGTCGAATCATAACTCTGGTCCACCACCCACGGCGTAATCAATTCAGAAAAGCGGTTGGCGTCTTGGGCATAACTCATCAGCACGATCCAATCGACGAGTCCCTCTTCGGCCCAGGTATTCCAGTCTTGTTGGATTTTGAGCAGGCGCTCTTCCTCCGACATGGCAAAAACGGCCACCGAGAGGGTGATGTCGGGACGCTCGCGGCGCACCAACTCCGAGGTTTCGGCGACAAAGCTGGTAACTTGCTCAATGCGAAAGTCATTCCAGGCTTGCCAGAGATCATGGAGGCGATCGCGCTCTCCCCGAGGCAGCCAGGGATCTACCAGGGGAGTGAGATAGATCGGGTCAACCCCGGTTTGGCGGCGAAAGGCCTGGCGGGCAGCGGTGCCATAGCCGTAGGTGCGCTCATCCGATGGATCTTGAAACGGATAGCGAATGTAATCGAGTTGCAGGCCATCCACATCGTAGTTGGTGATGATCTCCGCCTCTAGCCGCAACAAATAATCCCGCAGTTCCCGATTAGCGGGGTCGTAAAACGGTTTGGTCTGCCCCAGGGGAATCGGGCTCCCGGCTTGGTCATAGCCTACCCAATCAGGGTTGGCGGTCAGCGACGGCCCCAAGAACTCATCCGATTGCGCCAGAATCGCATTGTGTCGTAAGTTGCCCGCCGCAAAGATCCAGAGCCAGGCATGCAGATCCATATTGCGCTCATGGGCCAGTTCCACCGCATCAGCGAGGGGATCCCACCCTTGGGTCAGAGGATTTTGCTGCGGGGCGACCTGACTGGGATAAATCGGGAAGCCTGCGTTCAGCGTTTCGAGAAAGACGGTGTTAATGCCCGCCGTTTGCATGTTGTCGAAGAGCCGGGCCAAGCCAGCGCGGGAACCAGCCCGCACAATGCTGCCGCGATCGAGCCACATGGCCCGAATTTCGGTTTGGGCAAAGGGACGATCGAGGGGAAATTCGTCCCACAGGGCATCGCGCACGTCGAGCCAGCGGCGACGGGCCTCACCATAGGCTTCGGTAGCGAGCAAATCGGGCCAGTCTTGCTTGAGCTGGCTGGCGGCTTCGAGGGCGGGAGTGCTGACGACGGCGAGCTCAGTACTCGCAGGGCGTGATTTATTTTCAGTTGTGGCAACCGATTCCCCCGCTTCGGGCAGGCGCACCTCGACCGGCTGGCTCGCAGCGTTGGCGGCAAAGAGGGCACTCTCGTAGCGCCCCACCAGGCTATCGAGTTCCTTTTCCATACGGATGCCGAAAAAGTAAGAAATTGGGGCATCGCCAGGACGCACGAGGAGCCCCGGTGGGGCAATCTGGTCGGCAGGGTCGCGAGACTCACCGTTTAAATCGCGAGACGGAAAATCGGGCAGCGTGGCGGGGTCAAGATCTTGGGGAATGCCGAGGCGAGTGCGGTTTTGAGCGATCGTGCGATCGCTGAACCAAGGAGCCGTCATTGCTGCGGATGGCGACTCTGGAGGCGTCATGGCACTCCTCGCCGGAACTGCATTGACCAGCAGCCAGCTTATGACCACCCCAGACAGACACCACCCGCCCAATTTTGCCAACTTACGCATAGATTCAGCGCCTCTTAACAGCCATTTCCGTCGGTCAACCTAGCTAGCCACGTGCGATCGTTCAGGAACAATTTTTCTCATCACATTTAATCGCTAATTCACCAAATGAGACGACACAGTCGCTAAAGAATTTGCTGTTTTTATTTACAGACGATCAGAGCGATTCCCCGACAAATCTCGGCGATTGTCTGGAAATCGCTGTCAAATACCGTATTCCAGGGGTCAGGTCCCTTTGGGTAAGCCCAGTAAAACGCCTCGATGAACTCACAAGGGACCTGACCCCTGGGTAGTTCATTGAGCTGACCGCTGAGCAACTCATTTGCCCCGATGGGTCATATCGATCCACACCCAGGCGTTGAGGCAGCCCAGAACAACTCCGGCAAAGAGCAACATTAGCGTCCAAGAATATTGGCTGGGCCAATTGTGATCGATCCACACCCCGATCGCAATGCCAATGAGCGTGGGTAAGGCCACCGACCACCCCACCACGCCAAACACGCTCAGACCATAGAAGGGGTGCTGTTTTTCGCGCTGGGCTCGACGGCGACGTTGGAGCTGGCGGTGTAACCGTAGTCGAAACTCGGCTTGATGAGCGTCAGGCTTTTGGCGCGGCGGGGGCTTTTGAGATTGAGGGTCAGAACTCACGATGGGCCCTCCCGATATTCATCATGCCGCGCATAAAACTTACCTCTAGCCGCGTCAATGCCGTTTGAGTTTGTTTTTGGCGCTCATTCAACGCCCGAAATTCGTGATCGATAATGTGTTCCAGTTGCTCCAGATCGTCGCTCTGTACTGCTTGCAGCACCGATACCCACACTTGCTCGGCCTGCTTGACCAAAAGCCCCGTATCAATCGCCACAAATCGGGTCTCCTCGGGCTCCTGATAGTAGAGAATGCCGGGCACGAGGACGGTGACACAATCTATATGGTTGGGGCACACCACAAACCGCCCCTGCTCGGCATCGGCTCCGAGACGGCTGGCGCACGTTGTGAGCAGCACTCGATGGGGCAAGAGAATGGTCAGGGCAAAGGTATCAGCCATGGGCTACGTCTCCGCCAGCGAGACATCGGTCGATGGATCACCCACGACAGCTGCGGCTGCGGCGCCCCTTGAGGACGATCGCTCAGCCTCGTCCACTGCCCCAATCATGTAGAGCGTCTGTTCAGCGTAGTGGGCAAATTCATCATTCAAGATGCGATCGCACCCGTCTAGCACTTGTTCCAGCGACACTCGCTTACCCGCTTTGCCCGTGAACTGTTCCGTACTGAAAAATGGCTGAGTCAGGAAACGCTCCAGCCGCCGCGCCCGCCGCACCGTTTTGCGATCGCGCTCTGATAATTCTTCAAGTCCCAGCATGGCGATGATGTCTTTCAGATCGGCGTAGGCTGCTAAAGTACTGCGAACGGCGCGAGCAGTCTGGTAATGGCGATCGCCCACAATCTGCGGCGACAGCATTTTGGAGTTGGATTGCAGCGGATCTAGCGCCGGGTACAGTCCCTCACTCGCCCGCTTGCGAGACAGCACAATTGACGCTGATAGATGCCCAAAGGTATGCACTGCTGCGGGATCAGTAAAATCATCCGCAGGCACATACACTGCCTGCACCGAGGTAATCGCCCCGGTTCCCGTATTGGTAATGCGTTCCTGAAATTGCGAGAGTTCGGTGCCCAAAGTTGGCTGGTAGCCTACCCGCGACGGCAATCGCCCCATCAGGCCCGACACCTCTTGCCCCGCTTGAATGAAGCGAAACACATTGTCAATCAGCAACAACACGTCGCGCTGGGCGTCGTCACGAAAATATTCCGCCATGGTCAGCGCCGCATGACCAACGCGAAAACGGGCCCCTGGCGGCTCGTTCATCTGGCCAAACAGCATCACCGTATTTTCCAGAACCCCCGCGTCTTGCATCTCCTGGTACAGCTCCTCGGCCTCGCGGTTGCGCTCTCCAATGCCACAAAACAGACTGATGCCCTCATGCTGGCTCACCATGTTGTGAATCATCTCGGTAATCAGCACGGTCTTGCCGACGCCAGCCCCGCCAAACAGTCCCGCTTTGCCGCCCCGTTCTAGCGGTGCCAGCAGATCGATCGCTTTAATACCCGTCGTGAGAATTTCGGCCTGAGTGGACTGGCGCGTAATCGGCGGCGGTGCTTGGTGGATGGAGCGCCACTCGCCCCCGGTCACCGGGTCTTTGCCATCGATCGCCTGGCCAAATACGTCAAAGACTCGCCCTAAGAGGCGATCGCCCACGGGCACAGTGATGGGCTGCCCCGTATTAATCACTTGGCGTCCCCGTGCCAAACCCGAAGTGGGGGTCAACGCCATACACCGGACAACGTGCTCATCGACTTGACTCACCACCTCCAGAATGACCGGCGGCTCGCCCGGCACTTCCAGCCGGGTGTTCAACTCTGGCAACCCCTCGGCAAAGCAGACATCCACGACGCTGCTCCGCAGGGCAAGCACTCGCCCCGGTGCAAACTGATCAGCCGTTGTCAGGATGGCAGTCATCGTTCGCTCCTGGTCGTTGGTGGAGTCGTCGAACGGAACATAGGCGATCGCTCCAGCGTGACGGCCCCACATACTCCTATGATGACGCCGCCTTGCCTCAAGCAGGCAGATCCCACACCAAAGTTAAGAGGCACCCGGTCCCTGACGGGTAACTCGATAACCAACTGTTAGACCGCAGGGACCGGGTGCCTAGCGCGATCGATTGGGCCTATTTTCCAAAGCCAGATGTCTTTCTTTAAGACACATCACAGACTTCTATGGTTCGCAAACGATTTGAGCGATCTCGAACCGCAAAATGCCCAGTCCAACCGTTAGGATGGAAAGCGTGTCATTGAAACGTGAAGAGAGCATCGTGGCGGTAAAACCAGAGTGGCTTCGGGTCAAGGCTCCGCAATGGGAGCGAGTCGGCAACGTCAAATCCTTGCTGCGCGATTTGCAGCTCAACACAGTCTGCGAAGAAGCATCCTGTCCCAACATTGGCGAATGCTTCAACGCGGGAACTGCCACCTTTTTGATCATGGGGCCAGCCTGCACCCGCGCCTGCCCCTATTGCGATATTGACTTTGAGAAAAAGCCCCAGGCACTTGACCCGACGGAACCCTGGCGCTTGGCCGAAGCCGTGAAGCGCATGGGCCTCAACCATGTGGTGATCACCGCCGTGAACCGCGATGATTTGCCCGATGGCGGCGCGTCTCAGTTTGTCCGCTGCATCGAAGAAGTACGCAAGTTATCCCCCAAGACGACCATCGAAGTCTTGATTCCTGACCTGTGCGGCAACTGGGATGCGCTGGCCGACATTCTAAAAGCGAAGCCCGAAGTCCTGAATCACAATACGGAAACGGTGCCACGTCTGTATCGGCGGGTACGGCCCCAGGCCAACTACGACCAGTCGCTAGAGCTGTTGCGGCGCACGCGGGAACTGGCCCCGTGGGTTTACACCAAATCAGGCATTATGGTCGGCTTGGGTGAAACCGATGAAGAAGTGCGGCAGACGATGGCCGATTTGCGACGGGTCGATTGCGATATCTTGACCATCGGCCAATATCTGCAACCCAGCGACAAGCACCTGCAGCTACAAGATTTCATTACGCCCGAGCAGTTTGATGCGTGGCGCGTCATCGGCGAAGAGATGGGCTTTTTGCAGGTGGTGTCGTCGCCCCTTACTCGGAGCTCTTACCACGCCGAGCAGGTGCAGACTTTGATGGCGCAATATCCTCGAACGGTTCCTGTGTGAGGGCATAGCCGTTTACTGGGTCAACGCGATACACCTTGTCAAAGTTGTTGAAATTGATGGCGCGACGGCCATCCCGCGTCCACCCCAACACGTCCTTGAAACGAAAATTCCACAATACCTCGTCCGCCACGAATGAGTGACGAGCGTGGATTGTTTGCGACAGATTTTCGTCAATGCCAGTAATGATCACGATGATTTCGGCGTGGTCTCGGCGCAGCGATTCCGGCGTGGCGCCATAGAGAGGACTCTTTTCGTTGATCGGATGCAGTGCCGTCCAGGTTAAGGCAAAGAGCGGTGTGTGCGATCGGATCAACTCCAGATCGTAAAAACGACGAAAGAGGTCGCCTTCTTTGGTGAACTCGTCGCGCACTAACGTCACCCACAGTTGCGCTTCTAAAATTCGGTTGCGGCGCTTGTTGGCGGTGCGAAACATCAGGCACGGGGCACCGTTGAAGGGGGCAATCAGCGCGTAATGACTGAACAGGATGCGGGCGGTGGGCACCGAAAAGCGAGCAAAGATCATCCCCGTGGCCATCGCGATGAACAATAGCCCGATGAAGGATTCGGCCACAACAAGGAAGTTGGCGTAGTCGGTTTGGGGATACATCGCCCCGTACCCGATGGAGGCCATGGTTTGCACGCTAAAGAAAAACGCATCCAAAAAGGAGTTGGGATCGGCGTTGGCGATCGCATCTCCCCCCAGCAAATAGGCCACTGCAAAAGCCGCATTGACCAACAAATAGGCCATCAACAAAACCGCCACAAACCCCGGCCAAGAAATGGTTTGCAGGAGATGGTAAAGATCGCGCCAGGGGGAATGGGGATCGCCCAACCGAATAATGTCGGGAAATTCACCATCACGCTTGACGATACGCTGCGGGGTCGGGCGGGAATAAGGATTATCCATGAGTCTCTCTGGATGACACCACTGCGAAACGGTGACGCACTCGCCCCTGTGATGGGGGAATTTCAAAGAAATCCGGCGCTGCACTTCACAACGTCGGACAACTCGCGATACACCTAGTTACTGCCTGCAAGCACGCAGGCTGACTGAGCACCCTCCCAGTGTACAAAGCAACCCTGTGAATTGTGAGGAGCGCACCGATACCAAACAGAGTAACGATCAGGGAAAAGTGGTCAGCCCGATAAACAGCCTTGCCAGTCACCACAGTGGTGAGTGTTTATGGCGCTATTAGAGTAACGGCATCTCCAGTGCAAATTTTGCCGGGTTGCAACACCCGCGCATAGACGCGACTGCTGCCGGGATGGTGTTTTTGGCTGATGCGACTGTAGCGCTTGTCGGCAAACCAGCGCATATTTTTGCGGCAGGGCGTCGTGTAGCTGGCGATTTCCAACACCACATCATGGCCCAGCTGCAACTGCGAGTCCGGCCTGATTTGCGACCAGTCGAGACCAGTGATGGTGACGTTTTCTCCGGCATATCCAGGGGCGAGGTTATGGCCTTCTTGCTGCAAAGCTTCAATCACTTCCAGCGCCCACAGACAGACGGCCTTTTCGGGACCACCGTGAATGTCGGGATTGCTGTGGCGATCGCCCACCAACCCCGTCGTCACCACTTCGGCTTCCGGCACCGCTGTTTTGGGCACCCCGCCCTGCGAAAGACTAATTTGCACAATTCGCCCGATCATCCATTTCCCTCACGAAAATTAAGTTCCCCCAGCTACTTTCACACTCACTAGATCTAGCGTGCGATCGTGAAGCTCCCGAACTCCCCATTAGCGCTGCCGTAGGTGATATCCACCTGCTTGACTTGCGCCGCTGGCGGTCCCTGTTTCGCCCAATCCAGCAACTCAGCCACCACCGGAGACGGTCCCTCAGCCACAATCTCGACGGTGCCGTCCGGCAAGTTTTTGACGTAGCCGGTGAGGCCCAACCGCACTGCCTCATTTTGGGTGTGATATCGAAAGCCGACGCCTTGCACAAGGCCTTGGACGATCAGGTGAACTCTGTCCATGCTGCAATCAATGATCTCTGCCGTGAATACCGTAGCTTAGTTCGTGGGCCAAGCCGTCTAAAACGATAGGAAAGGCAAGAATGATCGGCAAGGGTCTCAGGGGCGGTCGTGAACTGCCCCTGAGACCCAGGTGCATAGGGCAACGCCAACCACTCAGGCGTTGTGATCGGCCTTAGCTGGCGATCGCGGTGGATTCGACAGAATTAATGGCAAACTCCAGGTCATTGAAGTCCGCATCAACCCAGTCTTCAAAGGTCCACACGTTGCCGTCGCGCTGGATCATGGTCATACCCATCGCCGCATCGCCAATGGTTGCCAGATTATGCAGGTCGCCATCGATGATGAGCGCTGGCGCATAGTAGAAACCGCCTTCCAGGGTGATGGTGGTGTTCCGGGTACTCAGGTTCTCAACAAAGAGCTGCGGCATGGCTAGCAGGTTGTGCCGTACCGCGTCTTCATAGCCTGCTTCACCCGGATTGATGCCGTTCACAGCGCCCCGGACGTCAGTGACATAAAACTGCAGCAAATTGTCGAATGCAGCTTCACGCTGGAGGCTGACATTTGCCGTGATGTTGCCGTCAATCCCTGTCAAGTCAAGGATTTCGGCAATTACATCCTCGCCACCATCGTCAGTACCACCATTGTCAGTACCGCCGTTGTCCGTGTCAGTATCGGTATCGTCATCATCGGTGCCGTCATGCTCGCCGCCAGTACTGCCGTTATCAGTGCCAGTATCGCCATTGTCGGTGTCGTCATTGTCGTCATCGCCCCCGTTACCGCCGTTGTCTGGGTCGGTGTCGTTATTGTCGTCATCGGGGCTGCTCAAGTTCAGCCCAACGATGAGGGGATCGTGGTCAGAGGAGCGGAAGGGATTGGCTCCGAACAGGTCATCGACTTGCGCGTCCGGTTTGAAGTTGGTGTTGTAGTCAAACGCGGAGGCTTCATCGGCATTGATATGCCATTCGGCGGCATCGACGACCTGAGCCGCGAGGGAAGCATTAGCAAGGGCGTAATCCAAAGCGCCAAAGGCTTGGACTTGTGGGCTGGTATCCAGATCCAGGGGGAAGCCAAAGGAGTAACTGTTTTCCCCTGGCGACAGGAAGGCTGCCACCATGTTGGCGTAGCCTTCACCCAGCAGATATTGGATGGGATCTTCCATGCCATAGGCGTTGAGGTCGCCCAGAATCAGGAAGTCGTTGTCGCCGGAGCCGGTGGGGTCGGTGTCTAGCCAGGCATCGATCGCGATCGCGGCTTGCAGGCGAGCTTCGTTGTTATTGCCCGTCCCATCGCCCGTCCCGGCGTTGTTGCCGAAGGGACTGATGGAGCCCTTGGACTTGAAATGGTTGTTGACCGCTGTGAAGGTTTCCCCAGTCGCCAACTCTTCAAACGTGACGGCGATCGGGTTGCGGCTAGTGCCAGAGCCATCAAACACGGAGTTACCCGAATCAACGCCGAGCCCTGCCAGGTCGCTATCAGAAAGGACTTCGACCGTTGTGCCCTCAGCAATGCCGACCGTATTCGCGTTGTAAATGAAGCCCACCGCGATCGCATCCGTCCCCACATAGTCCATACCGGGATCCACGTACTGATAGTTCGCCCCCGGAATCGCCGCATTCAGGGCATCGACCAGAAAGCCGATCGCAAACTCACCGTCGCCATTGACATCGCCAAACTCATTTTCGAGTTCGACTAGACCAAAGACATCCGCTTCAATTGCCGCCAGCGCCGCGACCAGCTTTGCCACCTGGCGATCGAATTCAAACTGATTATCTGCCCCTCGGGGAGAAAGACCCTCCGGCCCAGACGTTAATCCTTCATCGCCTAGCGAAGTAAAAAAGTTGAGGACGTTGAAGGATGCAACCTTGAGGTTGCCGCCAACTTCGGGAGCCTCGGTCAGACGAGGATTACTGTTGACAAACTCCACCGTCTCAACCGGGTTGATGCGATAGATTTCGTCCCCAGAGCCGCCGGAACCACGACTAAACCGCACGACCCCAGTCAGGTCAGTGACCGTGTCGCCCACATTCAAATCGTCATTCGCATCCAGCTGCCCCACAATATCTCCTGGTTCGGCGGGAATCTCGAACGGAATCACTGCGGGATTTTGCACGGTACTGCCGTCGTCCAAAATCACAGTGTTGCGCACGCCCAGGTCTTGGTAAGCCTGGAACCCAGAGACACTGGGAGCGTTAACTTGGGTGAAGGTTTCCAACCGGCCATCGGCGTGGAGGCCGATATCGCCAAAGCGGCCCAGGGTGAACAAGTCCGACACGGTCAATTCCTGAGGAATCGTGACCAACATGCCTTCATAGGCTTCCAGATCGGCAATCAGGGCACCGTCGCTGTTGGTCACCGTATTCGCGACCGGGAAGGTCACTGTGGCCGGAGTCACCAGTCCGCTGTTGTCGCCGTTGTCGAGCACTTCGACGGTCACGCCGGAGAGTTGCGTTTCGCCGAAGAACTCCGTGACCGTACCGGTGACCCGAACGCGATCGCCCACGTTCACATCCACGACT
The DNA here is from genome assembly GCF_004212215.1 of Leptolyngbya iicbica LK. Classification (NCBI taxonomy): domain Bacteria; kingdom Bacillati; phylum Cyanobacteriota; class Cyanophyceae; order Leptolyngbyales; family Leptolyngbyaceae; genus Leptolyngbya; species Leptolyngbya iicbica. The sequence continues at coordinate 84,441 of NZ_QVFV01000011.1, forward strand.
GGGCTATTGCCGTCGAAAATAAACAGTCCTTCCGAGGTGGCCGCATCCCCGTCGGCGTCGGTATCTTCTTCTTGCACAAAGAAGCCGTTGAAATCACCGTTCGTGCCCGCGCCGCCATCTTGGAAGTCTCCCACTACAACGGCTTCAACCGTGACCGGGCTGCCGTCGAGCGGACTGACCGCACCATTCCCTTGAATTGCGCTAATGAGAGTTAGGGGCGCATCGCCGCTGCTGTTGTCGCCGCCATTGTTATCGGTGCCAGCGGTGGGGGTGGTGTTAGCGCCCGCTGGGCTAAAGGCATCTACAATCTGGAAATCGCCGCCATCAGGCGATCGCGTAACAGCAGAAGGATAGAAACTGCCGTCGGGGCCGAGGACTGGTGCACCGTAGAAAAAGGTACCGCTATTGCTATCTTGCAGAGCCACCGCATCGACCACGGCTTCGGCACCGGAGACCCCATCGCCAGCAATAGTCGCCGTTTCGACCAGGGCAATGGTGGAGCTGCTGTTCTCAAAGAAATTCGTGGGAAATTCCGTGTCGGGCATCACCCCCAGGGCCGTCGCCACCAGGCTGTTGCCAACTAGATAAAAGCCGTTGTCACCAATCACAGCATCGTCAGGGAGATCAAAGCGGTTGTCGATGCTGCCCGCGCCAGTGCCGCCCTCAATATTGAGAATGCTCAGCCCCGCAAGCGATGTGCCCGGTGTGCCAAAGATCTCGATGAACTCAACGTCAGCTCCCGTCGTGCTGACCAGCACCTCATTGATCACTGGGCCAGTGGTCTCGTCATCGTCACCACCCACACCAGAGTCATCGCTCGCGTCGGTCACGGTGAAGGCCGATGTCGAGAAGATTTGGCGATCGCTGTTACTGCCAGTCCAGTTGGTGCGATCGCTAATCGCCGCCAACAACTCAGCTTTTGTCCCTGATGTGGGGCCAACATAAATGGCGTTATCAATTTCATCCAACGCCACAGCAGTTGCGCCATCCAGCAGGCCAGCAGGCAGCGCAGAAGTGTTGGAGCTTGTCGCATCGGCTTGCCAAACCCCAGCCCCTTCACTGTTCAGCGCGTAGATGAAGGTGGGACTGTTAGCATCCCCCTGGTAAGCCAAGAGTTGGTCACCACTAGTCGAGAACGCTACGCCACTCACCGTCGGAGTCACGAGGGTGCCAGCCGCCAAGTTTTCGGTCGCTTGCCAAGTAAAGCTCCCTTCATTGGCGCGAAAACCGCCAGCCGCTAGCCAGCCATTGTCCGTAAAGGTGATCTGAGTCCCCGCTTCGATGTCCACAAGGAGGACAAACGCAAGCTCATCTGGGTTATCAAAATTAAAGCCTGTGATAGCAATATCGCCAGCAGAAAGTGTCGTAGCCATTCGATTATTGACTCCTGAGAAAACTATCTAGTTAAGTTACTAAATCAGAGTCGCGGGCTCATTGAAGCAGCGAAAAGCAGAGCTTAATTTGAGCCGCGATCGCATCAAACTCGAAACAAAAAAGGATGGAAACACACGTGAAAAACGTACCATTAAAAACTTTATTAACCCGTGTTATCCACGCAACATATAGTGTAAAGATTGCATGAATTATTCACACAAATAAGTTTCTTTATTTTGTAGGGTTGAGGTGCATCCTATTTTTATTGTCTTACCTCAGCCCTAAAAAAACTTTATCAATCAGGAAAAACGAAAAAGTCTTGAAATCGTTCATTAGCCTTAGATTCAGAGACTTTCAGGGTTTACTCTACAGTTGATCTACGTTGCCAGAAATCCTGATCATCAGGGCTTCAATAGCCTCGACTGGATGCATGTTACTTTTTCAAATTGCCCCATCCCCTAACCGCCTATCCCAAAACTGGGATAAAGGAGGACCGGAAAACTTCTTCTCCCAAAACTGGGTGAGGGCGATTAAACTGAGATGCATTCGCCTCAGATCATCTCACAAAATATACAAAAACTCTCAAATAAATCGACGAGTAAATGTTAGGAGCCTGCACTGAAAATATCATCTTAAATAAGCGCTGGATAGCTGTCTTCTCTATAAGATAAGGATTTTTTGCTGATGACATCAGGAGGAGAACTAGCTCCCCCTGATGTGCAGCTTCATCAAAGCTAATGAGGAAGCAAGCCAAAACGCCTGCTTCACTCATTTTCTAGCGACAACTAAGCAACCGCTGGGGTGATGTCAACAGAATTAATGGCAAACTCCAGGTCATTGAAGTCCGCATCAACCCAGTCTTCAAAGGTCCACACGTTGCCATCGCGTTTGATCATGGTCATGCCCATGGCCGCATCGCCAATGGTCGCCAGATTGTGCAGGTCGCCATCGATGATGAGCGCTGGCGCATAGTAAGCACCGCCCGCCAGCGTGATGGTGGTATCCTTCGAAGTCAGATTTTCAACAAAGAGCTGCGGCATGGCTAGCAGGTTGTGCCGGACGGCATCTTCATAGCCCGCTTCACCGGGGTTGATGCCGTTCACTGCGCCCTGGGCATCAGTGACGTAGAACTGCAGCAGGTTGTCGAACGCCGCTTCACGCATGAGGCTGACGTTGGCCGTGATGTTGCCATCGATGCCCGTCAGGTCGAGGATTTCGGCCACTGGCTCCGCTGGATCAACGGGTTCAACCGGCTTTTCAGGCGGGTTGAATTCAAAGAGGCTGGTGGTGCCGCTGATTTCGTTCGAAACCGCCAGCAGCGCTTCGCCCGTGGGGCTGTCTGCCGCCGCAATGAAGGTCAAACCTTCAGGGCCGAGGTCGCCCACTGCGGGGTTTGTGCTGCCATCTCCTAACTGTGCATCAACAGTGAAGTCGCGGTTGTTGATGTACTGCACGAATTCAGCATTAGTCGGATCCGTGATGTCGTACACCATGACGCCGCCGATCCGCTCTAGGCCGATAAAGGCATAGATGCTGCCATCGACTTCACCAATCACGACACCTTCGGGCTCGGGGCCTTTGGCATCGCTGCGGCTGTCAAACGAGCCGTTTTCGTCGTTGGTAGAGTTGAAGAAGTCGGGGAACAGGCTGGCGGTAATCTGCTCGAACTGGTCGCCACTGTCGAAAATGACGTTGCCGGCGGTATCAAAGATGGTGAAGGAGCGGGCACCGTAGGCGTACAGCGCGTCATAGTCACCGTCGCCATCGATATCGCCATCGATGGTGGAAACCTCTAAACGACCCAGGACTTCATCGGCTTGCAGTTCGGCCGCATTGGGGAAAGCGACCGGATCAAGCACCAGGTCAGCTACACGAGCATCTTCGTCGCGGGCGTCGCCTTCGTTAGCGGTGACCACGTAAGTCATGCCACCGACTTCGTAGCTGGCGATCGCATCGGGCATGTACATGCCAAACACGGGGTAGTTTTGGATGTTGATGGCATCATCGCGATCGCTGGCATCGATGCCGTTGCCCGGCAAGCTGTAGTCTTTGTAGCCCAGGCCGACCACATCGGTAACTTGCTTCGTCGCCAGGTCAATGACGGCAAAGGCATTGTTCTCTTGCAAGCTGACGAAGGCTTGGGTGCCATCGGGAGAGACGGTGATGTATTCCGGCTCAGCATCTTTGGAGAAGTCAATACCGGGGAAGATACGGACCCCCTCAGCCCGGAGCGCGTCTTCCTGACCGTCGAAGGCTTTGAAGTCAGCCGTTGCCACCGTGGCGCTGGCCACACCGCTGGAAATATCAATGATGCTGACGGAACCTTCGGGGTTCACACCATCATCGGGTTCGCCTTCGTTAGCCACTAACACTTTGGAGCCGTCAGGGGTAAAGGTCACCATATCGGGCAGCGCCCCGACTTCCACTTCGTTCAAGAAGTTGCCATCCGCATCAAAGAACACCACCTTGCCGTTATCGGTCACGGTTTCATTCTCAATGGCGACGGCAACGATGCCGTTTTTGACGGCAACACTGTTGGCCCCCGCCCCAAACTGAGTCGCGTCGATCTGGTTGATCAGGGTGGGATTACTGGGGTCGCTGACATCGAGAATGTCGATGGTCACCGCGTTGGAGTTGACCACAAACAGGCGATCGCTGTCAGGGTCGAAAGCATTAATTTCAGCGGCCCCTTCGTCAAAGGCTCCCGTTTCGTAGGTGCCTAGCAGCGACAGACCCACTGCTGGTTCGGTCGGCTCTGTCGGCGTATCGCCACTGCCGCCGCCGAGCACGGTGTCTTCCCGAAAAGCCAGGTTTTGCAAGCGAGTATCAGCCTCGCGATCGGTCTCAGCCTGGTCAAACGGCGCACCACCGTTATCCGGATTGAAGTTGTCGAATAGGTATTCAGCCAGCGCATCTTGCTCGGAACCATCGGGCGCGAAGGTGGCATCTCCCGTGCGGGGCGCATCTTCGTCTAGCGCCAAGTCGACAAAGTTGCTGCCAAAATCTTGGAAGGGATAGCCATCCCCACCCCCGGCCAAGAAGCCCAGGGTCACGATTTTCACGGTCGCGTCAGCATCGCCCACCAGTTCGCCATTCTCAACCAGAATGTCGATGATGTTGCCATCTTCATCTTTGATCGCGGCAGACTGAATGCGATCGCCCTCTGGCGCGGTCAAGTCAAAGCTAAACTCAATACCGCTCACTTGAGGGAAACGGCCCTGAGTATTGCTGTCATCCAAGCTGCTCGCGGCAACACCATGCTCTAGCACAGCCACTAACCCAGCGCGGGTGATATCCAACACGGTCAAGCCGTTGTTAAAGCGCAGACTGTTCGCGATGTCAGTTTCCGAGATGCCACCATCGGGCTTCACACCAGGAATACCTTCGTTGGGGAGCTCAACGGCCTCACCCGTGCCCCCTGCCGGCACGACCACCTGGCCAATATCATCACGGATGCCGCCGCCGTTCTTGATGGAAACCAAGACGTTTTCGCCCGTGATCTCTTTCGCGATCGCCAGATTGGCATCAGCGGTCAAGTTGCCCAGATTCGTTTCCTGAGTGCGGACGCTGCCGCGCAGCCCGTCGAGGTAAACGTTACTCACCCCAAAGACATTGCTCTCTTTCGCCACAATGACGCCTTCCAGGGCATCGACGATCGCCTGAATCTCCGGGTCAATCAGCCCCTCTGCGCCCAGCGCCGCGACGCCTTCAGCATCGGTGCGGTAGGCCCCACTCACAGCGGGATCATAGCTTTCCGGAATGATGACCCCGTTATCGTCAAAGTCAATGACCAACCGCCCTACATACTTGTAGTTGCCATCGGTGTTGACCACGGCCACGGGCTTACCATCCGCACTGGTCTGGATGATGGGATAAACGCCCTGACTGGTATCACCATCGCGCGGGGTGTCGTCGCTATCAAATAAACGAGTGTTGGAACCCCCGGCCACGATGATGTCAACATCGGTGAGCCGCTCAGCCAGCGCTTGCTCAATCGCAATCTGCTGCATGTGTGACAGCAAGACCACCTTATTCACATCAGGATTCGCCGCTAACAGCGCATCCACGTCAGCCTGAATTTCGGCGGCCAACGCATCCAACTGTTCCGGAGTCGGCGCACCACCAAAGTCAGCAGGGGCAATGGTGACATCCCCAGGGCTAGAAATCACATCAATGGTGGGGGTCGTGGCTCCGACGACGCCAATTTTTTCGCCATTCACATCAATCACCGTGCTGGCGGCGATGGTGTTAGGCGCTGGGGCCACCGCATCGGTCCCGACGAAACCCGCCAAATTGGCATCCGTACTGAAATCTAAATTGGCACTGAGGTAAGGGAAGGCTGTCCCCGCAAACGCTTCGTTGATATCGGGCGTCTCCGGATCGTCAGGAGTGCCGCCAATCAGGCTAGCCAGCAGGCCTGTTCCTAAGTCAAATTCATGGTTGCCAAACGCGATCGCCTCAAAGCCCAACTCGTTTTGAATGAGGATATCGGCAATTCCCGCAGTGCCATAAATGTCGCTAGAAGCGGTAAAAAACAACCCCGGAATGATGGCATCGCCAGAAGACAGCACTAGAGTATTGTCATCAATGCCGTCGCCACCCAGGTCTTGGGCCTTCAGAGCATTCAAAACAGCAGAAAAGTTTGGCGCATCGACTAGAGCCGGAATCCCCGCCTCTTGGTCAGCCGCATGTAACAGTTCGAGCGTATAAGCCATAAATTCCTCTCGGAAGTAAAAATTAGACAGCACGACAAGTTGGGCCAGCCCACGGGCTGACACCGACTCAAATCCGTTCAACGAACCAAAATCAATGCTTGTGCTGGATTAACGCGGCCCTGACCCGCAGCTCTAACCCCGGCCTTTCGGAAAACTCAGCGAGCTCAAGCAAACCAGGCATTGCTGATATCACCGGGTTAAACAGGTGGGAGAGGCCCGATCAACTGTCCAACCAGATTGAGGTTCAGTCACACGCCATCCAATTGTGTTCACCAGTAACTTTCCCAGACGAAAGTAAAGGGACGGTAATGCTAGTTTTAAGCCTTCGTATAATCACGGAGGGTTTATCAGTGCTTGATAACAACTTGGCCAACTTCATCTCTCCTTCATAAAGTTGGCCCTTGTGATGTTGAGGAAATCTTGGAAAGCAGGCGAGAGACCGATTAGTCCACCGAAATTCTCGGCAAGAGCATCTTGCCGATTCGTTACGGATACAACCACTTGAGTGCCGAAAAATACGTCGCTCCCTCGAGGCAAGGTTAAGCCCTGACTAAAGTCGGCGCGCAAGTGTGGGGTATTGAAGCAGCCCGCGATCGCCCTCACAACAGGTGATGGAGATCGCCATCGCCCTCTCATCGCAGTCTGTGAACTGACGAACAGACGTTAGCGCTAACGGATGAGACTTGAATGAGTTGGCATCGCCGTCTCAGCTGTCCCAAAGGCCAGGAACTTGCCTGTCCTAAACAATTTGGGTGTGATTGAAACTTCATCCCTGAAGAGTCATTACTCCGGCTCATCTGGCGCGGGCGCCGACTCCAATGGTGCGAGCTCCTGACCGTTTTGCGGTAGTTGTTGTAGCCGATCTTCAAACGTGGGGTCGTCACTGCCTGGCGTTAGTGGATCAACACCAGAAGGAAAGGGGCTGGGATTGAGCAGATCATCCTGTTGGGGGTCAGTTTGGCCCGGCAGTGGTGATTCCAAGCCCGGCACTGGCGATGCGTCCAACGATTCGCCCGGCAGGGTCGCCAACGCTACGCGATCGCCCCCCACCTCACGCAACAAATCCAATACCTGAATCACGTCTTCATACCGAGCATCGCGGGAGGCATACAGCACGATCAGCCCCTCGGGCGACACCTGTTGGTGCTGCAACAGCACGTCGTACAACAGATTCAGCGTCACTGGCTGCTGATCGAGATACACCTGACCGATCGCATCCACACTGACATATAGCCGCTCTCGCTGCAGCGCCTGGGAGCCAATGCCCTGGGGCGGCAACGGATTGCCCGTATTCGCACTCGGCAAATCGAGATCGATCGCCTGCTGACGGGTCAGTCCCACCGCCGCGAGAATAAAGAACGTCAAAATACAAAAGATAATGTCGATGAGCGGAATAATCTCAATCCGCACGTCTTCATTGGGCGCATCTAAAAAATTAATTTTCATCGGACTGAGCCACCTCCGCAGGCTGAGCTTGCTGACCCTCGGGCGATCGCGCTTTGACCGACCAAGCTTGGCGATACAGCAACTCTAGCTCACTGCCCGACTGCCGAAAGACCCTCGCCTGGCCGAACACAAATCCTTGAAATAAGCGATAAAACGCCAGGCTGACGATCGCAATCACCAAGCCCGCAGCTGTACTAATCAGGGCCTCACCGATCCCGAGTACGGTGCCGCTGGTGCTGTCACTCGCCAAATCGGATAGATCGATCGACCCCAGCGAATTGATCAGGCCGAAAACAGTCCCCAGCAGGCCAATCATCGGTGATAGCGCAATCACCGCTTCGAGAATTTTTTCCCCCTTACGCATCACTGTCAGTTCCTCGTCCGCCGACGTTTCCAACGCGAGGCGAAAAACCTCGGGGTCAGGAGACTCTAATGACAACGGCGCGTACAAAAAGCGGCCCATGGGTAGCTTATTAGCGCGTTGGGCAATCTCAGTAGCGGCTGACCACTCCCGCCGAGCCGCCTCCAACACCCGCCCAGCCACTTCGCGCTCTTTGGTCAAAATGCGCGACCAAAACCAGATCCGGTCAATGATGGTGCCCAGTGACAGAACCGACAAAAATAACAGTGGCCACATGGCTAAGCCGCCACGGGCAAACAGTTCCGCAATATTCACACAGCACCTCCTCACTCGTACCGTTGACACTCTGGGGCAATTCTAGTGTCTGGGAAATTGCCCGATGGGCGATCGCACTTACCAGAGACACTCCCCCATCTAGGGCATTCCAATTCTAGAGAGTCATGCGACATTTATAAGAGTTGCAGCAAAAAAATGCGGCAGATTCATCCTTTCGACCCAATAAATTCCGCCTCCAGACCTTGTTTTCCAACCCTAACGCTAAGCTTTTCCTGCATTTCCCTGATTTCTATCATCAGGGGGTTGGCATACAATCTGACCTAACGATACTTTAACTAGTTACATTTACTGACTATTTTTGATAAGTGCAATATAGCCAGCAATGAATCCAGATCATCTGCGTGAGAGCCTAGAGGCTCTGAAGATATCAGAGCGCCGACGGCAAGAAACCCAACGCTTGTCTGGGGTCGGTTTTTGGGAGCTAGACCACAAGCATGAAATGCTGTACTGGTCAGAAGAGATTTATGCCATTTATGGACTCGATCATGATGCTTTGAAGCCTGATTATGGGCTGTTTTTGAGTCTGATTTACGATGACGATCGCGCACTGGTGCATCAAACCTATCAGGACTCTGTGAAACTGCAAACAGAGTATTGTCTGCGATATCGGATCAAAGCCGCCGACTCCGTGAAATGGATCGAAGCGCGCGGCGTCACCCTGTACGACCAGCGGGGGCAGCCCGATCGCTCGATTGGCACCGCCCAGGATGTGACCGAAATCGTCACCGCCCAGCAACGCATCGAGCATTTGGCTTATCACGATGCGCTGACCAATCTGCCCAATCGCAAGTTTTTTGCCGATCGCTTACACGCAGCCGTGCAACTAGCCGATCGCGATCGCACCCACATCGCCGTGTTGTTTATTGATTTGGATGATTTTAAGCGCATCAACGATCGCCACGGCCATGATGTCGGAGACGAAGTGCTCGTCGGCGTCGCACAAAGATTGCAGGATTTAGCCGGCCCGCAGGATATTTTTGCGCGCATCGGCGGCGACGAGTTTGCCGGGGTCTTGAGCAATTTTGACAATTCGAACCTCGATGCAGCTGTCCAGGTAGTCAAACGCGCCCTCGAAGGCCCCTACAAAACCCGCATCAGCAGCTTTGATATCACCGCCAGCATTGGGGTCACACTCTATCCCCAAGATCGCGTCGACCCCGAAGTGCTGTTACGCCATTCCGACCAGGCCATGTACGAGGCCAAAGAAAACGGTAAATCGCAGATTTGTTTCTTTGATACGGAGCGGCATCAGATTCGGTCATCTCGCCGCGAACTACTGAATGCGATCGCCACCGCGATTAATCAAGACGAGTTGATGCTGTATTACCAGCCGCGCGTTAATCTGCGTGACGGCTCTCTCTTCGGGGCTGAGGCTTTACTGCGCTGGTTCAAAGATGGCCGGTTTTATTCCCCCAAAGAAATCACCACCGCCATTCGCGATACCGAGTGGGAATGGCAACTCGACAACTGGGTCATGGGCAAGGTGATCGCACACAGCAAAGGCTTGCGCCAGGCCGGCATTATCGGTCCCTTTGGCGTGAACCTTAATCCCAAAACCGTTGAAAATGAGCATTTTCCTCAGCAATTATCGACCTTGCTCACAGCGGCTGGGGTGGCAGGCAAAACCCTGGAAATTGAGGTGTTAGAGGTTTCGTCAATTAAAAATTTCGAGTTCACCCACGCCATCCTCAGTCAATGTCGAGCATTCGGCGTGAGTGTGGCGCTGGATGACTTTGGCACGGGCTACTCTTCGCTGACCCATTTTCATGCATTGCCCATCGATACGCTCAAAATCGATCAGCGCTTTATCAAACAGCTCAACTCTGATCCTAAAAGTCTGGCGCTGGTAAAAAGTATTTTGGCGATCGCGCAAACCAATAACCGTCGCGAAGTGGTGGCAGAAGGCATCGAATCTTATGCGATCGCCCACACACTCAAACAGCTCGGCTGTGCTTTTGGGCAGGGCTATGGCTTCGCCCGGCCAATGCCCGTAACCGAGTATGTGTCATGGGTGCAAAACTGGAACCCCAGCGAGTTTCAGGCCCGCTTGAATCGCCATCAGCAGTAAACGTATCGAGATATGCAAAGTCGTTTGATTACGGTCGCCCCGCCGAGGGTGGCTCGGAATCTGCCGATGAGTCGTCTAAAGCCGTCCAGTCAAAACTGACAGCGATCGCTTCTCCCATCCCCCATGCAAATGCGTTGAACCGACAGAATTGACCTGAAATGGCCGCCATAAGGCAGGAACGTACGGCTTTCCCCATGAATCAGGGAGATTTCAGCACTGTTAAACCAGCCAATTTCCCGAGACCATAAAAAGGAACATTGATGGGAAATCCAGAATATGGAAAATCTAGTGCAGTCTTTTTACAACTGGTATAAGCAAACCATTCGCCACCCCAAATATCGCTGGATTATTATCGGCGGCACGCTAATTTATTTGCTTTCGCCCATCGATATCGCACCTGATTTTATTCCCATCATCGGTTGGATTGATGACGCCGCCGTGGCTACACTGCTGGCCGCCGAATTAAGTCAAGTCTTTTTGAGCGCTACAACCAAGCGCAAAAAGTCGACTAAAAATCGTCCTTCCCCAACCCAAGACGCCAACTTTAGAACGATTGATATCGAGTCGTAAGCGGCACTTACGTTCAGTGGTGAAACTTGGCTGTTAAGCCAAGTTTCACCGTTGGCAATCGTGTTTAGTTTGACTGAATGATTTCAACGTAAGGGCTCACGCAGCGATCGTGCCCTTCTAAATAATGTGAAACGCAGAGCTAGGGGACGGGTCCCTGTCAGATTACTTGATTCACAAGCGGAATCAGTTTAGGGACCCGTCCCCTGAAAGTGTCATTTCAGAACTTGGCACCCATAACATGCTGGCAATATGCCGCCCTGGCAGATGACAATTGGAGTCCGCCACTGCCCTGAGCTCATGAACCTTTTTGATTAGCCGAGCGAAAGCGTCCCGCCTCAAAACTGCGCTGTTGGCGATGCTTGGTGCTGCGGCCAGTGACGCGCTTCCGCCACATGCGAAAACTGCTGGCCTTCATCTCTCGCCGCATGAGCTTAATGACCTCTTTCTCTTTCAGGCCAAATTGCAGCTCGATCGCATCAAATGGGGTGCGATCTTCCCACGCCATTTCAATAATGCGATCGCGATCGTCGCTACTCAAATCGGCAAATGGTTGACTCATTACAATGCGCTCTAAGGTTCCGACGCTTTTCAGAACAGGGGTGATTGATTTCCTTCATTCAGCTTGACAAAAAAAGAGCCAGATTTCAGCCCACTCTGTGTGCGCTCTGTCTACTAGTTTTCGCTAGGCTAAGGGCCTGATAGTCTTTTCTACTCCCCATGCTGCACGGCTTTATTCCTCCTCAGCGCTACTTTGCTTACCTCACCTGGCAAATGATTGCTGACCTGCCCGACAAAGAAAATGTGGTGATTGCTCAACCGATTGGCGCGATCGAGCAGCACGGGCCGCATTTGCCCCTGGCGGTAGATGCCGCGATCGCGACAGCGGTTTTAGGGAAAGCGCTTACGGCCCTGCCCGATACCATTCCGGCCTACGGGTTGCCGCCTTTGTACTACGGCAAATCGAATGAGCACTGGCACTTTCCGGGCACCATTACCCTCTCGGCGCAAACCCTGCGACAAGTGCTGATGGAATCAGCCGAAAGCCTTTATCGCGCTGGCTTTCGCAAATTGCTGTGGCTCAATGCCCACGGTGGTCAGCCGCAAGTGCTCGAGATGGCGGCCCGCGACCTGCACCAGCAATATCCCGATCTGCTGGTGTTTCCCCATTTTGTGTGGAATGTGCCGAATCCGGCGGCGGAAATGCTGACGGCAAAGGAGTTGGAACTGGGCATTCACGCCGGAGATGCCGAGACCAGTTTGATGATGGCGCTGTTGCCCGATCAAGTACGGAGCGATCGCGCCGTGTGCGAATATCCCCAGGGGTTGCCGACAGATGGCCTGCTCAGCATGGAAGGGGCGCTACCGTTTGCCTGGGTCACTCGCGACCTGACCCAGAGTGGGGTCTTGGGCGATGCCACTGCCGCCAGTCGGGCCAAGGGCGATCGCCTACTCGCCGCCCTGACCCAGGGATGGGTTGAGGTCATCACCGCCATTCATCAGTTTCGTCAACCCGCCGCGTGATTAAAATCTGGCAGGCAACCCCCATTCTGACCAAGTTGGTGAATGGGGGGATGAGTGACGGGTTGGATGCAAATACTGTGATGGCGAACGCTTGTCCCTACGCTTCAATGGTTTTCAAACCCTCGCTTTATCACTTTTCCATCACATCAGAGGCAAAGTCGCGAACAGTTTGCGAGTCGCGATCGCCAGTATGGTGAAGTCACTGATAGCTCTGTCGTGCCCATGACTTCACTATTGTTACGCCACGGTCGCTTAGTGACAGATCCGCAAACGGTGGTGGATATTGCCATCGAAAATGGCGTCATTGCCGCGATCTCGCCTGATCTTGACTTCGCGGCTGACCAAACCCTCGATATTGCGGGGCAACTCGTCAGTCCCCCATTTGTGGAATCCCACATTCACCTGGACTCGGCGTTGACGGCGGGGCAACCGCGCTGGAACCAAAGCGGCACCCTTTTTGAAGGCATTGAGATTTGGGGCGAGCGCAAACAGTCTCTCACGATAGAAGATGTACAGCAGCGGGCGATCGCCGCCCTCAAAATGCTCGCCAGCCAAGGGGTGCTGTTTGTGCGCAGCCATGCCGATGTGAGCGAACCGTCTCAAACGCCCCTCAAAGCGCTGCTCGCCGTCCGCGAAGCCGTTAAAGATTGGTTGACCTTGCAGGTGGTCGCCTTTCCCCAAGATGGCATTTACAGCCAGCCCGAAAATGCCAAACGGCTAGAAGATGCGATCAAAATGGGAGCCGATGCCGTGGGGGGCATTCCCCATTACGAACTCACGCGCGAAGATGGCGTCAAATCGGTGCACTATATATTTGACTTGGCCGAGCGGTACGATCGCCTGATTGACATTCACTGTGACGAAATTGATGATGACCAGTCCCGCTTTGTCGAAGTCGTCGCCGCCGAAGCCATTCGCCGCAATATGGGCGATCGCGTGACTGCCAGCCACACCACCGCCTTTGGGTCTTACAACAATGCCTATGCCTTCAAGCTCATGGGCTTTTTGAAACGGGCTCAAATCAATTTTGTGGCGAATCCGCTGATTAACCTGACCTTGCAGGGCCGCGCTGACACCTACCCCAAGCGACGGGGCCTGACGCGCGTCAAAGAGCTGTGGCAAAACGGCCTCAACCTCAGTCTGGGCCATGACTGCATTCAAGACCCCTGGTATAGTTTGGGCGCTGGCAATCCGCTCGAAGTCGCCTCCATGGCAGTACACGCTTGCCAGATGACCGGACGCGACGAGCTGATGGCCTGCTATGACATGATCACGCGCTTTGGGGCCAAAACCCTGCACGTGGCCGACCAATATGGCCTGGCCGTAGGACAACCCGCCAATCTGATTACGCTGGATGCCGAAGATGCGATCGCCGCCATTCGCGATCGGGCGACCGTCCGTCAGGTCATTTCCCGAGGGCAACTGCTCGTCAGTACCTCTAAACCTGAGGTCACCTGGCAGCAAGCCATTTAGTCCACCGCTGTGACCGGCGATCGCTGTTGCAACAATTGCAAAAAGGCAAAAACCCCAGGGGGATGCAGCGCCTCTGCCAGTACGATCGCGCCCACCTGACGTTCGAGGGGGACAGGTAACCGCGCAATGCTCACCCCAGGGGGAATCGGATGGGCCGACAGCGACGGCACGATCGCCGCCCCCAAGCCCTGCGCCACCATGCTGAGAATGGTGCTCGTCTCACGAAACTGATACCGCGGCTTGAGGGTAAACCCCGCTCGCTGAAAATGCGCCTGCACCGCCTCAAAGCAACTATTGTCTTCGGGATAAACAATCAGCGCCAGGGCCATGAGTTGTTCCCAGGTCAAGGTCGGATCAGGGGGCTCAGCGGTCGGCGGCAACAGTACCCAAAACGGATCGCTCATGAGTTCCCAACTCTCAAACTCCTCACTGGTCGGCAAAAACGAGATGCCAATATCCGCCTTGCCACAGCGAATCTGTTCCTCAACATAGCCAAAGTCGTAATGCTCGGTGATGGTAACCGCGATCGCCGGATGCTCTTTGTTGAACTGCGCCACCATCCGCGGCAATAAGTTGGCTGCCGCCCCACGAAACGTCGCAATCCTCACTTCACCGCCCTGCAAACCTTTGTGCAGGTTGGCCGTCTGTTGCATTTGCTCCAACAGATGCAAGACCTCTCGCGCCTGTTGCGTCACAGCGGTACCTGCTGGCGTCAGCTGAGCCCCGTGGCGACCTCGCGCCAGCAAAATCACCCCCAGCTCATCTTCTAACGTGGCGATCGCGTGACTGACTGTCGGTTGAGTCAGCCCCAACTCCAACGCCGCCTCACCAAAACTACCAAAATCAGCCACCGCTACTAGCGCCCGAATTTGGGAAAGCTTGGGACCATTTTGATGGGCTTTGCTCACAACACTCCCCCAAACAAACTGTTCAAATTATGCCTAAGTCCCGCCAAAACGTCTGAACGGATGTTGAGAACAGTAACCTTGGCCGACGGCGGCCAAATTTTCAATTTTTCCGATTATTAAAGGTTGACATCTAGCTGGCGAACGAAATTTGATCGCCAAAATTGCCCCCTCGTTAACCTTGGCAGTGCCCAGCAACCGTTCGAAAACCGATCTTTCAGCTCGATTGAATTTGATTATCTGAGGTGCCCCATTCAGCTAGACTTATCCTAACTAACCCGTCATGGTGAGAACAGCCTTTAGGAACTTCGTGCGCATTCTTGGCTGATGCGCCGCAACCGTCTTGATTAGTCAATCGCGCGACCCCAACATCTGTATAATTTGCGATCGCGATCCACTAAGCATAATTTTCACCCAGTCAACCCTTTTCCGTCGCTAGATTGACCCGCAGAACAGCGCTTGAGAACGCCTTCTAAATTCGCCAATTTGCCTGTGGGTAAAAGCCGATATCTGGCCTGCGATCGTCAGCCACCAGACAAAATTAGGATCCTCTCTTGCTTGACTATCCACCGCCCCAGCAAGCGCCACAACTTCCCATGACATCACAGTTACATGACCTTTCTGTTAAGTGGAATAACGACTTGCGGCATGTCGATTTCCGCCTCATCATCAATTCAGCTCAAAAAAACTGAGAATCAAACACATCATGTCTGGGCTCATATCATCAGCAAGCGTTATCGGTCACTGACTGCAGGCATTTGACAGTTAAATGAAACAAAGCATCAGCGTTCGAGTGGAAAGGTTAGCCCCGCTGAGCCAGAAAAACATGTCACGGCTAAGTCCACTTTAACTAGGCAGTGCTGATCACCGACAATAGTATTGACAATATTGAATCTACTCATCTAGGAAATGAGCATTTCTTAGCGGAGAAAAGGCGATTCAGTCATTATTCAGCCAATTCTTCTGCGAATAATCCTGCTTAAATCTTTCCTGAAGGCCCCAACTTCTAATACAATTTATGTGTTCATCATTCATCAGTGTGAATATAATACAAATAATTCGCCGGATGAATGGCCAATAGGCGATATGAAGCGTTTTTAGGTTCAGCAAGCTTAGTTTTCTGAAACTGACGATTAGTTCTCTACACGCGGTGTCAAAAACTAGCGGTAAGATGCATTCATCCCCTGTGGTAATCACTGTTACGGAGAGGTTCCCTCACTAATGGCAAGCACCAAAACAGATGCGCTGACGGGCAAGGCCCTACTGCAAAAAGTTAAAGATTTAGCCCATCTAACCAAGCGAGAAAAGGCTCGGGAGTGTGGTTACTACACCACGACAAAAGATGGCCAAATTCGAGTCGATGTGACTGGTTTCTATGATGCGCTGCTCGAAGCACGCGGCATTCAGCTAGATCCTGACAAAGGCAAAGATGGTCGTGGCCGTGAACCCACGTATCGTGTAAGCGTTCATAAAAATGGTCAGATTGTCATC
The DNA here is from genome assembly GCF_004212215.1 of Leptolyngbya iicbica LK. Classification (NCBI taxonomy): domain Bacteria; kingdom Bacillati; phylum Cyanobacteriota; class Cyanophyceae; order Leptolyngbyales; family Leptolyngbyaceae; genus Leptolyngbya; species Leptolyngbya iicbica. The sequence goes on from NZ_QVFV01000011.1 coordinate 100,701, forward strand.
GGCTCAACCTATACCGATGAAATGGGGTTAAAACCAGGGGATGAGTTTGAAATCAAGCTGGGCTATAAGCATATTCATTTGATTCAACTAGATGCTGGTGACGAAGCTGAATAATCGCTTAGCTGAGGATTAGTCTCCAAAAGTACTGTTCGTTATTTGAATAGCCCAAAAGGAGGGCGATTGCTCACTCAGCGATCGCCCTCCTTTTTTTGGCTATATGAAAGCCTGCCGATCTCACTGGCACTGCGAGTGGGTTAGTTAATGCGCGGCCGATCAGGTCAGCCATGGCCACAAGCAGTAAGTCATCATTGACGAGCCAGCCCATCCGCAGCCGTTAATGCGGAACAGCGAGTCATGGATAATATTTTTGAATTCCTTCAATCACCCATTTATCCCCGCATGACTAAATTCTCATGGAGTCCACATCGATCCCTGTCTATGACAGCAGATTTCTATTCTTAATTAGGTAACGACTTGAGTAACACTTAGTTGTCTGAAGTTGCAAAATATTTCGGTCTGACCGCAGAAATGCGATCGGCATCGCCTGACGGGTAATGTAAGACTATTCAGACTCATCCTTCCCAACACTCAATCTTGATTGGCTCGCTCTCTACTAGATTGGGCTTTTGATTCTATCCGCAAGTTCACAACAACCATACGAGTTGGCCGACTCAACAAAGATTGTATAAAGCTACGAAAAATTGATTTTGTTGATTGTGTCCTCTCCGCTTTGATCAAGTAACGGTCATTTGCCCCAGTGCTTGCCCCAGCGTAAAACTGCCTGATCTGTAGGGCCAGTAGTCAACTTTGGTAGCACGATGGGCACCTCTAGTCGTCCTTAGGAGTCACCATGGGCCTATCTAAAACCATTTGCCAAGGCCATCCCCTTTTGGCTACTAGCCGCGCGGCCATGCCACCTCTGTTGTCGCGGGTGTCTGCTTCATGCGGTGATTTAGCGCGGGAATATGGTTTTGAGCGTCACCGCCGAGTTTATGCTTGCCCGATCGATTTTCAAGACAATGCGTCGCCTCAACCTAGCTTTTTAGAAGCCCTATTGGGCGATGGTTAAACGACTACTGGGTGAAATGACGTCGGCGATCGCTCCTCAAGCCGAAATCATCAGTTTTCTCAAAACGCTACATACGTTTGAGATGGCGTTGACAATAGCGCCCCCACTGTAAATTTTTGTTTGTGCAGCAGCGGACTGATCGAAACTGATCGAATGAGATCAGCAAGCTTGGTCCAGGTCTAGAACTTTGTCTGGCTCACGGCGATCGCGGGCCAGAGATTGGTACCCAACCTCTGATGCATTGACCAATCGCCCATGTATTAAGGATTTTCCAAAGGGCGGATGAGTGCGCGATCGCATCCGCCGCTGGCAACCATGAATAGGTATTAGCGTTAATATGTTGGCAACTTCAACGCTAGCCAAAACTTTGCTCAAAAGAATTTTCTACAAAGTTTTGCTCAGACATTCAGGGTGTCCCCCCTCACGCAACGTAAAGGGAAATAAGCTAGATCAGCTTATGAAGATCATCAATGGGCAGATCACTGCTCTGGGTCTGCCGTCTTTAGGCTTATTGCACTGGTGCAATGCGGCGCTCTTGGGAGACCCAGTTGGTTTGCTGCTCACGCAGTCACAGTTTGTATTGCAAGCGAGTGCTGCACGGCATCCCCTCAATCTCTTTAGAGATTGGTGATGACCAAATGGACCGAATGATTTTCTGAACGTGTGGTTTGCAGTCGAGAGAGTTAGCCGTGCAGATGCCTGAAACTGGTTCCGCAGGAATCATCCCAGTTGAGACTGAGATTGTGGCAGTCACTGTTTACCCCGAGCAGGCGCGGGTGACTCGCCAAGGACAGCTCGAGGTCAAGACGCCGCAAGTCATCTTAGATATTGGGCCGCTACCAGCCACCCTGGCACCGCCGAGTATTCAAGCTTATGCCCGAGGAACGGCTCAGGTCATCATCCAAAAACCGACCCTGAAGCCCCTGTTTCGCAACGATGACTGGTTGGCCCAGGAATCCGAACTGAGCGATCGCTTTCACCAGGCCGAAACCCAGTTTCACCTTTGCAAAGACGCGATCGCTGGACTCCAGCAACAGCAGACATTTTTACAATCATTGGCCGACAAATCCGCCCGGACTTTAGCCCAGGGCCTGGCCCAACAAACGACTGACCTCGCCCACGTGACCGAGTTCACGCAATTCTTAGCCGCCAGCCATCAACGTTTGAGTAAAGCGATCGCGGAACAAGAGCGACGAAAACATGACCTTGACCACCAGTTGCAAACCACTCGTCAGGCATTGCAGCAGTTTCAAGCCAGCGGCAAAACCCCCAAATACCACATTCGCCTGCCGCTCATCGTGCAGCAGCCGGGCATCGTCGACCTCAGCATCGTCTACGATGTGACCGAGGCCAAATGGCAACCCGCCTATGATGTACGGCTCCAGGCCGATCAGCCCAGCTTGCAAATCGACTGCATCGCCGAAGTGCAGCAGCAGACGGGTGAGGATTGGTCAGCCGTAGCCTTGAAAGTCTCCACGGCAGTACCAGAAAAAACGCCCGAAATTCCCGATGCAAGCTTGCTCCGCCTCCCTTCCACATTGCACTCTAAGCCCACTGCATCTGGGACTTCGCAAAAGCGACTGTCTCGCAAGACGGCCAGCCCAATTTTGGATGACACCTACCGCATGCTCGGGGCCGTGCCCGGCAGCGAGATTCCGCCCCAAAAGGAGAGCGACCCGGTGGGCGACGCCAAGCTACAACCCGCAAACGCCATCATCTGTTTTGTTGCACCCGCGCCAGGCTGTGTGCTGAGTGACGGCGAAGTGCATCGAGTCCCGGTGGGTCAATTGCAACTCGAAAGCCGTCTCACCTATGTGGCGCTCCCCCAGCGCTGCAGTGCCGCCTATTTATGCGCAGCGTTGACCAATCCTGCTGATAAGTGGCCCTTGTTACCTGGCACGGCCTATTTATTCCGCGATGGGGGGTATGTCGGCGCAGAGACATTTGACTACGTGGCGCCCGGGGCATCCTTTGAACTCAGTTTGGGACTTGATGAGCGGGTACCGATTCAGCGGGAATTAGTCACTCAAAAATCAGAAACCGAAGCGACGGGACGTGATCTCAGAGCGTATCGTTTAGCTATCTCTAATCCGTTTGACCACGCCATTGATGTCACCGTGATCGAGCAAATTCCCATTAGTCGCTCTGATGAGGTCGTGGTGCACGTCACTCAGGCCCAACCCACCGTCGACCTAGACCCAGACCATCAATGTCGATGGCTAACGCAATTGGCAGCGCGATCGTCTCAGTACATCTTTTATGAGTACGAGGTCAAATATCCCCCCGAGGGGGCGCTTTCGAACCTCAATCTCTAAGAGGATGTTTGAGAATTCATCCGAGGTATCAAATTAGGCTAAGCGTCGCACCATAATCCGAATCATAGCGAGGTAGATGAATGCCTCACTG
>NZ_QVFV01000012.1 GCF_004212215.1 Leptolyngbya iicbica LK
CTACCTCGCTATGATTCGGATTATGGTGCGACGCTTAGCCTAATTTGATACCTCGGATGAATTCTCAAACATCCTCTAAGCTGAATATGCCAATCGGCGAACCGTAGGACTGCGACTGGCAACTTTGATGGACTGCTGAAAGGAGAGGCGATGAAATACTTCGAGAAACCGGGGCCTGAGATGCGCGATCGCGTTCCTCCCGGACAGCATTTAGCCAAAGGGTTTCCCGTCTTGACCTACGGCGACACCCCACAAATTGCACGCGGGGAGTGGCAGCTAAAAACCTGGGGGCTCGCGGACTCCAAGCGCTATACCTGGGACGACATGCTCGCGCTGCCCCAGCAAGATTTCACCGCCGACTTTCACTGCGTCACCACCTGGTCAAAGCTGGATGTGAAATGGACGGGCATCGCGGTGCCGGACTTTCTCGCCACACTCCAGGTCGAACCAACTGCGACCCATGTGTTGCTGCATTGCTTCGGCGACTACACCACCAACCTCACCCTAGAGGATTTCAATCGTCCCGAAAATTTCTTTGCCCACACCCTCTATGGGGAACCGTTGCCCGCTGATCATGGTGGCCCCATGCGCCTCGTCGTCCCCCACCTTTACGCCTGGAAGAGCGCTAAATGGCTCAACGGTATTGAGTTTTTAGCCGAAGAAAGCCTCGGCTTTTGGGAGCGTAACGGCTATCACCGTCGCGGCGAACCCTTTGCCGAAGAGCGTTATGCGGGTCGCTAATCCGGTTGGTGAACGGCAAACTGGATACCATGCTGAGCCCCCACCGCTCCAACCCGAGTCAGAGCGATAGGGGCAACTGGTCATCAAGCAGCTTCAGGCAATCACGGGGAAGGCCCGAAGACATTATTCGCTAATGAGGTGCGCCTCTAAGAACCACAAGCGCTTGTCAATGGTGCGTGACACTTCGGTGTAAAGGTCAGCTGTATCAGCATCGCCCAATTCATCCGTTGCATCGATCGCTTCACGTACATGCTTGGCATAGGCGGCATAGCGATCGGCGAGGGCGGTGACATGGTCGGCACCACTGACTGCATCAACCGGATACTCCGGCAAAATCGATTGCTCAGCGGCCATTCTGGCAGTCCCTAAGGCCGTACCGCCCAGCGCCGTGACTCGTTCGGCCACCATATCCACGTACTCTTCCAACTCGCCAGCCATCTCATCAAAGAGTTCGTGCAGCTGGTAAAAATCTTTGCCCTTCACGTTCCAGTGCGCTTGCTTGGTCTGAGTTTTGAGATCGAGCGTTGCTGCCAAGCTCTGGTTCAAAACGGTGACTACCTGCTCTCGCACAGATGCAGACAAGTCATTACGGGTCGGATAAAAGCGGGCAGTGGGTTTAGCAGTGGTTGCAACCATGAAAATTTCTCCTAATCATTCCTGAGCGGACCTATCGAGTGAAGCGAATTTCAGCGCCGCACTATCTTAACTCCTTTTATAAATCATACTCGTTATGACTTCGCATTGCAACCAGCAGGTAAACCATGGGGCTGCAAAGGCGATCGCGATCGCTGGCTAGCTGACATTGATGCGACTAGGAAGGCAGTGACGACGCTGATTTAGCGATCGATGAATTACTTGCTCGTGTTGCCCGGCTGTCGCGCTACACAGTCCCGATTGTGACTGACATATGCGTTCTAGCCAAACAACATTTAACTAGCAGCATCCCGGTAACCAATATGGTCTGTCATCTGTACAGCGGTAGATTCAGTGGCGACCAAAGCTCAAAGTGCCAGTCAAGAATGAGATGGCGAGTTGATCGGTAAATTTGTGTGACCCAGATAGCTAAGCCGTAGCAATTGGGGAGGAGGGTTGCCTTGCCGAGCTAAACAAATTGCTGTGCGAGGCATCTTTCCCGATGCAAGACACGCTAGAGTCTGGCGTGATTAAGATTACTAATTCTTTGGGAAAGCATTTATAAGTTTCTTGAGTCCAGATCCATTGATCCCTACAATTAATAGAATCAATTGATAAGCAAATATGCGCAGTTTGGTTAGGAGGAACTATGGCGAATCGTCCAATTATTTTGGGGATCGTGGGCGACAGCGCCGCGGGCAAGACCACCCTTACCCGTGGGATCGGTCAGATTTTAGGTGAGGATCAGGTCACGGCCATCTGTACGGACGATTACCACCGCTACGATCGCCAACAGCGCAAAGATATGGGTATCTCGGCGCTGCATCCTGACTGCAATTATCTCGACATCATCGAACAGCATTTGCAACTACTGCGAGAAGGCAAACCTATTCTGAAGCCGATCTACAACCACACCACGGGCATGTTTGATCCGCCTGAATACATCAAGCCGACCAAGTTTGTCATTGTGGAAGGGCTGTTAGGATATTCCACCGCGATCGCCCGCAACTGCTACGACGTGATGGTGTACCTCGCGCCTCCTGAGGAAATCCGCGCCACCTGGAAAATCAAGCGCGATACTCGCAAACGCGGTTACACCGAAGAGCAAGTGCTCGATCAGCTCAAGGCGCGCGAGCCCGATTCCGAAGCCTTTATCCGGCCCCAACGGCAGTGGGCCGACGTGATTGTCAGCTTTTATCCCCCAGCTGAGGGCAACGGCGGCAAAGATGACTTGCTGCTCGACGTGAAATTAGTGCTGCGCCCCACCATTCCCCACCCCGATTTCACCCATATTTTGGACGATACGGGCAATCACTTGGGAGATGCCATTCGCTTGGTGCTTGACCGGGACATGGGCAAGCCCGTGGATGTGCTGGAAATTGATGGTCAAGCGACCCAAGAACAGGTGCAAGAGCTGGAGCGGATTTTGTGTGGTGAAGTGCCTTACTTAGGGCAATTTTGCAGCCTCGAAGGCAATGACGAGATCGGTAAGCTGGTCGGCACAACTGGGGAAACTTTGCAAAGCTATCCCTTAGCGTTGACGCAGCTCTTCATCACTTATCACATGTTGAAAGCCGATAAGGTGGCGGCGCAGTTAGCCGCATAGCACGGTGGCACGATTGGACTGTTATCGGGGGGAGCGAGCACAATGCTCATCCCCCATTTTTGTGCCCAGGGTGATGAGCCGCCGAGCAGAGGTGTGGAATGGCGACAGGCTGGCAACCTACCCAACCAGTGGCCTGTAGGACTGGAGTCTACAGAAAATCGCGATCGCCCTTGAGCATCACAAAGTCTCAAAGTTACGTGGCATGAGCTGTTTGCCCGAGCTGTTTGGAAAACCCGACAGGATGACTGCTGGAGGTAGGGAAATTGCCCATCCAAACATGAGGTTAAGTTCCCCAAAGGCTTGTTAAAAGAACGTTACAGTATGAACAACTGCGATCGCGCCTTCTCCTGATGGTGTACCTGTAAGAGAGAGCGCTGTATAGTTCGCGATAAAAACTGTCTGGATAGCATTATGGGTTTCAAGCTTCACAACCTTTTTCGTCGTCTCAAGCCCCTGATTAAGCCAGTGATGGCGATCGCTCTTGTGGGCGTTTTGGTCTTTGGTCATGCGGATGGTGCCCTCGCCGCGCGGGCGGGTGGTCGCATTGGGGGCGGCAGCTTCCGGGCGCCAACCCGAGTGGCGCCGAGTCCGTCCTATCGCAGCCCCAGCGGGGGCGGTTACTATCCCGGCGGCGGCTTTGGTTTCCCGTTCTTGTTTCCGCTGTTTGGGTTTGGCGGGGGCTTTGGCGGTCTGTTCACGATCATCCTGTTCATCGGTTTAGCCAACTTCATCATGCGCACCGTGCGTGAGATGGGCAGCGATAACGATGGCGGCATGGGTGCGGCAGATAATCCGGCGGTGTCGGTCGCTAAGCTGCAAATTGGTCTGTTGGCTGAGGCCCGTTCTCTGCAAGAAGACCTCAACCGCATGGCATTGTCGGCAGACACGTCTTCGACCACTGGGCTGACGCAGGTGCTGCAAGAAGCGAGCCTGTCTCTGCTGCGTCACCCTGAATACTGGCAGTATGCGACTGCTCAGACCGAAGCCACCCGCTTACTGTCGGCCGAGCAAAAGTTCAACCAACTGGCGCTAGCTGAGCGCAGCAAGTTTACGGGCGAGTCGGTGAGCAATGTGAACAACCGCTTGCAGCAGGCTGCCGCTAAGGAAGCTGAGGCCGGGGAGCTGGCGACGGCTGAACCCGGTCAATACATCGTGGCCTCAGTGATTGTGGCCACTCAGGGCAAGCTCAATCTGCCCAAGGTGTCTTCGACTCAGGATGTGCGTCAGGCGTTGAGCACGTTGGGGGCCGTGTCGAGCGATCGCCTCTTGGCCGTCGAAATTCTCTGGACTCCTCAAGCGTCGGGTGAGACGCTGACAGCTGACGAAATGATTGCTGAATATCCCGAATTGACGCTGATCTAGCGGGCTGTAAAGCATCACAATCGATCATTGGCTAACCCGCTCGAATCGTTTTTGGTTCGGGCGGGTTTGTTAAAATTTGAGACTGCACTCTGGTTCGGGAACTTGCAACGATGACGGTATCTCAGGCGGCGACGACAAATAGCACCTCCAGCGCAGTGGATTTGTTGCCTATTGCGCAACGCACACGAGCCGCAGCCCAAGCCCTGGCCCCACTGCCCACGGCGACCAAGAACCGAGCCATTGCCGCGATCGCCGACGCCCTCGAAGCCCAGAGCGAAGCCATTTTGGCCGCCAACGCCGCTGACTGTGAAGCCGCGATCGCCGATCAACTGGCGAAACCGCTCTACAATCGCCTCAAACTGGATGCCGTGAAGCTGGCAGGGGCGATCGCGGGCGTTCGTGATGTGGCGAAACTGCCCGATCCGGTAGGCACCGTTCAGCTCCACACCGAGTTGGATACTGGCTTGGAACTGCAACGCATCAGCGCCCCGTTGGGCGTATTGGGAGTGATTTTCGAATCTCGTCCCGACGCTGTCATGCAAATTTCGAGCCTGGCGGTGAAATCGGGCAACGGCGTAATTTTGAAAGGCGGCAAAGAAGCCGTCTGCTCTTGTCAGGCGCTGGTGACGGCCATTCGCGCGGGCCTGGAAGCTGCTGGCGTGAATCCGGAGGCGGTGCAACTGTTGACCACCCGCGAAGAGACCCGCGCCATGCTGGCGTTAGAAGGGTATCTGGATCTCATTATTCCGCGCGGTTCCAATTCGTTTGTGCGGTTTGTGCAAGACAACACGCGCATTCCGGTCCTGGGACACGCTGACGGTATTTGTCACCTGTATGTGGACCAAGTGGCCGATTTTGAGAAAGCCATCCAAATTGCGATCGACGCTAAGGTCGGCTATCCTTCGGCCTGCAACGCGATCGAAACCTTGCTGGTACACGAAGCGATCGCTGCCGATTTTTTACCCCAGCTAGCAACTGCCCTGCGACAACATGGGGTGGAACTGCGGGGTGATGCGTTGACCCAATCCATTCTGCCAGACGTAACGCCCGCGACGGAGGCCGATTGGGCGACGGAATATAGCGATCTGGTACTGGCTATCAAAGGGGTGGATTCCTTGTCGGCGGCGATCGCCCACATCAACACCTATGGGTCGCGCCATACGGATGCGATTGTCACGGAAGATCCAGAAGCTGCCGCCACCTTCCGCAGTCAGGTCAATGCCGCTGGGGTCTATCACAACTGCTCTACTCGCTTTGCCGACGGCTTCCGGTACGGGTTCGGAGCCGAAGTGGGCATCAGTACCCAAACCATGCCGCCGCGCGGGCCGGTAGGGTTAGAGGGGCTTGTGACCTATAAATATCACCTGATTGGGAATGGCCACATTGTCGCCACCTATTCTGGTGAAACCGCCAAACCCTTTACCCACAAAAACTTGCTGTCTTAAGGATTAAGAATTTCACCCGTTGGCACCACTATCCTGGCGGTTCACCGTTAGACACGCATCGAGGCAACTTGCCGTCCCTAAGCAGATGCGTCATGCTAGCAAGCGAAGAGTTTTCTAAGCGATCGCGACCCATTCATCATGTTTGCGCTGCTCAACCGTTTCTTTAATCGCCATTCAGCCGACGTCCAGGCTGATGTCGAGATTTACACCTGGCAGACGTGCCCCTACTGCATTCGCGCTAAGCTACTGCTTTGGTGGAAAGGGGTGGCATATCAGGAATATAAAATTGATGGTGATGGGGCTGCCCGAGTGCGCATGGCCGAACGCGCCAACGGGCGCAAGTCGGTGCCCCAAATTTTTATCAACAACGATCATATCGGCGGCTGCGATGACCTGTATGCCCTGGATCGCCAAGGTCGCTTAGATCCGCTACTCAGACAGGTGAAAACGGCAGAGCTCTAGTAGCCGGGTCATTTCATTGCCTAACCCTTATCGCTCATCCTGCTGGGTGGCCGGCTCGTCAGGCACTAAATTTAGGATCGTGCGCAACAGCAATTGATCCTGAACGTTGATGCCAAAGCGGCCGCTTTCCACATCGCGCACCCAACTTTGACTCTTGCCCAGCCGTTCGGCTAATGCCCGCTGCGAGAGTTGCTGCTCTTGTCGGGCCGACTTAATCACATCGCTAGGAATCACATCCGTCATTTTTGCCGGGGTTGGTTTCGCCGTCTGTCGACGGGTAACCGACTTTTTCTTAATGGTCTGCTGCCACTCGTCAGACAGCTCAAAGCCACAGAGCCGGGCATTCAGCAGGCGTTGCCATTTATCCCGGGGGGCGGCATCCGTGAGACTGAGATGATGATTCGCATCCTCTGTCCAAAAGGCCAACGCTTCGTCCGCTGAGTCTGGAATTTGATTCACGCGCATCCACATCGGTTGAATATCGGGGGGATACGTTTCAGCATCAAAAATTGGCGTGAGCCCATAGTGATAGACCGCCTCTAAATCCCCTTCAAAAGTTTTGAGTAATCTTTTGTGGGCTCCCCGCACGGTCGTGGCTTCGGTGAGGCGATCGGCACCATAGGCAATTTTGAGCAGTGTCCGAACAGTCATGCGATGCTGGTCGCCCAACCGTAGCTTAAACAAGAGCCAGAGCAGTAACCGGACGGCCCCTTCGTGTTGTTGCCAGTTACTCATCACCTCTGCCAACAGAGATTGCGGCAGTGCCCCGTATTGGTAAAAGGCACGATGGCGGCGATAGTCTTGCTTATTGAGGAAATGCTTGGCCCAGACTCCGGCTTTGATCGTAAAGCTGAGACCAATTAAATGATTGTGTCCCTCGGCATCCTCTTCCCAGTAGTAGTGGGTATCGATGAGCTGCCAAACGGGGTGCTCGGTCAATAAAAAGGCGGGTACTTTGCCCTGGCGGGGCCAATCGACTGTCACGAATAGCCGACAGCATTGATAGACCAAAGACTTAATCAGGGTTAGCCGCTCAAGTTTGGTCAAATCGCGACGTTTATCAAGACCGAGATACTGCTCAAAGTGTTGGTCATTAATGACCAAGGTTTCTTGCCAAGGCTGATTTAACGTCGTAATTTGGGCGGCCAAAATCAGGTGTACACAGGCGGCGCGAATATCAAAGTCGGCAAAAATATCCTCGGACTGGGTGGTTGACGCCGTCAGGGGAACGAGGTCCGCATCTGTCGGGTCAGCAGCCAGGCGAAACTTGAGATTGCCCCGTCCTCGATTGACCGATCGCTGATAGCACCACGCGCCCTCGTCATCGGGCTGCCAGGCAACGGCAGAACGCTGCGCCAAAATGTTGCAACTTTCCCAAATGACGATGGAAGAGGCAAAGGGATTCGTTTTGCCATTGAGAAAGATTTCAGGAATTGCGGGTGGCAGCAACGTACTCTTACAACGCCCCTTTTTGGGCTGAAGCTTAGCGACGGCATTCACCTGGCAAAATTCCGCACAAAGTGGCATCGGTTCGTTCACACAGTCGTTGCACAAAGTCGGATCAACCCAAAAGCCGTCACCATCGGCTTGGGTCTTGATGGCTCCCTCAGGGCAAACGGATTGACAGACACTACACAGCGTACAGTTTTCGTTATTGACCGTCTGAGCCATTTAATCTTTCCCCTGGGTCGGTGGTCTGAAATCGGTCTGAGCAACTCGCTGACAAAAATACAGAATCCGCTTTATGGGCTTCGCAAGTCACGATTTTAGGCGACGGGTCATTAATTCGAGGCTTTGAGCAGGGGCAGGAAATGCTGCAATCTCATCAGCGCGATCGCTGAATGGGATGAGCCACTGCTCGGCAATCAAAAACCTGCGACAGGGTTGAATTCGACTCACCACGACAACCCATCAAGCAAAAAATTGGCAGAAGGTTTAGTGCAATGAGAGCGATACTGACCGATTTCTGCGCCAGTATTCGCGGCTATATATACCCGTTTGACATATAGGAATAACAATACCAATCGCTTAGATCGATAACGCTTGATACCGTTTTAGCACCTATTTTTCGGCGCTCTAGTCATCGGTTCAATTTGGACAATGAAGCGTTTTCTTTTGTAGCAAAAACAACTTACTGCCATCTCAAACATAGTGATTTACTCACATCTGTTACATTGCTAGATGATCTGAGAAGAGATGCAATGCTAATAACAAGAAACTAAAAAAACACACATGATTGAGAGGAGTCGTTTACGTTCTCTAACGATTTTTGGGTGTTTGATTAGCCGCTAGATGCAGTCTAAATAAAGCAATAGCCCAACTCAGCAAACCCTCGATAACGCTAGGGTTTGCTGAGTTGGGCTATTGCTTTATCTAAATCGCTCTTCCAAAGGAAGCAAGGTCCGCAACCCTGACGGCATCGCGAAGACCCCTCAGGGACAGCAGCAGAAATTTAGTTGGCGTTGGGTTGAGCCGGGCGATAGGGCAATTCCATGTCTGCACCGAGGCCAGCCTCGGAGGTTTCATCTGACTCTAGCCCGAGTGCTAAGAGCGGATTATTCAGCACGTCGGCCAGGTTGGTGACGGCGTAGGCAATCAATTCGTTGGGATCCAGCAAGATCCAGCCCTGTGCGGTCAATTCGCGGAGCTCAAAGTGCAAGTGCGGGCCGGTGGAGTTACCAGTGCTGCCGACCAACCCGACGACTTCGCCCTGCTGTACCCTTTCACCCGGTCGCACCAAGATGCGAGAGAGGTGGGCGTAGCGAGTTTCCAGGGTGCCTTCGGCGTGACGAAGGATGACGATCAGGCCGTAGCCCCCCATGTAGTCGGCGATGTGAACTTCGCCATCTTGGGTCGCGACAACGGGGGTGCCTTCGGGCGCGCCTAAGTCAGTCCCCGTATGGAAGCGACGATCGCCAAAAATCGGATGGGTGCGCCAGCCAAACAGTGACGTAATGGGCGAGGGGATCGCCAGCGGAAAGACAAACTCTTGGGTGCCGCGCCGCATCACGTTCAGAGAGCGCAGCTTTTCATTGAAGTATTCGCGGCTGATGACCGTCGTGTTGCCAATGGTGACGCCATTGCCACCGACGCTCACTGGTCCCACTGAGAACTGGGTACCTTCATTATCGGTCGCGCTGCCGTTAGCCGGGGAGTTGTTGGCTTGTGTCGAGCGATCGCAGAGGCTGCCAGCGACAGCTTGCCCTTGTCCGACCGTCAGTTGACAGCCAGTCGCGCGATCGGAAAACAGCAGAGATGGTGAATCGGGAGACCGGGTTGCCCCCAAGCTGTAATCAGTGGTGTCAATTAACGGATTGTTGAGCAGGGTTTCGGCATTGACCTCAACTGGCGGGACGCTATCCGCAACCGAGCCATCGGGCAGGGGACTCGCCTCTGCGGGGGCCGAAGATTCAAATACGGGGGTGGCAAAGGGCGGATTAGAGTCAGGAGAAGGGGCTGAGCTCAGCTGTGGCTTCAACAAAGACTCGGCTGAAGTTGCGGCGGGCGAAACGGGCGCTACGGTCTCAACCGCCGTGGGAATCTCCATCGGGCGGTCGGCCTCGGCGCGAACGGGCAGACTGCCGAGCAGTAGCGTCGCACTCATGGCCCCAACGCTGCTCAACCACAAAAGAGTGCCCCCAGATGCCAGGGACTTTAGATGAGCGTTCGATTGGCGGGAGAGTTGCTCCGGCTGCATATTCGCTGCTCCGTCAGACACCACGATAAACCTCAGTAATTGTAGCCTAGGCGAATCTCACCTGGCTTTAAAGATCGAACGAAGTTTTTACCCTCGTGTTGCACACTCACGATCAATTCACCCTGTAAAGAGACGCCCTCGACCCTAGCAGTGTGCCCGTCCACTGTAACTGTTTTTCCTTGATGGGCCAGTTTTTGGGTGTAGGCGTTTACGAAAGCGGCGTTGCCTTGCTGCTGCCAGTAATACAGTCCTTGCAAGATGCCCCGCAGCGCGATCGCGGCCAGTGCTTCCAGCGTTTTTACCCTGGGCACGGATGGCTCAGGCCACAGCTCGCGCACAGAAATCGCGTTGTCTGGCAAGGGGTTATCCCAATTCAGGCCCACGCCGACCACGACTTGCTGCAATTGCGGGGCATCGCCCGCCGTGGGGGATTTGACTAACCGACTCTCGGTTAAAATGCCGCCCACCTTTCGCTGCTGACTCACGAGATCGTTAGGCCACTTGATTTGGATCGGCGCGCCCAAATTCGTCAAACTGGTGGCGATGCCCCAGGCACTCGTCAACGTCAGCAGAAAACTTTGGGGTAGGGGCAACTCCGGTTCCAACACGAGAGACAGGTAAAGGCCCCCTGGCGGCGATACCCAAGTGCGGCCCCATTGCCCCCGCCCTGCTGTTTGCCTGGCGGCGATGACGACGGTGCCCGCGCCGCTGCCCTGGTCAATGAGTTGCCAGGCGGTTTCATTGGTTGAGGGCAATTGTTCGTAAAGATGGAGCTGAAAGTCTGGCCGGAGGGAGGCGACTTCAGCCTGCAGACCCAACTCAGCGGCGGAGCCCGTGAGTGCCTGGGTTATGCGTTGAGCATCGAGCATACTTGCGGGAGATAGCGGAAACTTGAACGACTTTTTAGTCTATAAGAGCCTATCCGACTGCTTGGATTTTATGACGGTGGGCGGTGCCCACCCTACGGTGTGTCAAGCTTTTTGGTGATCTGTGTCGATCGCTTTTTGGGGTTTCCGGATAGGCTCTCAGTGCAATGGTCGTGCCGAGACGTAAAATCACCACAACATCAAGGGTTGGTAGTAGTCTATCGACAACTCCAGAGAGTGCAGCGATCGCCCTGCTACGCTTAACGGAGCGATGAACCATCTGGTGGGCCTGAGAGTCCGGAACCTTGTCTCAGTTCCCAGTTTCCCTGTGCAGTGCAAAAGAGGATAAAGCGCATATGTCACCGACTCGGCAATCTAGCGAAGCAATGCTGCAAGCACTGCGATCTCAGGTCAATGCAGATCCCCATCATGCTCAGGCGCGGGCGCTCTGGACGATTGAAGACAGCGAAGAACTGTATCGCATTCATGGCTGGGGCGAGCCTTACTTTTCCATTAACGCGGCAGGGCATGTGATGGTCGCACCCAAGGGAGATCGCGGCGGTTCCCTCGACCTCTACGACCTGGTGACGGCACTCAAGCAGCGCAATCTGGGTTTGCCGATTCTGATCCGGTTTTCCGACATTTTGGAAGACCGGATTGAGCGGTTGAATGCCTGTTTTGCCAAAGCGATCGCCCGTTACCGCTACAGCGGCGTCTATCGCGGCGTCTTTCCGGTGAAATGTAACCAGCAGCGCCACCTGGTGGAAGATTTGGTGCGCTTTGGGCAGCCCCATCGCTTTGGTCTGGAAGCGGGTTCGAAGCCGGAACTGCTGATTGCTCTGGCGACGCTGGATAATCCCGGTGCTTTGCTGATCTGCAACGGCTACAAAGATCGGGAATATGTGGAAACCGCGATGCTCAGTCAACGGCTGGGGCACACCCCGATCATCGTGCTGGAGCAGTTGGAAGAAGTGCCCCTGGTGATCGAGGCTAGTCGGCGGCTGAATATTCGCCCTATTCTCGGGGTGCGGGCCAAGCTCAGCAGCAAAGGGATTGGCCGGTGGGGGGGCTCGGCGGGCGATCGCGCTAAGTTTGGCCTCGCCATTCCCGAAGTGCTCAGCGCGGTGGAGCAGCTCAAGGCCGCCGACATGCTGGACTGTCTGCAACTGCTGCACTTCCATATTGGTTCCCAGATTTCCGCCATCAGCGTGATCAAAGACGCCCTGCGGGAAGCCTGCCAAATTTATGTAGAACTGTCGGAACTCGGTGCCCAGATGGGCTATCTCGATGTTGGTGGCGGGCTCGGGGTGGATTATGACGGTTCTAAAACCAACTTTTCGGCGTCGAAAAACTACAGCATTCAAAACTACGCCAATGATGTAGTGGCGGAAGTGCAGGAAGCCTGTTCGGCGCGCAATCTGCCTGTGCCCACGCTGATCAGCGAAAGTGGGCGGGCGATCGCCTCCCATCAATCGGTACTGGTGTTTGACGTGTTGGGCACCAGCGATCGCCCCGGTTTAGAAGCCATTGAGCCCCCGACGGAAGACGACCACGCGCTACTGCGCGAGCTGTACGACACCTACGCCCACGTCACCATCAAAAATTACCAAGAGGCTTACCACGACGCCGTTCAGTTCAAAGACGAGGCCATCAGTCTGTTTAACTTTGGCTACTTGAGCTTGACGGAACGGGCCAAAGTCGAGCGGCTGTACTGGGCTTGCTGCCGCCGCATTTTAGAACTGGTGCGCCACGAAGAGTACGTGCCCGACGATTTGGAAGATCTGGACAAGAATCTGGCGTCGATTTACTACATCAATCTGTCGGTGTTTCAGTCCATGCCCGATGCGTGGGCGATCGACCAACTGTTTCCCATCATGCCCATCCATCGGTTGGATGAGGAGCCGACGAACCGGGCCACCCTGGCTGACCTCACCTGCGATAGCGACGGCAAAATCGAGCAGTTCATCGACTTGCGAGATGTGAAGTCAGTGCTGGAGTTGCATCCCTTGAAGGAGCAAGAGCCTTACTATCTCGGCCTATTTCTCGGCGGCGCGTATCAGGAAATCATGGGCAACCTGCACAATCTATTCGGTGACACCAACACTGTCCACATTCACATGACGCCCAAGGGCTATCAAATCGAGCACGTGGTGAAAGGCGACACCATGACGGAAGTGCTCAGTTATGTACAGTACGACTCCGAAGACCTGATCGAAAACATTCGCCGCCGTTCAGAATATGCTTTGCAAGACGGCAAAATCACCATTCAGGAGGCGCAACTGCTGCTCCAGCATTACGAGCACAGCCTGAACCATTACACTTACCTGTCTACGGATTGAAAGAGAGTAGCAATTGAATCTATTTCGATGAGGTTGTCCCAACCACTTATTTGAATCTATCCACTTCGATTTTGCAAAGCTTTTTGCAGTACTTGGCGGGCTTGGCGGGCTAACCGATGATCGGGAAATATCTTCAGAAAGGTCTTAAGGTCTTGAATGGCATCTTGAATGCTCTGGCGACTGGCCTGGCAGTGTAGAGCGTCTCGGTAATAGCGCTTAGCCTGCTCTTCATTTCCTGCGGCCAGATGACACAGCGCCAGCGGGAATATGTTGTGCCCATCGCTAGGATCCTTTTCATACTCTGCTTGAGTTAATTGAATTGCTGCAGAAAAGTCTGCTTCAGCAAACTCCAACTGTTGAAGGACTTTGTATACAGTGCCTCTAATAAGTAAACAGTGAGGGTTCTTACTGTCTAATTCAAGAGCAAGATTACAATTTTCTATTGCTTCGTGATATTGCCCTGAAAGTAAGTAGGTCAGGCAGCAATTGGCGATCGCCCAGTCATATTTGGGGTCAAGTTCAATGGCCCGAGTAAAGTCTTGCAGGGCTTCGTCATATCGTTCCATTAACTGATAAGTTTTACCGCGATGGGCAATTGCCCAGTCATATTTGGGGACAAGTTCAATGGCCCGAGTAAAGTCTTGCAGAGCTTCGTCATATCGTTCCATTAACTGATAAGTTTGACCGCGATGAGCGATCGCCCAGTCATATTTGGGGACAAGTTCAATGGCGCGAGTGAAGTCCTGCAGCGCCTCCTCATACCGCTCCATTAACTGATAGGTTTGACCGCGTTGGGCAATTGCCCAGTCATATTTAGGGACAAGTTCAATGACGCGAGTGAAGTCCTGCAGCGCATCTTCATACCGCTCCATGTACCGATAAGTTTGACCGCGTTGGGCGATCGCCCATTGATATTCTGGGTTCAGTTCAATGGCGCGAGTGAAGTCCTGCAGCGACTCTTCATATCGCGCCATTAATCGATAGGTTTGACCGCGATGGGCAATCGCCCATTGATATTCTGGGTTCAGTTCAATGGCGCGAGTGAAGTCCTGCAGCGCCTCTTCATACCGCTCCATGTACCGATAAGTTTGACCGCGTTGGGCGATCGCCCATTGATATTCTGGGTTCAGTTCAATGGCGCGAGTGAAGTCCTGCAGTGCCTCTTCATACCGCTTCATCAACTGATAGGTTTTGCCTCTTTCTGCAAGAACTAATTCAAACTTGGAGTCAAGTTCAATGACGCGAGTGAAGTCTTGCAGTGCCTTTTCATACCGCTTCATCAACTGGTAAGTTTTACCTCGGTTTGCAATTGCCCAATCGTATTCAGGATTAAGCTGAATTGCCCGGTTAGAGTCTTGCAGTGCCTTTTCGTAACTCCCTGTTATCCAATGAGTGAGACTTCTTTCAGTCATTGCCCATTGATATTCTGGGTCAAGCTCAATAGCGCGATTAAAGTCGTCTAATGCGTTCTCATACAGCTCCATCAATCGGTAAGTTTTGCCACGCCATCCAAAAGCAATTGGCTGCCATTGTGGGGCAATTTCACGACAGTTTATTAATGCGGTAAACATTGCGAGGGTTTTGTCATAACGATCTTTACTGTAGGCTTTTAAGCCCCCAGCCAATTGGTGGCCCCAGTACTCAATTGCGGTCATCTCACTGTCTTTACCGGCCTGGACCATGACGTCAGCCCATCGCTCAGCAAATGTCCGTTTGTTCTTCAGAGCCACCAAAAACTCGTTCAGCACAATGGGCAATTGCTTTTGTGGCGCTTGACATAGGCGGTGATACATCCCGTTCAACTGATGAACTTGCCATGTCAGATCCGTGTATCGATCGTTTTCTTCCAATGCCAGGGCACCGCATTGCGCCTGGTAATAATCTGCCAGCTTGCCATGCAAATAAGCCCAGCTTTGGGGCGAGGTTAGTCGCTTATGGCGCAGCATTTGCGCTCTCACTACATCGTGATACGCCCAGCCATCCGTGCGTTCTCGTACAAAGGGTTTTTGCTTCAGCCAAACAAATAGTTCATCTGCTCCATCATCAGGACGCAATTGGGCAATAATATCTTGGTTGAGTGATCGCGGCAGCGCTGCATCCAGAGCCACTTGTCGTCGTTGCGGGTCACTCTCCCACTTCAGAAACCGAGCGACTGCCGTATCGCTCGCATCACCGACCTGATCAGGGTGATCAGGGGTCCCTTCCGCCAGTGTGGCAACCAGCAGCGGTAAACATCCCGACAAATTTAAAATCATCGCCACCGTGCCGGGATCGGTGACACCCTTGCTCGCTAAATACTGCTGAGCTTCCGCCTCGGAAAACGGTTCTAGTGGCAAGCGGATCATGATGCCTTCATAAGTCGCCCAGCGATTGCGATTTAGCTCTTCTCGCCCCGCCATCACCCACAAAAAGTTGATCGGCACCTCACCATAGCTACCTTGCAACACATCCCGCAGCCAATCATCCAAAAACTCGCCCGTGCGCTCATAGGTATCAAATATCAGCACCACATCGACTTGTGATGCTACCCGACCCCAGTCTTGCAAAAACAGCGGCGTGAGCACCGCCACCGGGTCTCGAATCAAATGGACTTCATCCTTGTTGCCCAGTTTCTTCGCCACAAAGGTTGCCCATTCCCCCGCTTGAGTCGCGACCGCCTCTTCATCCACCAGGTCAAAGGCGACCCCCGCCCCCGGCACCTGACGTCCCAATTTCACCGCCGTTTTTGCCATGGTGCGCCCAATCAAGGCAGAAAATCCTTGGGGCGCTTCGGGATCAGCTTCTAACTCTTCCTGCTTTTGGCGATAAAGGCGATAGCGCTTGCTAAATTCTGGCAATTCATACCCCTGCTGCGCCAGATCACGGGCAAAGCGAGCCATCACTCCTGGAATATCGCGCTCCCCCTCATCGATGTAGGCCGTAATACCGCCCTGACTGCGGGCAATCTCTCGAAACTGTCTCAAGAGGGTGGTTTTGCCCACTCCCCCTTGTCCCCAAGGATTAAACACAAAGTATCGTCGGGCATCCTCCGGCGAATAGGTCAGATTTTGCCGGAATAAATCGAGCTGATCCTTTCGCCCTACGAAACTAGATTGCTGCCGTTGCCTGAGAATGTCTTGAAAGTTTTTTGGGGAGGGGGAGGATGGCATTAAAAGAAGTCAATCGGCTGCGGAACTGGACGCCTCAATTTTGGCAAATTTATGGGCGATTGCCGATCTTGTCGGGTGCTTTCTCTGCGGTAAAGCCGACTGTCCCTCTGAATAGTTATTTGGCAGCGCACAGCCAATGCATCAATCGCCTGAAACTTACAATCTCAGTTTGAAAAAGGCAATATCAAAAGCAAGAGCAAAAAAGAAGATGTCCAATTTCCAGGTCATCCGCGCCCATCCCCAAAACGCCTGCGGTACCGTTAATTGGAATCTCCTTAACAAGCTGTTGGTAATCAGCAATGACCATATCAACGACGAATCCTTCCACACCGATACCTGGCGGGAATGTTGGGCACGTTGCTGGAATGTGTCTGCCACAACTTTTTGGCTTGGCTGTAAACCTCCATGGCTAGACCTGGATGAAGGTTATAGGGATTCCAGGTGGCAGAGGAATTGGATCAGCTCTTCTTCGGAAAGCTCGTGGCGCGATCGCTTTTGATAGGTCTGTTCTAAATATTCGCGTCCCGTTTCCACCGACCAGCCGAGGCGGCGCAACTCAATATCCGTTTGGGCAATGACATCAGACAGGTTGATCGGCGCGGGCAATGATTCAGCGGAGATGGGGGCGGCAGCAGGTTCGGGCGGCGCTTCCGATACGGGCAGTGGCTCTTCGGTTGGGGCGATCGTTTCCTCAAAGTCATCCCCGTCGAGATGACTGTCATCGTCCTCAAAGCTGGCTAACTGAGGCTCGATCGCCTCGGGTTGGGGCTGAATTTTGGCCACCGTTTGGGAGGTGGCGATCGCTTTTGCTGGTTTCGACGGTGACGGTTTGGGCTTGGGCGTTCGCTCGGTTGCGGTTGGCGGCGAGATCGGGGCCGCCATGGCTGACTGAGATGGGGAGGGCTCAGGGGCGCTCTCTGGGGCCGGTAGAGGAGCGGTTGATTGGGGATGAAGGGGACTGGCCGATGCCACTGGCTCGGTCGCGGCATAGCCCAGGGCGGCCATGGCTCTGAGGCGCGCTTGGTCTTCGGCGACTTCGATCGCGGTGTGGGTCGCTAACCCTGAGGCGACTCCCGATGAAGCTGTGGTAATGGTGACTTTGACGACAAAGCGTTCGCGTTCCACCAGCAGCAACTCACTGAGGATCTGAGCATCGGGGTAGCGATCGCGAAAGGCTTGAAAAGACACAGTCATCCTTGCTCACATTGAGCTCGATACAGAGCTACCGACTAAGATTCCACCGGGTCGCTAACAGGAGCCGACAACCGCCGGGGGGCACCCATGATGCAACTGCCCGCCAGCACGAGGGCAACGATGCCGACCAGACTGGGCAAGCCGACCGGCAACGTCTTTAAAGCTGCGGCCACAGTGCCAAATAGCGACGAAGCCGCCGCCCCGCCACTAAAAAACATGCCAGTGCCTAGCCCCGCTTTGGAGGAAGGCACCAAGGACAGCGCGAAGGGAATGGTGCCGTTGGAAACCAAGCTGAACGCCGCCCCAAACAGGATTGCCAGGGCGATCGCGGCTCCATTGTTGGGCACGGCGGCGATTGCCGCACTCACAAACGCCAAAGCGGCCAACCCCAATACCATCGCTCGCCGATTGCCCAAGCGCACCGCCAGCACTCCCGCCGGAATGGCCGTCAACGCCAGCGTGACAAAGACCGTGCCCAAAACCAAACTCGGATTGCCGTCAGGCACTTGACCGTTGAGCACCCGGCTAAAGAGCAGCATTAACGAACGAAAGCCCAGCGTCACCCCGACGCCCGCCCCAAAGATCAAGGCCAGCCCGGCTATTGAAATATCCTGAGTCGCAGGCTGAGCGAGATCATCTCCCACCGCTGCCGGAGCCTCAGGCGCGGTCACCCGCAAAACAAACGCCGCCACCAGCAAGACCACCGAGCCCAACGCAAACGCGGTGACTGGCCCCCAACTGAGAATTCGTTCACTCGCCAGTGGCCCCATGGCCCCCGCTACGCCCCCGACCAAGGTCAACACACTCGCCGCCTGAGGCAACCGAGTGCCAAAGGCGTAGCGCCCCAGCAGCGACATCGCCGGACTGCGAAAGATGGTCATGGTCAGCGCCCACAGCACCAGCATCAGGGGCAATATCCAGCGTGCTGCTGCTGCCCAACCCCCTAGCACCGCAATGGGCAGAGCCAGGAACGCGCCAGCGGCCAAAATTGCCCCCAAGCTAATCAGCGGAAACCGCGTCCCCAACTGCTGCTGAAAGCGATCGCTCAGGCTGCCCATCAGCGGTTCCATCACCATGGCCAGCAGATTTTCTACCACCAGCAGCGCGGTCGCCAGGGTCTGCGGTAGCCCCACCTGAGTCAGCAGTTCCACCAAGTACAGGTTGTAAATCACCCACATGAGGGCGATCGCACCCTGCACTAGACCTAGACCCACCACTTTGGCCCATAAGACTTGAGCCGACGCGGGCCTCAACTCACTGGAGGACATAATGACAAGAACCTCATGCAACTGACCGACACCCGTCGTGGCCGTACCGAGCCAACCTGACGATGCACCTTGTTTCTAACGACACGCCCTGACCATTCGCCTCATCCAGGGCCGCCCATACTTGTTTGCGCCTGCTCACTTTAGCAAACTGACTTGGGCAACAGTAGGACGTTAAACCGTTATTTAATCAACCGTCGCCCCGTGGCATCCGGGGCCAGAAACGAGCGATCGCGATCGCCTAATTTCGTTGATCCAGACAAAAAAAGTGGCGGGAACCCCAGCCCATGCTGATCATTCCCGCCGGAGTCGAACTGAGTTAAGCCGCGAAGTCAAACAGCGTATCGAGATAGATACGATTAACGCGGCGATCGCAGTTGCCATTCTGCATCAGGAAAAGCGATAACGCAGCGCAGAACGCCCGTTGCTGATTCCAGGCCGGATGAGAATCGAGATAACACTGAAGCGATTCGTGGAGTTCTTCTGGGACTTCCACTAACAAGCTAACCATAGGGCCGCTCATCCATTCCTCCTTTGACACCATAACCAATCGGCAAACACTAGAAAACTGCACCTCCATGCACTCCAGACTTATCCCCACTCGCTGACGAGTTAGGAGTTTCAGTCGCTGAGTTCACAGGCGCTTACGTTTTCCAGTGGGCATCATTCTGCCTACTCCGCAAAACAGTGTCAATGTTGAAAAAAAACGGTACATCTGCCTACAAGAGCATTCGGAAACGAAGGAATCAGGCTTTCATGCGATCAACGCTGATGATCCCCGGTTTTTTTCGGTTTTCCCCATCGTGTGGAAATTCATTTTCCCTTAATCCACAGTTTTTCAGAAAGACCTTGAAACTCGTTGCAGGCTGTGGAAAAGTCTGTGGATTTTTCTACCAAAACTGTGGATTAAATGTGAAATCCAAAAAACTTTAAAAGATCTGACAATAAAGTTTTGCAACGCCAGGTCACAATCCCTTGAGCCAACCCCTTCCAACGGGCTCAAGCCCTTTCATAGAAAGGGTTTTGAGCTTTTGAGAAGGTTGCGTTTAACTCCGGACCATAAAGTATCAAGGGCGACATTTTGACTCTCTAGTTGATCTGAACTACTCAAGGGCGATCGCTGTTTGGATCCGGTCGTCTTTGGCAAAAGTGGCCCATTGTGATGGATGTCATAACGGTAATCTTGAGCCAGTCAAAAGCGAGTGGCGGCGGTGGATGTGGGAGGCTGAGCTCAAATTTAGGCCAGTGGTGATGGCTACATTGAAGATGTTTGGGATGAGAAAATATGCGGCTTATTTTGCCACTAATTAATCTCATTCATCGCGATTTTTGGTCGCTTTTTGGCAGTATCGGTTAAACCAATAAAGCCCCTCTTCTCGACCCTTGGTTGTCCCCAAAAAGGGCTTGATAAAGTTGGGGTTAGACGCAACGAAACCCAACGTCAGTCAGCTTGCCGTGAGCGACGCTGGCGCTTAGGCACAATGATGCCCGGCGGGCTGGACCCTGTCTTGCGTCCATTTGCGCTGCTTTGACGCCATTCTCGATGGAGCAAGGCCAGCTTTAAGCATTGGCCTGTGAAGGGCTATTGTGCTTTTCGGTTCAGCCATTTCAGGGCTTCGCGCCGACTCAGTGGCGCGAGTTGGGTGGCTGCCACTAGCGCTTTGACGGCATCGGCATCGGTTTTGGAATATTCACGCAAGGCCCAGCCGATCGCCTTTTGAATAAAGAACTCATCGGAGGCCTGATTTTCCGCCACAATCGCCCACAGCAGCGGCACATCTGTCTCGGCTTTATAACCGAGTTGAAAGAGGATGGTCGTGCGCCGTAGCCAAATGTGGTCAGATTGTCGCCAGGGGGTGAGGGTGCGATCGCGGATTTCCGGATATTTCTGTAACAGCTTGCCCACGTTATGGTTGGCGATGGCATCCACCGTATCCCACCAGGATTTAGTCGTCACCAAATATTCCAGCAGCGGCACCCAGTCGGGCGTCAGCTGCTTCTGGTACTTATCTAAAAAGTTGAGGGCGAGGTACTGATATTCGCGTTCGGGCCAGCTCCACAGCGTTCGGACGATGGCGTCGAGTTGGTCGAGTGGGGGTAAACCGTGATTTGCCACCAACTGTTTGAAGAGCGCTTTTGTTGCCGGAGTTTTAATGCCTAAAAACTCGAATTGGTTGCGCATGTATTTTTTCATCGGCACCGCTGCTTCAGGATCCGCTTGGGCGCTATACAGGTGTTGAATGGCGTCGAGATAGGGTGTCATGGCATTTCTGAGGGCAGCATGGTCTGAGTAACGTGCTGGTGGGCGCTGATAGCAAGATGTCAGCCGATGGGCAGCCGACTGCTGGGGGTACGTGTTTGGGCGATCGCCCGCAATGGAGAACTGAGTGCTCCCGTGGTTAAGGAATGGGGATTTAATGATGTGTGGACAGCCGTCTCGGCTGTCCAAGTGCAGACAAGATGCCTGCACAACCGTCTCGGCTGTCCAAGTGCAGACAAGATGCCTGCACAACCAAACTTGGATTTTATAAAATCCTCATTCCTAGGTCGGTGCCAGGGGAGGGCGATCGCGGCTGATCCCAGATATCCTCCCCTAGCACGATGGCCCGCCTAATTTTGAGCGGCACTCATGCTCTTTAAGGCGTCAACGATCGCATCGCGCAAAATCGATACGCCCAACTCGATTTCCTGATCCGAAACCGTCAGCGGTGGCGCAATACGAAAGATGCCGCCCATGCCCGGTAGGTTGACGATATTCATGCTCAAGCCTCGATCCAGAGCGTTTTGCGTAATGCGATCGCCCAACTCGGGGGCCGCCGCCTTGCTCTCTTTGTCGCGCACAATTTCCAGACCCAGCAACAGGCCACGCCCCCGTACATCGCCCACACAGTCAAACTCCGCTCGGAGCGCTTCGAGTCCCTGTCGGAGCTGGCGGCCCGCGCTCTCAGCTCGCTGCACCAACTGATCACGGAGCAGCACCTCCAACACCGTTAGTCCGATCGCTGCGGGCAGCGGGTCCGAAACGTGGGTGGTGTAAAACACAAAGCCCCGTTCATGACATTTTTCCTCAATCTCTGCCGAGGTGAGCACGGCCGACAGGGGCAATCCGGCTCCCAAGGTTTTTGAAAGGGTGAGAAAATCCGGCACGATCGCATCTCTCGCAAACGCAAACATTTCCCCAGTGCGACCGAGTCCGGTTTGGGCTTCGTCGATGATCAGCATCATGCCCCTGGCCTCGCAGTGGGCTTTGAGGGCTTGCAGATAGCCCACTGGCAAATCGAGAATGCCCCCCGCACTGAGAATCGGCTCAGCGATAAAGGCGGCCAGCGCGCCAGTCGATTGGCGATCGACCAGCTCAAAACCGTAGTCCAGCTCTGCTTGCCAGTCATATTCAGCCGCTGAACCAAAGGTCGGGCGATAAAAATTGGGGGCCATAATCGCCATGCCGCCCACACCCATGGGGCCGTAACCGCGCCGCGCCGCTGAATAGGTGGCGGCGGCGGCTCCCCCAGTCATGCCGTGCCAGGATTGAGCAAAACTCACGACTTCGTGCCCCCCGGTGGCTAGTCGCGCCATCTTCAGCGCCGCTTCGTTCGACTCTGCACCCGTGCTCAAAAACATCACTCGATCAAGACCGGTCGGGGTGAGGGCGGTGAGGGCTTCAGCCAGATCCACCACGGGTTCTGACAACATGCCGCTAAACAGATGCGCCAGCGTCCCAATCGACTGGCTGACCGTCTCAACAATGTCGGGGTGGCTGTGCCCCAAAATGGCGCTCATTTGACCAGAGGTAAAGTCGAGCATACGGCGGCCGCTGCGATCGTAAATAAACGAGCCTTCGGCGCGGTGAGCCACAAAGCTGGAGAAGGCCCCGCCATAACGAATGAGCGTCGTTTCAGCCTTCTCTAGCACGGGGTTGACGGGCAGAGCGGTGCTTGTCGTTTGAGCATTGCCACCAATTAAGACCATTCGCTTGACCTCATGAGATATTTGATGCGTCCTCGCACGGCGACGCATGCAGTAGTTTTAGCGTGATTTATCGGTCCACAGATGTTCTCGACGATGAACAATTGAGGGGCAACCCAGCGATCGCCTGCAACGCCAACGCGATGGCCTCGTCCCCTAATGGTGGAATTGATGTGGGAATGCGATCGCGGTCTCTTCGGTCGCGATGCGGCATGGCGTGCCAGCGTCAGGCCTGGGTCATTCCCTGAGCCATCAGGATTGATAAAATCCCAATCTTGTCGGGCAGGCATGAAGATGCCTGCGCTTGAACAGCTGTCTCAGCTGTTCATACCCCATTTAATTGCCTAAGGAATCAACATTTTGATGCCTAACAAAATCATGGCAGTGCCAAACGCCTGTCTTAAAAACTGCTCTGGCAAGTCAACGGCAAATTTCGCGCCAATTAAGCCACCAAAGACAAACCCGAGGCAAATGAAGATCGCCGCTCGCACATCCACATATCCCTGTTGGAAGTAGGTCCACGCGCCCAGCAACCCAATCGGCGGCACTAAGAGGGCTAGCGTGGTGCCCTGGGCGTAGTGTTGCGAAAACCCAAACAGGTAAACCAGAGCGGGGGTGATCAGGACCCCACCACCGATGCCAATAAGACCACTGAGCGTCCCGACACCGAGCCCCAATAGGAGAAACAGCGCTAGTTCTAAACCCATGTCAGCGATGCTCCAGCTGAGGACTACACGAGGCGGTTGCGAATGCGAGAGGAGATGGTATCAATGACGCCAACCGTCACCACTAGAATGATCAAAATCGCGCAAACGTTCTGATAATTAAAGGCGCGGAAGTTTTGATACAGAGCCACCCCGATGCCACCGGCACCCACGATGCCGAGCACCGACGCCGATCGCACATTGGACTCAAAGCGGTACAGGGTGAATGAAGTCCATAGAGGAATGACCTGAGGAATGACGCCGAAGATCACCTCTTGCACTTTGCTCGCCCCGGTGGCGCGAATGCCCTCAACCGGACCCGGCTCGATCGCTTCGATCGCTTCGGAAAAAAGCTTCCCCAGCGTCCCCGCCGTGTGCACAAACAGCGCCAGCACCCCCGCAAACGGCCCTAAGCCCACTGCGACGATAAAAATCAGCGCAAACACCAGCTCGTTGATGGCCCGCATGGCATCCAGCAATCGCCGCACAGGAAACACCACCCAAGGGGGACAAACATTCTCTGAGGCCAAAATCGATAAGGGAATCGCCACAATGACCGCCAGCAGAGTGCCCCAAATGCCCATCGCAATGGTTTCAATCGTGGCCTGAAAATAATTCCACCAGCG
Organism: Leptolyngbya iicbica LK; assembly: GCF_004212215.1. NCBI lineage: Bacteria > Bacillati > Cyanobacteriota > Cyanophyceae > Leptolyngbyales > Leptolyngbyaceae > Leptolyngbya > Leptolyngbya iicbica. The sequence continues at coordinate 24,056 of NZ_QVFV01000012.1, forward strand.
GGTGAAATCGGGCGGAAAAAACTTGACGACCAAATCGACCATGGCCCCAATGCCATTGAACAACTCGATGAAACTCAAGTCACTCAAAATGCCCGCATAAATAAGGACAGCAATTGCGAGCACTAAGCCACCGATGCTCCAGGGGGTCCAGAATGGTTTTTCTTGCGCTAGGGCCTGACGCACTGCCGGTGAGTACGCCGCTTGAGCGGAATTCAGAGAGGAGGTATCTTGCATGGTGTTTACGATATCAGGCGGGCAAAAAAACGCGCCATGAGAAGGCGTTAAAGCGGTTTCCCATGGCGCGTTGCTGTCACAACGTGAGGTGTTTTTACTTCAACGCTTCCAGTTGCTTTTCGAGCTCTGCTAGCTGGGTAGTTTTATCTGCTTCGCTGATGGCAGCATCATTCTTGATCTCTTCCATCTGTTTGGCAATATCAAGCTCACGGATGGTATTCCAATCAGTATCGCCAGCGGGGTCAAAACCCGCCCAGTCCAACGGGCCGAGCACGGCCTCATCATCAAAGTTATGGAAGAAGTCTTTGAACTCTTCTTTCAAACAGTCGGGAAGATCGGACTTGAACGCGATGGGGTCACTGGGAATCAACGGCGAAGTCCAGATGATTTGCACTTGCTCAAACGCTTCTGGATCAGTCTCTTGCAGACGCGCCATCGATTCGCTGTTGTTGGTAGCGACATCGACTTGATTGTTGGCGACAGCTTGTGCCGTCGCTTCGTGGCTGCCAGAAAACACAAGTTCGCTGAAGGCTTCATTTGGATTGACGCCATTCTGGGCGAACACGTAATAGCTCGGCACCAAGAAGCCCGAGGTCGAGTTCGGGTCATTGAAGGCGAAGGTCAAATCAGCAGAATTCTCGATGACGAACTGATCGCCATTCCCGGCTTCCACATCAATCTCGCCCACAATGGGATTCTCTATATTCGTAATGAGGTGAGCGTAGTAGCCCTTGCTGCCGTCGCTCGCCACCGTTTGGGCAAAAGCTTCAGCCCCAGAACGTTTGGCCGCCTCGATGTAGGACTTCCCGCCGTACCAGGCCAGCTGAATTTTGCCTGCCCCCATGGCTTCAATCACGCCCGCATAGTCGGTGGCGTAAAAGCCGTTGATCTGACGCCCCATATCCTCAGACATGGCGGCCAAGAAGGGCTCCCAAAGCTCTTCTAAATTGGCCTGAGACTCGGTAGAGATAATGCCGAAGTCAATCTCCGCAAACTCTGGGGCACAGACTTCACCATCAGCAGGGGCAGCCGCCTCGGTCGCTGCGTCGTTACCCGCATCTGCCGTATCCGTGGTCGCGGATGGATTGCTGCAGCTCACAATCAAGGCGGTGCCAACCAAAGCAAAGGCTAAACGAGCAGACCCATTCATGAAAAAAGCAGTTTTCATCGAAAAATCCTCATATTAGATGTCAACTCTGAACAACAAAAACGAACACCTGAAAACCGTTTCAGCAACTATGTGTGAGGCACTAAAACACTGGTGGTGACTAAACTTGAGACGCGGTGAAGATCTCGGCATGGCCGCTCAATACCAACTCTTTGGCTGCGGCGCCGTAGATATCACTCAGCCGTTGATCATTCAAATCTTGAATCGCCCCGTCAAACCGAACGACGCCATCCCGTAACGCCACCGCTCGCTTGAAGTAGCGGCGCACCATTTGCACTTGGTGCAGGGAGGTAATGACGGTGATGCCCTCATCCTCATTGAGGTGGGTGAGCAACTCCATGACCTTGCGGGCCGATTCTGGATCGAGGGAAGCAATCGGCTCATCGGCGAGGATGATTTGCGCTCCTTGCATCAAACAGCGAGCGATCGCCACCCGCTGCTGCTGCCCTCCTGACAGGCTAGAGGCCCGTTGGTAAGCCTGATTTAAGATGCCAACTCGCTCTAGCGCGGTCAAAGCTTTGAGCTTTTCTTGCTGACTAAAACCGCGAATCAGCGATCGCATCATGGAGGTTTGGGACAAGTTACCAACCAACACGTTCTCCAGTGCGGTCAGGCGATTCACCAGATTGAACTGCTGAAAAATGAAGCCCATTTGACTGCGCAATTGCCGCGCTTTGGAATGGAGCTTGCCATCGATCTGTAGCGGGCTCCCAAAGATTTCTACGGTGCCTCGCTCAGCCTGCTGCAAGCCATTCAAATTGCGCAGCAAAGTCGACTTGCCGGAGCCCGAGGCACCGACTAAAGCCACCATTTCGCCGACACCCACGGTCAGACCCACATCCTGCAGTGCTGGCTGCCCTTTGAAAGACTTAAACAGATGCTGCACGCTGACAGCAGGGATAGCAAAAGATGCTTCCAAGGCGCTCTCCGTAACTGATGGCATGGCCGCTATTTGCCCAACTGAATATCAACATCATGGCTTAAAGCTGACATGCACCCACTCGCCAGGCGAGGCAACGGCGATCGCCTAAGACTCATGTAGATGTCTAGACGAGCACCTCAGCAATAAACCACTACATATATTCAGATAGCGAGTTTAAGATTTGCCCCATCCTAGATTAAGTCAAGGGGAAGATTACTTAAAAAGTGTGCTCAGGCTCGATGGGGTGGCCGGAGTGCGGGCGCGGTAATGTTGATGCCGCAAGGCTGCTGGCATTCATTGAGGACGCGCCCGAAACCAATCACTTGGCTGGGGTGGGACGGGTCGCGGCGTCGGCTGGGGAATCGGCTGGGGAATCGGTCGCCTGACCAACCTGGGTAACGTTTGTAGGGGTCACAGCGCCGCCGCAATGAAAGTCAGCTCGGGGACTCGTCGTTATCGAGCACGAGTTCCATGCGATCGCCTCGAAAACGGGTGACCCCATACTCAATGACGGTGTCATGTTGGTTGACGTTGATGGACTCGGATAGCAGCACCGCTCCATTCGTCGGCATTTTGAGGAGCCGGGCATCTTCATTTTGGGCCAATTGGGCTGACACCCGGGTGCTGCGGCGAAAGTGCTCACACCCATACTCTTCTTGCAACATTTTGGAAATGGAACAGTAGACTTCGCAATGCTTGACCAGGTTGGGAAATTGCTGCCCGGAAAAGTGACTGCTCGAAATGCTGAGGGGCACCCCTTCGACGGAGCTGAGGCGCTCATATAAAACGACCGGCGCGCCGATCGCAATTTCTAACCGCTGCGATAACTTGGCATCGGCCTGCAGTTCCACCACCCGCAGCACCTGCCAACTGGGCTGGAGCGACTGCGCCTTGAGATCTTTGTTGAATCGCACTCGCCGACTGAGGTGCAAGGTAATTGGGGTGGCCGTTACAAAGGAGCCGCGTCCCCGCTCGACGCTGACAATCCCTTCGTTGCGCAGCACCTCGATCGCTCGTCGTAAAGTATGGCGATTGACCCCAAAGCGCTCACTGAGCTCCGGCTCGGTTGGCAGGCGATCGCCGACCTTATAAACCGTTTCTTCAATGTGGCGACGCAGCTCATCAGCAATCTGCAAATACAAAGGCAGGTCTTCTCGATGCATGTTGGGTGGCTAAGAACAGACGGAAATCGTTAGGTCAGTATAGTATTGCCCACCAAAAGCGTTGCGTTCAGAGCCATCATGTCCGATATTTTGTATAGACGTCTATACCAATTTAAGAGGCGGTTAACCCTTGGTTAAGTAATGGTTGAGATGAATGAGATTCGCTCAAGATCAGGCTGGATATCGGTGCTGGCTAAGGCTCCTTTGCCTTTATTGGAGCAGGGGGTCAAGTCTTTGGGGGCGCTGCCGGATTATGGATTTTTGCGATCGCCCGAAATTGGTCTCGCGATGGTGCGGGGGCGGGCTGAGGGCACGGGGCAGCCCTTTAATCTCGGAGAAATGACGATCACCCGCTGTGTGGTGCAGTTGGCCTTGACGAATCGGGATGGTGAGACGCTCTCGGGGTTTGGCTATGTGGCGGGGCGATCGCCGCGTCATGCCGAGCTGGCGGCGGTGTATGATGCGCTGCTCCAGCATCCAGACTGGCAGGCTCAGGTGCAGCATCAGGTGCTTGAGCCACTGGTGGCCGCGGCCCAGGCTCAGCGCCAAGCTGAGGCCGCCGAAGTGGAATCGACTCGGGTGAATTTCTTTACCTTGTTACGAGGAGAAAGTTGAGATGACCACGGCAACCGTTCAACTGCCTGGCTTCACCGATCCGGTGCATGAGGCACAGCAGACCTTTCGCGCGTTGTTGGATGCCCTGGCTCGACCGGGCTTGCCTCAAGCGATGGTTGCGGTCACGGCTCCGGCGGGTTTGACCCCCGAATGTGCGGCGGCTTGCCTAACGTTGCTGGATTTGGAAACCACGGTGTGGCTGCAGTCCGGCCTCTCTGAAGCGGCCCGGGCCTGGCTGCTCTTTCATACGGGCTGTCGGTTTACCGAGCAGCCGCAAGCGGCTGATTTTGCCATCATTCACGATGCGGCGAACCTGCCGCCACTGGACGCCTTTGGCTGGGGCACAGCGGAATATCCCGAAGCCTCAACGTCGTTGCTGATACAGCTCCCGGCGTTGACGGGGCCGACGACGGTCACTTTGCAGGGGCCGGGTATTCGCGAGGCGATCGCCCTGCAAACCCCACTGGGGCAACCCTTTTGGCAACAGTGGCAAGTGATGACCGCGAGCTATCCATTGGGCCTGGATGTTTGGTGTCTGGCTGACCATCAGGTCATCGGCTTGCCGCGCACCGCTCGTGTGACCGATTCACAGGAGAATTTGTAATGTCGGTATTAATGCGTGAGGTCACCGTGGATGACCTGCCGGCGGTGCTGCGGCTGTATGGCGAGTCCGGCGTCGATCACGAACCCTGGACTGACGTCGCGGCGGCTGAGCAGCTGTTTCAGCGCCTGCAGCACTATCCCAACTACACGATGTGGCTGGCCGTGTTGGCTGCCTCGCCGTCCCAGGCTGTCGGCACCTTTTCCCTGTTAATCATGGATGCCCTCGTCCACAGCGGCACCCCCGCGGGGGTGGTGGAGGGCGTCGCGGTGGACCCCGACTTTCAGGGACAAGGGATTGGTCGGCAAATGATGCAGCACGCGATCGCTCAGTGTCAGGCGGCAGGCTGCTACAAGATGAGCCTATCGACCAATCTCAAGCGTGAACCAGCCCATGCTTTTTATGAATCCCTGGGGTTCGAGAAGCACGGCTACTGTTTTTCGATGCCGTTAGCAGTCGGTTAACTCCCCGGAGATCACTATGCCCTACGTTGCCGTTAAAGGCGGTGAGCACGCCATTCAAAACGCCGAAGCCTTGCTTCAGGCCAAGCGACGCGGTGATACCACCGTGCCGGAACTCTCCCTGGAACAAATCAAGCAGCAGATGCAGCTCGCGGTTAATCGAGTGATGGCCGAAGGCAGCTTATACGACCCCGACCTGGCGGCCCTCGCCATCAAGCAAGCCTGGGGTGATTTGGTGGAGGCAGCCTTTTTGCTGCGGGCTTACCGCACGACCCTGCCGCGCCTCTATTACAGCGACCCGATTGATACGGGCAGCATGTACCTGCAGCGACGCATTTCTGCCATCTTTAAAGATGCTCCAGGGGGGCAAAAGCTCGGCCCCACCTTCGACTATGTGCATCGCCTGCTGGATTTCAAACTGGCGGCTGAAAGCAACGAATTTACCGCGCCGACTCAGCCCCCGATCGCGGCGACCGAATCGGCACCTCGGGTGGTTCAGACACTGGTTCAAGAGCAGCTCGTCACCCCGCCGCCTGCAACCCCCGTGGATGCGCCGCCCTTTGATGTGACGCGCCAGCCGCTCCATACCCCTACCAATCGTGATGCGCGTCTGCAAAATCTAGCGCGGGCTGATGAGGGCTTCTTGCTGTCGATGGCTTACTCGACCCAACGGGGCTACGGCAGCAATCATCCCTTTGCGGGCGAGATTCGCATGGGCGATGTGGAGGTCGTCATCTGTCCAGAAGAACTGGGGTTTGAGGTGGCGATCGCCGACATTACTGTCACCGAAGTGCAAATGGTCAACCAGTTCACCGGCAGCAAAGACATCCCGCCCCAGTTCACCCAGGGGTATGGCCTCACCTTTGGCTACAACGAACGCAAGGCAATGGCGATGGCCCTCGTCGATCGCGCCCTCCAGGCCAAAGATTTGGGAGAGGCGATCGACGGCCCCGCCCAAGATGAAGAATTTGTCCTCTTTCATTCCGACAATGTTGAGGCTCAGGGCTTTGTCCAGCATCTCAAACTGCCCCACTACATTGACTTCCAGGCCGAGCTGAATTTGATCCGCCAACTGCGACGGGACTATGACCAGGCCCAGCCGCATCAGGCTGAAGAAGTCCTCGTTGCAGACTCGCCCCCGTCGGCTAACGCCGAGCCGTCCTCTGCCACGGGCCAGGCCTCAGACCCCAACGTGCCCGCCAAGCATCCTGCCTCTGAGTCTCACTCTCCGTCGGAGCTGACGCCGTGAATCGGCGCTGCGTTTGTGCCAGGCACCGCTACCGAAGTCCTCAATCGCCTTGAACCCATGACCCCGCCATCTTCCCACTCCCCCATCGCCCCAGCGCTGCCCGAACCGGGCTTCAACTTCGCCTACCTCGACGAGCAAACCAAGCGATCGATTCGGCGGGCGCTGCTCAAAGCCGTCGCCATTCCCGGTCACCAGATTCCCTTTAGCTCGCGAGAAATGCCCATGTCCTACGGTTGGGGCACGGGCGGCATTCAGGTCACGGCCTCGGTGATTGGCCAGCAGGACACCCTCAAAGTGATCGATCAGGGGGCCGACGACACCACCAATGCGGTCAATATTCGGCGATTTTTCCGCAAGGTGTGCGGTATCAACACCACCGATCGCACGGCTGAGGCGACCGTGATTCAAACCCGCCACCGCATTCCCGAAACCCCCCTGCGGGAGGGGCAGACGATGGTCTACCAGGTGCCCATGCCCGAACCGCTGTATTTCATCGAACCGTCGCGCACGGAAGCCAACAAAATGCACGCCCTGGAAGAGTATGGCCCCATGTACGTGCGACTGTACGAAGATGTCACCCGCTTTGGCCACATCGCCATGGCCTATGACTATCCGGTCATGGTGAACGATCGCTACCTGATGAAGCCCAGCCCCATTCCCCGGTTCGACAATCCCAAACTGCACATGAGTCCGGCGCTACAGCTCTTTGGGGCCGGTCGCGAAAAACGCATCTATGCGCTGCCCCCTTACACCCCAGTCAAAAGCCTCGATTTTGAGGATCATCCTTTCACGGTGGAAACGTGGGACCAGCCCTGCGAATTTTGCGGCGCGACCGATAGCTATCTGGATGAGGTGGTGATCGATGATCGGGGCTCCCGCCTGTGGATTTGCTCGGATACGGACTATTGCCACCAGCGCCAGCAAGCCCAAGCGATCGCCCCTCAGACTTTGGGGTAATCCGGGGTGGGCCGCTGCTACAACCCATGCGATGGAAACGAGTTGACACTGAGTTATGAAAACCACTGAACCGCTATTAAAAATTGACGGGCTGACGAAACGGTTTGGGGCTATTCGGGCCTGCGATCGCATTGCCTTTGACCTTTATCCGGGGCAGGTGCTCGGCATTATTGGGGAATCGGGTTCCGGCAAAAGTACGTTGCTGAAAGCGATCGCGGGGGAGATTCCCGTCGATGGGGGGCAGGTGTTGTATCGCGATCGCACCGCCCAGCTCATCAACCTGCGCACCCTGCCAGAAGCCCGCCGTCGCCAACTGATGAAAACTGAATGGGGCTTTGTGCAGCAAAATCCTCGGGATGGTCTGCGGCTACAAGTCACCGCCGGGGCCAACATTGGGGAGCGCCTGCTCGACGTGGGGGAACGCCACTACGGCAATATTCGCGCCGAAGCCTTGGCTTGGCTCAACCAGGTGGAAATTCCGGATGCCCGCATGGATGACCTGCCCAGCAACTTTTCGGGCGGGATGCAGCAGCGGCTACAGCTCGCCCGCATTTTGGTCACCCGACCCCGGCTGGTGCTAATGGATGAACCCACTGGCGGGCTGGATGTGTCGGTGCAGGCGAGGCTGCTGGATTTGTTGCGATCGCTGGTGCGCACCCTGCATCTCAGCGTCATTTTGGTCACCCACGACATCGGCGTGGTGCGGCTGTTGGCCCACCGCCTGCTCGTGATGCAAAACGGCCAGGTCGTCGAAGCGGGACTAACCGACCAAGTGCTTGATGACCCGCATCATCCCTATACCCAGCAACTCGTCAGCGCGACCCTCGTGCCCTAATGACGACGGCTCGATCCGGCTCGGTGCTGCCCCTTCTTAAAACTCCCATGGTTATGACTTACACCCTGTTACCCACTCCCACCCGCCTCCCGACGGACTTGCCCCCGCACGCCGTCATCCATGCTGATCAACTCCACAAAACGTTCACACTGCATCATCAAGGGGGCGCGCAGATTCCCGTGCTGGCGGGGACGACGCTGACGGTGCAAGCGGGGGAATGTGTGGCGCTGCAAGGGCCATCAGGCTCCGGCAAGTCAACGTTTATGCGATCGCTGTATGCCAACTATCGCATCGACCAGGGGGCGATCTGGGTCAAACATCAGGGTGACTGGGTCAACTTGCCCCAACTCCCAGCCCACCAATTGCTGGCCGTGCGACAACAGACCATCGGCTATGTGAGTCAATTTCTGCGGGTCATTCCCCGAGTCCCTGCGTTGGAGGTCGCCGCTGAACCCCTGCTGGATTTGGGGGTAGAGCCGGAATCTGCCCGAGACAAGATTTGTCAGCTCTTTACCCAGTTGAATCTCCCGGAACGGCTGTGGCACCTGTCTCCGACTACCTTTTCTGGTGGCGAAAAGCAGCGGGTCAATATTGCCCGGGCCTTTGCCGTCAACTATCCGGTGATGCTGCTGGATGAACCGACCTCCGCCCTGGATGCGGCGAATCGGGAAGTCGTCATGGCGCTGATCGCCGCCCGCAAAGCCCAGGGATGCGCCATGGTCGGCATCTTTCACGATGACGAAGTGCGCGAGCGGGTCTGCGATCGCACCCTGCATTTCTAACTCCCCCAGTCCTACCCATCTCGTTAATGCCACCTCAACATCCCGTTAACCTCGATTTGATATCACAGGGCTAGCCTCCTTCACTGACGACTGTCACCCTCCCCCGCTGATTGCTGCTGTTCATCGTTTACGTCACCCGAGAGAGTTTATTCATGATCGAGTCGATTTACACCAATTACCGTCTACAACTCCCCACCGAAGAGGTGGTGGGCACGCTGGTGGTGCGAGATGGACGCATTGCGGATATTCAGCCGGGGGTGGTTGCCCAGGGCGAAAACGGCGCTGGCGACTATTTGCTGCCCGGTTTAGTAGAGCTGCACACGGATAATTTTGAACAGCGTCTGTCGCCGCGCCCCAAGGTATGCTGGCCCATGGATATGGCCGCTGTGCATCACGATCGCGACCTGGCGGCCGCTGGCATTACGACGGTGTGTGATGCGATCGCCGTGGGCGACATCACCCCCGACTCCATGCGGATGACCCAGTTCGACCCAATGATCAATACCATCCACGATGGCCAAACCGCTGGCCGGTTTGCCGTCGATCATCGATTGCATCTGCGCTGTGAGTTGGGCTACGAGGCTGTGCACGAAGTGACTGCGACCTATGCCGAACACCCGCTCCTCGCCCTGATTTCCTTGATGGATCACACGCCCGGTCAACGGCAGTTCGTCCAAATCGACAAATACAAAGAGTATTACCAGGGCAAGCACGGGGTCAGCAGTGCGGAGATGGAAGCCTTCATTCAAACGCGGATTGATGCCCAGCAGCGCCACGCCGAAGACAATCGCCGCAAGCTCGTTGAGCTGACCCAAGCTCACCAAATTTGTCTGGCCAGCCATGACGACGCCACCCCCGAGCATGTGCAGGAAGCGCTGCAAGATGGGGCCAAAATTGCGGAGTTTCCCACGACTTTGGACGCGGCGAAAGCGGCCCACCAACATGGCTTACAAGTGCTGATGGGGGCTCCCAATCTGATCCTGGGCGGTTCCCATTCAGGCAACGTGTCCGCGATGGAACTGATCGAACAGGACTTGGTCGATATTATCTCTTCGGACTATGTGCCCCAGAGTCTGGTGCAGGCCATCTTCCTGATTGCGCAGCAGCAGCAAAAACCGGTGTATGAGGCGATGCGGCTGTTCACCGCCAATCCGGCGCGGGCCATTGGGCTCGATCGCGATCGCGGCAGCCTCGCAGTGGGCAAGCGCGCCGACTTCCTCACCATTCACTATGACGGCACCGTCCCCCGCCTGACCGCCGTCCACCGTCAGGGTCGCCGCATCGCCTGATCGGCCCCCACCGATTTGTCCGGCGCGGTCCCCGACCCACCGATCTGCTCACCCTGGATTGCTATGCCATATACCCTCTCAAGCCTGCTCGATCTTTATCGCGATCGCGGTCAAGCCCAGTACGGCAATGAAGCCGTTAGTCAGCTCGAACACGCCCTTCAGTGCGCCACTTTAGCCGCAGCGGCAGGACAATCGGCCGAGTTGATTGCCGCTTGCTTATTCCACGACTTGGGGCACCTGCTCCACCCCCTGGGCGACGCCCCCGGATTGCGCACCATTGACGATCGCCATGAATACCGAGCCATGCCGGTTTTAGAGCAGATGTTTCCCAGCACCGTTACTAGACCCATTCAGCTGCACGTCGCCGCCAAGCGGTACCTCTGCGCCGTCGATGCCGGTTACTGGGATGCCCTATCCGCCGCCTCAAAGCGGAGTCTGGAACTCCAGGGTGGCGTATTTTCACCAACTGCGGCGGCGGCTTTCATTCAACAACCCGACGCCAAACAGGCGGTGCAACTGCGGCGTTGGGATGATTTAGCCAAAGTGCAGGGGCTAGAGACGCCCGATTTAGACCATTTCTTACCCATGCTGCAACAGGTCCATCGAGCGCCCTCCGAACCCCTCGGCTAAGGGGGCCGCTCAGCCCCAGTCGCCCAGTCTTGCCCCCATTCGTTGTTGTGTAGATGGTCAAAAATATGGAAAGCACTCATGTTCAGCCTCGGTTTGCCATGCTGCCGGATATGGCGCTGCAGCCTCGGGGCGTCGTCTCAGAACAGTATTTGCAGCGGGGACTGACAACCTTCCGCGCCGCTTGCGCCTGGACGCAGGACTTACCCTACGGTGCCAACTCCAATAACGAGGATTCTTTGATTCTGTTTGAGGAAGGTTACGGCACTTGCACCACCAAACATGGCGCGATCGCCCGCCTCGCTGAGGAACATCACCTGCCAGTTCATAAAAATCTGGGATTCTACCGACTGAACGATGAAATTGTCACCGGAGTCAATGCGTTGCTCGCCCCCTATCAGCTGGAGTTTATTCCCCAAATTCATTGCTTCCTGGTTTACGAAAATCATCGCATCGACCTGACTGAGGGCAACTGCAATGGCAAAAACAAAACCATTGCCGACTATGACTTTGTCGTACCAGTCGCCCCTGACCTGACCCACGAACAGCATCACGCTTACTATTTGGAGTATCTGCGACAGTATGCAGCGCTTGCGCCTGCGCTGGCGGCCCTCAGCGAGGAAACCGTGATGGACATATTAGCGGCGTGCGATCGCCAGCTCAAATATCAGTGTTCCATCATGCTGGATGCCGCCAACCCGCTGGTTCCAGCGACCCGCTGACTTGATTGTTGCGTCTGAGAGTTCACCATGAGTTTTGACCACAAACCGCGTATCCTGTTCCTCTACGGTTCTTTAAGAGAACGTTCCTACAGCCGTTTACTGGCCGAAGAAGCCGCCCGCATCATCGAAGACTTTGGCGCTGAGGTGCAATTCTTTGACCCCAGAGGTTTGCCATTGCACGGGGCTGAGCCTGACACCCATCCCAAAGTTCAGGAACTGCGAGAGTTATCCCTATGGTCGGAAGGCCAGGTGTGGTCTAGTCCAGAGATGCATGGCAACATTTCGGGACTGATGAAAACCCAGATTGATTGGATCCCGCTCAGCATCGGAGCGATTCGGCCAACCCAGGGCCGCACCCTGGCGGTCATGCAGGTCTCCGGCGGCTCCCAATCCTTCAACGCGGTCAATACCATGCGCTTGCTGGGACGCTGGATGCGCATGTTCACCATTCCCAATCAGTCTTCCGTAGCCAAGGCGTATCAAGAGTTCAATGAAGACGGCACCATGAAGGAATCAGCCTATCGCGATCGCGTAGTGGACGTGATGGAGGAGCTTTATCGCTTTACCCTGCTGCTACGAGACCAGGTGGATGACCTGACCGATCGCTACAGCGAACGTAAGGCCGCAGCGGCTAAACAGATTGAGCAAGCTGCTCAGAAAGCAGTGCAGTAATCCCAAAGCCGTACTCTACATATCAGGGGCATGGCATCTTCTCCGGTAATTCCCCCAGCTGACTCGGTAATCGAATGTACGAAGCTCATTCAATATTGAACGGGCCTTACAGGATTCGAACCTGTGACCGACCGCTTAGAAGGCGGTTGCTCTATCCTCTGAGCTAAAGGCCCTAGTCGAGAGTTGCATCTTACTAGAGAACTCCACTCCATTATCTATTCTCCTGACAAATCAGCAACCACCTCAGCCGTCATCACTTGTTGATCGGGAAGGCCGATTTGTCATGCTTTCCAGGCTTACAATTCCAGCGGCAAAAACGTCTGAAAGCATTGTCAACACTGGTTTAGCACATGTGCTGCAGGATTGACCAAACGCCCCATGTCCTGAGAGGGCAAATGGTCGGCCCAATCAGCGAATATCATATGATGCAAAGTTTCCAGTATTCATGCTGGTGAACCGACGGGATGGGCTAATGTAAGGTATCAATAACGTAGGGTTGAGAGGCCCTACGCTCTCTTAATTGAGAGGGTTGCCTGTCCGATCAGAATGAGCTATCAGGCGCGATCGCACCTATAGTTTTCTGAGCTTGACTCCACAGACACGAATCGCTGCATCATGTTCATTCTTAAGCGTCAGGATGTTGATATTAAAAATGTTCAGCATCCCAGTAAGGAACAGCCAATCCCAATCTTGTACTATCAGGGGCAGACTTTTCGGCTGCTGAGTGTTTTTGCGGCAGCGCAAGAAGAAGAAGCCATGGCGCTCTGGCGCGACCTGACTGACAACCGGGGCAAGGCCTGCGTGCTGTTAGAAGAGACCGAACGCTTTAGCATTTGGGGCAAGATTCGGCTGGATGCGTTAGACCAAGACAGCAGCCAAGGCAGTGGCCAACCAGCCGCCCAAGCGTTGATTCAAGGCTGCCTCTTAATTTTGCAGGCTTTATTTATTGATATTGAAGATTTGCTGGGAGCCAAGCAGGCTAACTTGTTTGAGAGCGAGATCTCGAGCGCTCTGATGCAGTGGCGGTTTCCGCAAGTCAATTCAGAAAAGGCCATTAAAAGTCTGTTGACGATGGATCCGCTGGCGACTCAGGTGCCCCCTTGGGAAGAGCACCACTTGCAGCGACTTTTAGAAGAAATGCATCGGTTGGGCAAGGATGCCTTTGGCAATGCCAACTTTACGGAGCGATCGCTCGATGCCATCGAAGATCTCTCGAATAATGAACAAAAACAGTTCATGAGTTGGCTCTCGATGTCGCCTTCTGGCAAGTTGTGGCAATAAGGAAGCAAACGGCTTGACATCAGCTCATGCTGCAAACTAGCCGAGTTTGATGCCCCCTGCCTTACGTATTGCTAACCCTGGATAGATTTAATGCGTCAGTTTAGCGATATTGCGGTAAAACAAGACCTACTGGGTTATTCTGCTGTGATTTGAGCGCCTCAAAAGCGACCTCAACGGGTTGAACTTTCCCAAACTTGTTGTGTGCTCTGAGGAGAGTATTCCATTGAGCAAGCAGTCTTCCTCCTCTTCTTCGCTGTTGTCAAACAATGCCCTGATCACCCTTTCGATCATTTGGGCATTGCTGGCAATTTTCATTTTTCTGTTTTTCAGCGTGCTGCCAGAAGGGGCCGACACGCGGCCAAACTGGTATCTCAACACCATTACCATTATTGAAACTGGCGCGTTTCTCTTTGCGAGTTTTTTGTGCTTTCGTAATTGGCAAAGTAGTCAAATCGTCAGTGGACGAGGCGTCTGGCTATCGATTGGAATTGGCTTGCTACTGTATGCCGGTGGCAATATCTTCTTTTATCTGTGGAATAACGTTTTTGGTCTAGATCCGTCGGTGTCCTTTGGCGACTTCTTTTATCTGTCGTCCTATGTCTTTTTGGCTGTGGGGATGTTTAAGGCGGTGTTGCCCCGTCGCCTCAACCTGGATCCCAAGCAATGGGCAATCGTGGTTATCGTGGCCGTCTTGGGTGCAGCGCTGGCGATTTTCCCCCAATTTGGCGGCGATGAGGCCGCGATCGCTCCCCCGATGCCGCCATCGGTGTCTGCTCGGGTCACGCTGGCGTCTCCGGCTTGGGCGCAAGACCCGCCGCCTGCTGAGCCTGCTCCTGCGGAACCCGTCCCCGCTGAATCGGCCCCCGCTGAACCGACGCCTACTGAACCCGTTCCGGTGGAAGTTGACGAAGCACCGCCATCGACAGCGCCGGGGTGGGCGGTGAGCATTGACAACCTCCTCGATCCGTTTGTGGATATTGTGGGCTATCTCTACATTTTCGGCGACTGGTTATTGTTGGTCGTGGCCACGACGTTGCTCGTTGCTTTTTGGGGCGGTCGCTTTTCGCAGTCGTGGAAATTGATCGCGATCGCGGCCTTCTGCCTCTACATCGCCGATATGTTTTTCGCCTACCAAGACAACTATATCGAAGGTGCGGTGTGGGAAGTCTTTTGGACGTTCTCCGCGCTGTTCTTTGGGCTGGGGGCCGTGGTAGAAAATGCGATCTCAAGTCGTTCGCGGCGCGGTGCTCGCCGCCGTCGAGTACAGTCCTGAAACCTGTCAGACTCCGTTGCGCTGTCTGCCTTGTTGACTCTCCAAAACTCGCGATCGCGCCTACCAATCCAAGCGGGCGATCGCGAGTTTTGATTTTTCTGGCTGTGTGGCAGCAGCGATGGGGGAAATCAAGCGATCGTGATTTCCTCCGACAAATACACGTCTTGAATCAGGTGAAAGAGCTTAACCCCTTCGGCAAAGTCGCGCTGAAAGGTTTTGCGACCGGAAATGAGGCCACAGCCCCCCGCCCGCTTGTTAATGACCGCCGTGCGTATCGCTGCCGCAAAATCATTTTTGCCTGAGGCTCCGCCAGAGTTGATGAGTCCGGCTCGGCCCGCATAGCAATTCAGCACTTGATAACGGGTTAAGTCGATGGGATGGTCGCTGGTCAGGTCGGAATAAACCCGGTCATCCGTGCGGCCAAACTTTTGCCCAGTGGCTTGGGCCACGGCTCGATAGCCGCCGTTATTTTCCGGCAGCTTTTGCTTGATGATGTCGGCTCCAATGGTGGTGCCCAGGTGGTTGGCCTGTCCCGTCAAATCAGCTGATAGGTGATAATCCTGATCTTGCTTGAAGGCACTGTTGCGTAGGTAACACCACAGAATCGTCGCCATTCCCAGTTCGTGGGCGCGGGCAAAAGCTGCTCGCACTTCTTGGAGCTGTCGGGTGGCCTGCTCGGATCCGAAGTAAATCGTCGCCCCCACGGCCACGGCTCCCAAGTTCCAAGCTTGCTCGACCGAGGCATACATGACCTGATCATTGGTGTTGGGAAAGGTCAAAAGTTCGCTGTGATTGAGCTTGGCGATAAAGGGGATGCGGTGGGCGTATTGACGTGACACACTGCCCAAGACGCCTACCGTGGTGGCAACGGCATTACAGCCTCCAGCGATCGCCAACTCGATAATATTTTCGGGATCAAAGTAAATGGGATTGGGCGCAAAAGAGGCCGCAGCGGAATGCTCGATGCCCTGATCGACAGGCAAAATCGACAAGTACCCAGTATTCGCCAATCGGCCGCTGCCATAAAGCTGTTGCAGGCTGCGGAGGACTTGGGGATTGCGATCGCTCTGCGCAAAAATTCGTGACACCCAGTCAGAGCCTGGCAAGTGTAACAAGGCTTTTGAAACCTTCGCGGTGTGGTTCAGTAAATCGTCCGCCTCATCACCTAAATAGTCACCGATTGTGTGCGCTACGGGAGTCGCCACCATTTCTTCTCTGTCTCCATATGCAACCTCAGCCAGTCTGACTTGCGGCCCATCCGAGGCGACCTAGCAATCTGCCAAGACTCACTGTTCATCTTTAGGCTAAGGGGCCGCTGGGGAAGCGGCTTCCCCCAGACCACAGATCTCGGCCCATAACCAGCGATAGAGACCGTCGCCCAGCCGTCGCCAGTGGAATCATCGGCAAGATGCAGCCGCCGATGGCAATCGGTAGCCTAGAGAGGCTGCCCCCAAATTTGTACAATGTCACAGTCTTTTTGCCACGCGGCCTTTGTGGCTCTAGCCACCAACCGTCTCAACGAGTTGACGAAATTTTATGAGGCGCTGCTGCAAACGCCACCCAGTAGTTTGATGGCCGATCGCTATGCCGAGTTTGCGATCGCCGGTCTCAAACTGGCCCTCTTTCAACCGCAGGCCACTCACCAAAGCGAATTTGCTCAGCCCGACCACGCCGCCATGAGTTTGTGTTTAGAAGTGGCGAATCTGGAGGCGGCGATCGCCCACCTCACCCACCTCGGCTACGCCCCACCGGAAGCCATCACCACAGCTTCCCACGGTCGCGAAGTCTACGCCTATGATCCCGACGGCAACCGCCTCATCTTGCATCAGTCGTCGTAACCGTTCCCCTCGTTAAGGCGAGCTGCCATGAGAACACGCTCTATTTTTGGGCGGTTTCGCGTTGGCGCTGCACGACCACTTGCCGAAAGCCCAGCACCACCAAAATATTCGAAATCGTCAAAAATGACTCCGCCGAGCCATGCAGCCAATCGACATTGGCGAGTTCGGCGCCGTAAGCCTGTTGCGCATAAATGCCAGCGGGAATCGTGATGACGACAAACACCAGTAAAAAATAAAATCCCACCAGGGCGAGACGCGGTGTTTGTCCTGACCGCGTCACAAAAAACAAAAATCCCAGATAGGGAAACAGCGACATGGCAAACAAATTTTGCTTGTCCAATAACGTTTCCATCGCCTTACTCCAAACGAATACTGCTGCTGGGGCGGGTTGCAGAGGAGGGGCTCGCCGCCGCTCTGCAACTAACCTTCTACGGAATCTTGTGAGGTCTTAGCTTGCCGCCAAATCCACCAGGCGGCGAGACATGCGGTGGAATTACCCACCACTGTCATGCCCGCTTGCAGCGTCACCAGCCACGACAGAGACTCGGCATTATCAAAAAAGTGCCAGGTGCAGGCACACATCGCGCTGATCAACGAGGGCAACATGCCAAAGGAGAGCGCTCGCCAAGCCGTGTGGCCCGTCACCCCGGCAAACACCCAAATGAACCAGATCGCGGCAATCCATTCAACAACGCTGGTGATGTGAACCACCCAGGTGGGAATTGAGAGGGCATGCATAGAATTTGCAACAGCAGATAACAGCAGGGGGCAGACAAGCTCAGCACGGCCATCGTTAGCAGTCACCAACTTGTCCTTCTAGTAAAAGGGCGATCGCCCTTGCCCATCATCCCCCAAGCGGACGTGTTTCCCAACCGTTGGGTCGCTTTTTTGCTCCTTGTAGGCGGCCAATTCAGCAGTATGGTAAGAGGGGCATTTGGGGCAACGGAGTGGGGATGAGAGTTGTACTGTGTGGTTATTACGGCATGGGAAACGGCGGCGATGAAGCCCTGTTGGCGGCGCTGCTGCAAATGCTGCCGCCGCACGTGACGCCGGTCGTGCTATCGGGCAATCCTGATGCTACCCGACGGGATCATGGCGTCGAGGCTTACCCCCGCAAGTCTTTAGCGGGAATTTGGGCGGCGTTTAAAGGCGCCGAGGGGTTTATCTGGGGCGGCGGTAGTTTGATGCAAGATGCCACCAGTGCCCTGAATCCGATTTACTACGGTGGGCTGATGCTGTGGGCTCAGCTGCGCGGCCTCAAAACGGTCGCCTGGGCTCAGGGCATCGGGCCGTTGCAGCGGGGCTGGGCACGACGACTGGCCTACAAAACCTATCACCAATGTACGGGGGTGACGGTGCGCGATCGCGCTTCGGCAGCCCAGGCGGCTAACTGGGGGGTACGGGCTTGGCTTTCTCCCGATCCGGTCTGGGCGTTGAGTTCCACCCCTGTGCCCGGACTGGCGGATTTTCCAGCCCCGCGCGTCGCGGTCTCATTGCGGAGTCACCCCTGGCTAACGCCCGATCGCCTAGCTAATTTTGGCGAAGCCCTGGCGAACTTTCAAACCGCTACAGATGCCAGCATTTTGTTAGTCCCGTTTCAAGCCAGTAATGATCTGGCCATTGCCGAGGCGATCGCGCCGCAACTCCCCGGCCCGCATCAGATCCTGTCGTTGACCGATCCCCGCCAGCTCAAAGGCGTATTTCGCGGAGTGGAAATGGCGATCGCCATGCGACTCCATGCGCTGATCATGGCCGCTGCCGAGGGCTGCCGCTGCTTTGCCCTGAGCTATGACCCCAAAGTGACCTATCTGGCCGAAGACCTCGCCATGCCCGGTTGGGAAATGGCTCCCGTCACTGATCCGGTCATGCCGACTGACTTTGCGCTGGCGGCGTGGCCCGACAGTGCCGCCGCGATGACCCAGACCTGGTTAAAACATTATGCGAATGGACTGCCCGCTTCACCAGAACAGATTCAGTCACGGGTCGATCGCGCCCTCATCCATCAAGAAATGCTGCAGCGATTTCTCGCCGACTCATAGCTCAGCCTGCAGGTAGGGACAACTGGGATCAACGTCGCACGGCCTGGACAAAGCGATCGCACCTGGCCAAATCGGCCACGGGCTGGATCTCTCGATATTGTTGGGTCGCCTTTAACAGTTCCCTAATCGCTGCCGATTGTCCCTGCATATGCTCCACCAGCCACAGGCCACCCGCGACCAAATAGTCCGGCGCCGTGATGACCAAGTGCCGGATTGCTGCCAAGCCATCATCACCCCCGTCTAAAGCCAGATGCGGTTCATGGTGGGCGACTTCGGGTTCCAGCGTTGAGACCACCGCCGTGGGAATATACGGTGGGTTGGAGACGATGCCAGCTAATTGGCCGTGCCACTTTGACAAAGGCTCAAACCATTCTCCTTGTAAAAACTGGATGCGATCGCTCAGGCCATGGTCCACTGCATTTTGTTGGGCGATCGCTAACGCCGCACCACTCACATCCACCGCGAGAATCTTGGCTTTTGGCAACGCCTGCGCGAGGCCCAGGGCGATCGCGCCGCTGCCAGTGCCCAAATCTACCCAAGTACCCTGGCTGAGAGCTGTCGCTTGGGGGTTTTGTGCCAGCCAGTCCATGACTACATCAATGACCAATTCCGTTTCGGGCCGGGGAATCAAGACGGCTGGCGACACCCGTAAGGACAAATCGCGCCAAGCCACCTCCCCCACCAAATGTTGAATGGGTACGCGATCACTCAGACGTTTTTGCCAGCGAGCCTCAAGTTCCGCCAGGAGAACCCGCGAGGGCACTTGGGTAACTTGCGCTAAAGTCCCGAGCCGCAGCGCCAGACTATCGACTTGGCACAACCCGCGCAGCAACCAATCCACTTCGGTCAGGTCAATTTGGTGGATTTGAGCTTGCGCCCGCGCCTGCGATCGCCAGGCCCACAAGTCCTGACCGCTCAGCCGATAGGGAAACGCCGCCACCCTCACACCCTGTGACTCTCATACCCTGCCACCTTCATACCCTGCCACCCTCACAGCACCCGCAATACGCTCGGCACCTGTTGAATATTGGCAAACTCCCGCAGTTCGGCCAACGCCGCTTGAAAGTTGCTCTCTTTCACTTCATGGGTGACCACGACCACCTCGGCCGTCTCCCCATGCACGTCAATTTGCACCACCGATTCAATGCTGACCTCGTGATTGCCAAAGCAGGTGCCGATGCGGCCAATGACGCCAGCCTGATCTTTCGCCAACAGTCGCACATAAAAGCGACTCACGATGTCCGCCATGGGACTCACCTGGCAATAATGCTGGTGCGTGCAGGCCAAGAGCGGATTTTGCGGCTCAGAGGCGGCGGCTACACTTTGCGATTGCAGCGTGCCCACAATATTCAAAATGTCGGACACCACCGCACTCGCGGTGGGCCCTTCCCCAGCCCCCGGCCCAAAGAACATCACCTGACCAATGGGATCACCTTCCACCAAGATGGCGTTGTAGACATCGTTGACGCTAGCCAGGGGATGATGCTTGGGCACCAATGTTGGATGCACCCGTAGTTGTAGCTGCTCCAGCGCTTCATTCGACATTGGGCAGGTATCCCGGCGGGCGATCGCCAGCAGCTTAATCACAAAGCCTAAGCGATCGGCATAGGCAATATCCGAGGCGCTCACATGCCGAATGCCTTCGCAAAACACGTCCTCTAGCTTGATGCGTCCGCCAAAGGCCAGCGATGCCAGAATGGCAATCTTGTCGGCAGCATCGAGACCGTCCACATCTGCCGTCGGGTCGGCTTCGGCATAGCCCAGCTTTTGCGCATCGGCCAGAATGGCCTCAAAGTCGCCACCCTCCTCCTGCATCCGGGTCAAAATATAGTTGGTCGTGCCGTTCACAATGCCCGTCACCGCTTGAATGCGGTTGACTCCCAGCGCTTGCTTCAACGGCTGAATTACCGGAATGCCGCCCCCGACTGCCGCCTCCAGCAACACATAGACGCCCGCTTCGTTCGCTGCTGTAAAAATTTCGTCGCCATAGCGGGCAATCACGGCCTTGTTGGCGGTCACCACATGCTTGCCTTGGCGAATGGCTTCTAAAATCAGCGATCGCGCTGGCTCTAAGCCCCCAATCAGCTCCACCACCACATCCACATTGGGGTCCGTGACAATCGCTTGTAAGTCGGTCGTTAAACGGTCTCTCGGCAACTCAATCGCGCGGGGTTTATCGAGCGATCGCACCCCCACCCGATAAATTTCCACGGCTTTCACTAGCGGGTGCCGCTCTGCCGGATCGAGCAAAATTTTTGCCGTGCCGATCCCGACTGTCCCTAAACCCAATAGACCTACTTTTACCGTCACCGTTAGCTGATTCCTTTTTGAAAGCCTTTACCAATGGTAGGGGATGCCGTTACGAACAAAAACCGGAGAGGCCCAAAAACCTCCCCGGTCCAAACAAAAGAGCGAATTGACTAACAACATGCCTCAGTTAAAGGCCGTAGTCGAACGGTGGATAGACCTAGTAGGTCTCAACGTGCCACCGATGCTCCTTCTTCATTTGCTTACGGAAATCGTCCCAATTGATACCGTTCTTCTCAGCTTCGGCGGCCATCGCGGCATCAATGCCGTCTTCCATGCCCTTCAGACCACACATATAAGTATGGGTCTTCGGATCTTGAATCATTTCCCAAATGCGAGCCGCATTTTCAGCCACCCGGTTTTGGATGTACATCTTGCCGCCTTCAGCATTTTGTTGCTCACGGCTAATGGCATACGTCAATTCAAAGTTGTCGGGATACTTGGCCTGTAGCTCTTCCAACTCCTCTTTGTAGAGAATGTTGGCCGTGTAGGGTACCCCAAAGATCAACCAAGCCTTACCGTGGAACTGATAGTCGGGATTGGCTTCCCGCTCAGCATCCTTAAACATGCGCCACAGGTACGCGCGGAACGGTGCAATGCCAGTGCCAGTTGCCAACATGATGATTTTGGCGTCTTCGTCATCGGGCAGCAGCATTTCCTTCCCGACCGGGCCAGTCACTTTAACTTCGGCACCGGGCTCGATATTGCAGAGGAACGAAGAGCAAGTACCGTAAACGGTTTCGCCACTCTCGGGATCTTGATACTCGAGCTGACGAACGCAGAGAGAAACGGTTTTGTCATCCATGTCATCGCCATGCTGGGTCGATGCAATGGAATACAGCCGCAGTTTGTGGGGCTTACCTTTCTCATCGGTGCCATCGGGGATGATGCCAGCACTCTGACCTTCGACGTAGTGATAGTCACTACCCGACAGGTCAATCTTGATGTGCTGCACAATCCCAGAACCGCCTTCGCCGACCAGAGGCTCATTCGAGATGACCTTAGCGATGAGCGGATCTTTGGGCTTATAGAGGTTAACGGGAACGTCTTTCTTTTTGGCTTTGGGCGTCGCTTGAGTCATAGACTTACCATTGTCTTGCTGTGTAGCAGCAGGCGCGCTCTGACCATTCGTATCGGCCTCATTTACCGGCGTGATGCTAACAATCTCACCACCCATGCGGGTAATGCGCTGCATCTCTTGATTCATCCGGCTGTAGGGCACGGTAATAAAAACGCTGCCGCTCTTACGAATGGGATTATCCATCTTGTCGGTTTCAGCGTTCTGCCGTAGCCCCTTGACTTCGTACCTAAATAAGCGACTTCCTGATACAGATGTGGCACTACCGCCACTCACGCTTGGATTATACATTTGCTGACTGTTATGACTCCGAGAATCGGTCTACATCGGCAAGCCTGCTTTGCTGTTCCACCCATGACAGAAGTAGGCACAAATATCGACAAGGCTCGCCTAAGCATCATTTTCCCTAGCGTATCACTGTACCGGAAAGCTCTCCCAATTTGGACTCACGGGACACCGTCAGACCCAAAATGGAAGACGTTTTAACGGCGATCGCGCACTGCCTGCCATGTATAAGGTAAAAGGTTTTTTCTTTCAGCATTGTGTTATTCATCGCATTTTTCGATCGATCACAGGCTTTTGGAACATTAATGCTGCGGGTTAGTCACTTTGCTGCGCTGCAGCAGTGGCCTCTCTCAGACCTTTAGACAACTCAGTTAGTCGCGATCGCGCCCCTGACCAAGCACATTAGTGCTACCCCAGTCTCATGATCTGATGACACGGGTTTAAGGCAGCGGCCTCTTGGCCCCCAGCACCGAGGAAGAATTGCTGTAATTGAGTAAATACACTTGTGAGCAGTGATACCGATTTGATACTATTGCGTCTTAGTGAAGATATTGATGGTGGAGCCTACTTTTGCTTATGCAACGGTGGGGATCTCTGTGAGACTGGTTTCTTAATTGAATCTATTCCATCGTGTTGTCTCTGCCCCTGAGCTGTTCTGCATTCATGGTCTTTAGGTCGTGAGTTCGGCGCAGGTTATTGACATAATCAAATGTTTCGAGCTGAGCAGCGATGAGTCAGCGTTAGCAGCCGCAACACATCTCATCTCTGATGTTCGTAACGCTAAAGGATCGAAGCACTAACAGGCGACAGTGATTGTCGCATTGTTTCACTCAGTGCTAAATCAAATCTAAATTATCAATTTTAGTTGTTTTCTGTGTTGCTCGAGGAAAGCTATGACAAGTATGCCGGATCGCGTGGTTTTGATTGGGGTTGCTGGCGACTCTGGATGTGGTAAGTCCACGTTTTTGAGACGACTTGCCGACCTGTTTGGTGAGGAATTTATTACCGTCATCTGTCTGGATGACTATCACAGCCTTGATCGAAAGCAGCGCAAAGCGGCTGGTGTTACGGCTTTGAATCCGAAGGCCAACAACTTCGATTTGATGTACGAGCAAATCAAGTCGCTGAAAGCGGGCAACTCTATTGATAAGCCAATTTATAACCACGAGACGGGTGAAATTGACCCTCCTGAGCGCGTCGATCCCAATCACATTGTGGTCGTCGAAGGGTTACACCCCATGTATGATGAGCGGGTGCGTGAGCTCCTCGACTTTAGCGTGTATCTCGATATTCACGACGATGTCAAGATTGCTTGGAAGATCAAGCGTGACATGGCTGAGCGGGGTCATACCTACGAGGACGTTCTTGCTTCCATCAATGCTCGCCGCCCTGACTTCGAAGCCTATATCGACATCCAAAAGCAGTATGCCGATGTGGTGATTCAGATTTTGCCGACGCAACTGATTCCCAACGACGAAGAGAAGAAGATTTTGCGCGTGCGTCTGTTGCAGAAAGAAGGCATTGAGGGCTTCGACCCGGTATACCTGTTTGACGAAGGCTCCACGATTGACTGGATTCCTTGCGGTCGTAAGTTGACCTGTTCCTATCCCGGCATTCGGATGCACTATGGTCCGGATAGCTACTACGGTAACGAAGTGTCGGTGCTTGAAATTGACGGTCAGTTTGAGCGTTTGGAAGAACTGATTTATGTCGAAAGCCACCTCAGCAATACGTCCACTAAGTATTACGGTGAGATGACTGAGTTGCTGCTTAAGCACCGTGAGTATCCAGGTTCCAACAATGGCAGTGGTTTGTTCCAAGTCTTGGTGGGTCTGAAGATGCGCGAGAGCTATGAAAAGATCATTGCGAAAACGCCCCAAGCGGTGGGTTAAACCCAGCAATTGAGCGATCGCGCTAATTCAATAGAAATTAAACGGGCGGTGAGGAGCACTCATCGCCCGTTTTGTTTTTGTGCGGGGTGAGAAACCTGGCCAGCACACACTGATCTACTACGGTTGCGGCTTGGCCAAAGCACGGTAGTTGCGGTCTAGTCAGCGGTCTCGGGCTCCGTTGGCAAGACCCTGACTGTGCCCGACAGTTTGAGTTTCTGATCGGCGACCTGACAATCGATCAGGGTCACTTCATCCCCCAGGTCAATTTCAAAGCCGTGCAGGTCAGACAAGGGGATGCTGGTGGGGGCGGTGCTGGTCTCGTCGGCGAGCCAGTGGGGATTATCGAGACAGAGTCGATGACCGTCGCGAATCGACAGTTGCGTGCTGATGGCGATCGCGGCCACCGTCGGGACCTTGGGCTGTAGCCGTAGAATAACTTGGTCAGCTTGGATGGCAGCCTCGGCCTGGTAGTGAGTATGCACGGTGCGATCGGGCAGCGAGTCGAGGACTGCTTGCAGTGGGGCAGCTTCTGGCTGAGAACGAGCCAGTAGCTGCAAAAAGTCATAGAGTCCTTCCCCCAAGAGGGGGGATTGCAGCGAGTCATTGAAATCAGCTTCGGTCAGCTCGACGGCTCCATGAATGGGGAAGGGGGCCAACAAGCGCAAAGGTTTACGGCGTATCACCTGGCCTAAATTGACGCGAATGCCAGAAGCGGTGACGGTGGCTTGGCTGAGATGAATGCCTTGATAAATCGCCTTTTGGGCGGAGAGGGCGATTTCAGGGATGTGGCCGGATAGAATTTCGCGATCGCGCCCCTGCACCTCAAATTGCAGATTTTCCACATGGTCAAGCTGTGTTGTGAGCCAGAACCGAATGGCTGGGGGCAGCACCCGACTAATCATCCGACTGCCACGGGGTTGGGTCGAAGACGCTTTTTCCACCGCTATGATGCCTCACTCACACACTGTATCCATCGTCATTCAACCACGTTGTTGGGGAGGCTGTGACGGGCAAAAATTGCGATCGCACGAGCGGGCGAGATCAAAATGTCAGGAAACATAGACATACAAAAGGGATTGATCCTAGAATGTCATGAAAATATGACATAACGATCCCCGAAACTGCCTTGCTTTCATGGAGACGCCATTAGTCAAGGCTTTCAAGGGTTGATTTGATTCTGCTGGATCTGTCATAGTGTCACCAAATTTCGATCCCCGCATCGTGATTTTGATCCCCGCTGAATGTTGACGGCAATATTGAGGCGGCAGTCCTACAAATTTAGGAGGAGTGAATCTTATGTCCGAGTCGATTCCAGCACTTGAGGATATGACCCTTCGACAGCTCCGCAAGGTGGCTAGCGAATACGAAGTTTCTCGCTATAGCCGCATGCGTAAATCTGAGCTGATCGAAGCCATCATGGCCGCTCAGACCCGCCGGACCTCCTCGATGCCGACCCCAACGGCAGCAGTAGAAGGCCAGACCGAGGTTGAGGCATCGAAGTTTGCGCCGGCGACGGAGCCAATTCCGGCTGAAGCCTTGGCTTCCGTGGATGAAGGGCTGCCTGACCTGCCTAGCGGCTATGGCGAGAGTCGCATCGTCTTGATGCCCCGTGATCCGCAATGGGCTTATGCCTATTGGGATATTCCCAACGATCACAAAGAGGAACTGCGCCGCCAAGGGGGGGCACGTTTAGCATTGCGCTTTTACGATGTGACCGACATTGATATGGGCTACCAAGCGCCCCATAGCTTGCAGCAGTACGAGTGTGACGAGATGGCGCGGGAGTGGTATTTGCCCATTCCGGTGAGCGATCGCGACTACGCCATTGAAATTGGCTACCTTTGCAACGACGGTCGCTGGCTGCTGCTGGCCCGTTCTGCCCCGGTTCACATTCCCCCGGTATACCCCTCCGACTGGATCGAAGATCACTTTGCCACCGTGGGCTGGGATCAAGATCTGCGGGGCGGCCAGATTGCGACCCTGACCCATCCGAATCGTCGGGTCGAGACGGGTGCGGGCAACCAAATTTATGATGAAATCTTCGGCATGGCCGAGTCCGCCGAAGCCCAGCGGGTGGCGGGTTCTCTCTTTGGCTCGATGCAGCATGTTCCTGGCTCGATGATCAGCTCGTTTGCGCTGCCGACCAGCTCTTACGTGTTGGCCTCAGGGATGGGCATGTGGGGCGGCGAAGTGCCCACCACAGCGCTGCCAACCACTTCGGGCATTGGTCTCAATATGTCAGGCATTGGCCTCAACATGTCGGGCGTCGGTTTCTCTGCTTCGGCACCGCCGATTCGTCCCCGTCAGTTCTGGTTGGTCGCGGATGCTGAGCTGATTGTGTACGGCGCAACTGAGCCCGATGCGACCGTCACCATTGGCGGTAAGCCGATCAAACTCAATCCTGACGGCACGTTCCGGTTCCAAATGTCCTTCCAGGATGGCTTGATTGACTACCCCATCTTTGCGGTCGCCGCTGATGGTGAGCAAAACCGCGCCATTCACATGAAGTTCAACCGGGAGACGCCCTACCGCCGCACCAACACGAAGGAAGAAGCGGTGCAAGAGTGGATGAGCTAGCTCGCTGGCTCAAACCCGTTAACCAAATTAGTTGAATCCTGAGAGCGTTGCTAAGCAGCGCTCTTTTTTTGTGGCTGATATTGTGGCTGGTCGCAGGCGGCGAGGGGAGCGCTGAACTTCAACGAAACGCAACGATCGCGTGTCGCTGTTGCTCTCGGGGCAACCTGAACAGTATCAGGGGTGTGTTTCGTCGGGATGCATGCCTGAAGCATCATCTACCCGCAGTGTCCACATTATGAATCCGCTACAAGATGTCTTCATTTCCTATGGACGGGCCGATAGTAAGCAGTTTGCCAAGCGGTTGAACGATCGCCTCGTTGCCGAGGGGTTGGAGGTGTGGTTTGATTTTGACGACATTCCATTAGGGGTGGACTATCAAAAGCAAATTGATGACGGCATTGAAAAGGCGGACAACTTTCTCTTCATTATTTCGCCCCATGCCATTAACTCACCCTATTGCCGCTTAGAAGTGGAACTGGCCCTGCAACGGGGCAAGCGCATCATTCCGGTATTGCATGTCGAAGCGATTGACCGAGAGCTGTGGCAGCAGCGATATCCCACGGGCACGGATGCCGAATGGGATGAGTACACCGCTGCAGGCAAACACGCCAGCTTTCCCAACATGCCGCCAGAGATTGGCAAAATTAATTGGGTGTACATGCGGGAAGACCTGGATGATTTTGAGGCCTCTTTTCAGGGACTGCTGGCGATTTTTGCCCGCGATCGCGACTACGTCCATCACCACACGATGCTGCTGCAAGCGGCTCTGACCTGGGAAGCGCACCAGCGGCAGACCCCGTTTTTGCTGACTTCGGAGCAGCGATCGCAGGCTGAAAGCTGGCTACATCAGCGCTTTTCTGACCGCCAGCCCCCTTGTGAGCCAACGGTGTTGCATTGCGAATACATCACCGCCAGCATTAAACAGGCGCAGGGCGGCATGACAGCGGCCTTTTTGTCCTATGCAGACGAAGACAAAGCGGTGACGGAGCAGGTCCGGCAGTTGTTGATGCGGGAAGGCTTGACCGTCTGGACTAACTACACCGACTTGACGACGGGGGAAGACTTTCAAAGCGCGATTGATCGAGGCATCGAAGCCACGGACACCCTGGTGTTGGTGGTGTCGCCTGCGGCGATCGCCTCCGCTTATTGTTACCACGAAGTGCAATATGCTCTGAGCTTGCACAAACGGATTGTGCCGCTGCTGTATCAACCCGTGGCGGGGGAACCGTTGGTCGAGGACTGGGCAGCGATCCAGTCGTTGCAATATATCGATGTGACGCACTGGAGCGCCGCGACGCCGGTGCCGCAACGGGATGAACCGGCGGTCAGCCAGTTGCTCAACATTCTGCAAACGGATGCGGGCTATTACCAACGCCACAAAGTTGCCCTGACCCAAGCGCTCAAGTGGGATCGCCAGAGCCGTCCCCCCGGCCTCTTGCTGCGGGGCAATACTCTCCGTCAATTTGAGGGATGGTTGGCGGTCGCCCAGGAGCGATCGCAGTCCCCCGCCCTCAGCTTGCAAACGGAGTTCATCGAGGCGAGCCGCAATCAGCCTGAAGATCTCACCCTGGATGTCTTTTTGGCCTATGCGGATGAGGATGTCGAGTTTGCGGCTCAACTCAATGCGGCGCTACAAAATCAGGGAAAAAGTACCTGGTTTGATGAGGAAAGTATCGACGCGGCAGCCGACTACCAAGCGGAACTGAACGAGGGCATTGAGCAGGCAGACAACATTGTCTTCATTGTTTCCCCAGCGGCGATCGCCCTCACGAGCTGCCTAAAGTCGCTGAGTTATGCTGCCAGCCTGGACAAACGGATCATTCCCGTACAGCTCCAGCCGGTGGAGGTGACGAGTTTGCCCCCGGCCATCCAAGCGCTAAAAGCGATTGATTTTCAGACGTATCGGAGTGACTTTTACGAAAAATACAGTGAATTAGTGCGCACCTTAGACCGCGATCGCGACCATATCCGGGGGCACACAAAATGGCTAAACCGCTCCCTGGAATGGGAGGCCGAGGGCCGCCCCAACGATATGCTGCTGCGGGGCAATGAATTGGCCGTGGCGGAGGGGTGGTTGCAGCAGGCGATCGCACTCCACAAGCTCCCGGTTCCTAGTGCACTCCAAAAAACTTTTTGTCAGGAAAGCCGGGCCGTGGTGGCAGCGGCAGAGCAGGCCGAAAAAGAGCGTCAGGAAAAAATATTGCGCCTCCAGCAAGAACGGGCTCAGGAAGCGGAGGCCCGGCTGAGCGCCGAACAGCGCAGTGCACGGGTGCAAAAATTCTTTTTGGGGGCGGTGAGTGTCGGGTTTGCGATCGCCTGTGGGCTCAGTTTCTCGACCTGGAGGCAGTATCACCGTTCGTTAATCAACGAACTCGTTGCCACCACCAAATCCAGCGCCGCTTTATTTGCCTCCAATCGCAAACTGCAAGCGATCGTTGAAGCCATTCGCGCCCAAAACCAGCTCAGCCAACTGCGGGGTGAGCATCCCGACTTGGCCGCTGCCGCCGATGAAGTGCTGCAACAAGCCATCTACGGTGTGCGAGCCACCAACCAACTGGTCGGCCACGAAGACTGGGTGGTCGCCACCGCTTTTAGTCCCAACGGACAACAGTTGGCCAGTGGCGACAAAGCGGGAGTGATCAAAATTTGGCAAGCCGACGGCAAACTGCTGCATACCCTGGCCGCCCATGACCGGGGCGTCTGGGGCTTGGCCTTTAGCCCCGATGAGCAGCACCTCGTGTCCGGTGGGGCCGATCACCAAGTCCGCATTTGGGATACCGACGGCACCCTGGTGCGCACCCTGAGCGGTCATGAAGATATTGTGGCGGGGGTAGCCTACAGTCCCGATGGTCGGGTCATTGCGTCCGTCAGTGTGGATCAAACTCTGCGTTTGTGGACGGCAGCGGGTGAGCCCATGGGCGTGTTTGATCAAAATAAAGGCTACGTCGTCTCAGTGGCCTTTAGTCCTGACAGTCGCCAGGTGGCGGCCACCACCACCGATGGCCTGGTGACCATCTGGAACCGGACGGGAGAAAAAGTGGCCGTTTTGAAGGGGCATACTGGCCCAGTGTGGAATGTCGCCTTTAGCCCTGATGGTCAAACGATCGCGTCCGTGGGCGCCGATGGCACCATCAAACTGTGGAGCCTCGACGGCACCCTGATCAAAACCATGGAGGGCCATCGCGATGATGTGGAAGGGATCGCTTTCAGCCCTGATGGGCAGTACATCGTATCGGGTGGGGCCGACCATACCGTGCGGCTGTGGCGGCGGGATGGTACCCCCATCGCCATCTTTCGCGGTCACGAAGATTGGGTCTGGTCGGTCAGCATGAGTCCCGATGGCCAAACCATTGCTTCCGGGGGGGGCGATAACTTGGTCACCCTCTGGCGCTTGAGCGACTTATTCACCACCTTAGAGGGCCATTCGACCGAGGTGTGGGA
The DNA here is from genome assembly GCF_004212215.1 of Leptolyngbya iicbica LK. Lineage (NCBI taxonomy): Bacteria > Bacillati > Cyanobacteriota > Cyanophyceae > Leptolyngbyales > Leptolyngbyaceae > Leptolyngbya > Leptolyngbya iicbica. The sequence continues at coordinate 54,364 of NZ_QVFV01000012.1, forward strand.
TGTGGCGATGAGCCCTAACAACCAATTAATTGCCTCCGCCGTAGGAGATGGCACCGTCTGGCTGTGGGAGCGCGATGGCAGCTTGCGCCAGCAAATTAAAGCCCACACCAGCGGGATTGAACAGGTGGCCTTTAGTCCCGATAGTCAGGCGATCGCCACCGCCAGCTGGGATACGACGATCAAGCTCTGGGATTTAGCTGGCAACTTGCAGCAAACCTTTGAGGGCCACGACAACTGGGTACTGGGGGTGCGTTTCAGTCCCGATGGCCAATTGCTGGCCTCTTGCAGTGAAGACGGCACCGTGCGCATCTGGCAGCGTACCGGCGAAAGCGTGGCGGTGATGGGGGTGGGCGAAAACTATGGCGCGGCGGATGGGCTCAGCTTTAGCCCCGACGGCCAATTCATTGCCGTGGCGTTTGAAGATCACGTCGTCCGCATTTGGGATCGCGCGGGCAACTTGGTGCAAGAACTGATCGGCCATGAGGGACCGGTCTACAGCACCGCATTTAGTCCCGATGGTCAGATGCTGGCTTCTGCCGGGGCCGATCGCACCATTCGTCTGTGGAATCGGGACGGTGAATTACTACAAACGCTCACTGGGCATGAAGACTGGGTGTGGCGAGTCGCCTTTAGCCCGGATGGGCAGACCTTAGCCTCAGGGGGCAACGATCGCACGGTTCGCCTCTGGTCGGTGGACGGCATGTTATTAAAAACTTTCCGGGGACACCAGGCGGCCGTCGAGGGGATTCAGTTCAGTCCCGATGGTCAGACCCTCGCCTCCGCCAGTTGGGACACCCGTGTCATTTTATGGAATCTGGAGGAAGCGGGGGATATTGATCCCCTGACCTATGGCTGCGATTGGATTCGGGGATACTTAGCCCACAGTGCCGATGTAGACGATCAAGATCGGACGTTATGCGATCGGGCCGCGCCTTAACTTAGCAGGCCGGGATTGCTCAGTCGCCAACCCGGTCATCCTGTATCCGCACTCAGCCCGTCGAACCAATCCAGGCAATGTTTAAGGGGGAACAGGTTTTGCTAACCAAACTGGGTATCAGTCAGCGGCTCGATGGCCTTCTCGGTAAAATCTCGCCAACCGATTGCAGGCGAGCCTGATCAGATCCCCGGTTCCGTATCTCGCAGGCGACGCATCAACCAATCAAACCGAATACCACCGAGCTTCATGTTGTCTGCCATATCCGACGACAGCAGCGCTTGATTGAGTTCGGTGGGCTCCCAAAATTCCGCCTCCAAATGCTTGACCGTGCCCCTCAGACGAATCGACAACAGGGTTGCTAGAGATTGATACCAGCGTTTCGCAAAGCCAATATCCTGATCAAGCTTGCGGTTTAGCACCGATCGCTCCACCATGAGCACCACCGACGGTTCACTCGCAGTCACCGTCGCCGACGGTGGCAAATGATCGACAAATGACATTTCGCCCATCACCTCACCGCTCGACAGACGCGCGATGTAAGCCTTGGGAGAATGGTCTAGCGACACCAAAAACTGCCCTGTCAAGATCAGGTAGATCGCGTCAATCAATTCCCCTTCACGAATCAAGACTTCACCATCGGCGAGTTCACGTCGGGTTCCTGCAGTCACTAGCCAATCCACATCTTCGTCTTCCAAGATGCCTAATATAAATAGAATGCGTTCCATGGCTTAAATCTGTCCTAAGTGGATTGATCGTCGCTTAACGGCTAATTGCTTCGCAGCAGCAGGTACAAGATGTGGGACGAGATACTTACGGTTAATAACGAGTTGCAGTGTTGTTTACAGATATCGATGCGGTAGAAGTCCGAGCCTATTTCCTTGGGCAAAAAGTTGACTTACAACCCTTTACTCAAACGGCCCCGCTGGCGGTAGATCCCCTGACAATTCATAGTGGTGACGACAATTGTGTCGTCTTATTTGATTATGGAGTGGCGGTCTTATTCGGCTTTTCTGGCATTGAGGAAGCTAAGTTTTTGAACGATATTCAAGGACTGATTGTAAGCCCGTTTGACAAACCTGAGACAGAAGACGTGCTAATTCGTCAGGCCCCGGTTAATGAAGGCAAAGTCGAAGGCGGGGTGATTTTGGTGCCGCAGTTTGATGTTCCCGTATTGCAACTGGTGGCTCATGTCTTAGCCAAGAGCGTGGTGCTGGATCAGTATGAGGCCGAAACGGCGCAAGTCTTTGATTTGATTGAACCCTTTGCGGCTAGCCTCCAGCAGCCCAAGTCGCCCCGCCACGGGGCCAAGATTTTGCTCAATCAAATTGGCAACTCATTGCTCATCCATCACAAAATTGTGGGTCGGGTGGAAATCGTCGATAAGCCGGAACTGCTGTGGGAATATCCCGAACTGGATCGGTTTTATGCCCGAGTTGAGGATGAGTATGAAATTCGGGAACGGCACTCATCTCTAGACCGCAAGCTGGATCTGGTGTCGCGTACGGCTGAGACCGCGCTGGACATTCAGCAACAAAATACGGGCCTGCGGCTGGAATGGTATGTCGTGATCTTAATTGTGATTGAAGTTCTGTTATCGGTTTATGAGCTGATAATGATGAATAAATCCCTGACAGGAGGATAACTATGGGGGCCATTGTCGAAGTGACGAGCCCGACCTTTGAAGAGGCGGTGCTAGAGCAGTCGTATCAAATGCCAGTGGTGATCGATTTTTATGCCCAGTGGTGTGGCCCCTGCCAAATGTTGAAACCTTTGTTGGAAAAGCTGACTCAGGAGTACGAGTTTACGCTGGCGAAGGTGGATATTGACCAAAGTCCCGAGCTGGCGCGGATTTATCACGTGGAGGGAGTGCCTGATGTCAAGGTGGCGGTGAAGGGAGAGATGTTCAACGGATTTGTTGGCATGTTGGACGAGGGCCAACTGCGATCGTTTTTAGAACAGCTCAATCTCAAGTCCCAGTTTGAGGAAGCGTTGGCCGAGTTGGCGACGATTCGCACGACCGGAGATCGGAGGCAACTACAAGAGAAATACGCGGAGCTGTTGCGACAGTATCCCGATCGCCCTCAATTGCTGCTCGATGCCGCACAGTTTTACCTCAGCCAAAAGGAGTTTGACGAAGCGATCGCCCTGCTAGACCGTATCGACCCGCTACAAAAGCCCTATGGTGACCAAGCCCAAGCCGTGCGATCGCTGATGGAATTTCATCAAACGGTGGCGGAGCTAAGCCCTGACAGTGAAGCGGATGAGCTGTATCTGGCCGGAGCAAAAGCGGCGATCGCGGGTGACTATGAAGCGGGGCTGGCGCAATTTTTGGCGCTGGTGCAGTGCGATCGCAAATATCGCGCCGATGCTGGCCGCAAATCCATGCTGACCTTATTCAACCTGTTGGGCAACGACCACCCCTTGACCCAGACCTACCGCAAACAACTGATGCAGACCCTTTATTAGCCGTGGTTGGGCGGCTGGGTCAGAGGGTGATTGGGTCGCTGGGTGCCTGGAACCGCTGCAAGTCAGCGAAAGAGACTGCTGTTAGCAGCGTAGCCCTTACGGCGGCAACCCTGAGAATGCTAAATCGCTGAGACCTAAGGTTTAGAGGCTGCCAGCTCTGCCGACTTCTAACTCAATCCTTCTTTACCGCTATGCCCCTGCCGCGCTCACACCCACTCACCCACTTCACCCTGCCACCCTCACACTCTGCTACTCCCCCACTTGCCACGCCGCATCAAAAAAGTCATATTCACACTGCATCGCATAGCGAAACGTTTCTGCTGCGAGCTCATTGTCGGGACTGTATTGATCAACCAAAGTCTCGAGCTGCGCTGCCAGGGGCTCAAAGTCTTGGCTGCTATAGGTCCGGACCCAGTCACCATACTCATGAGTCGGAATGCCCTGACTGGCGAGCGATTGGCCGATGAACGCATATAAACGCATACAGGGCGACATCGCGATCGCCGTGAGACCCGCTGTTTGCTGCCAAGCCGTCGCTAACAAAAAGTCGGTATAGCGCCGTGTCGCGCCGCCAGGGTGCACTGCGGACAAATCCACCCCCCACGCTTTGGCATAGTGGCCGTGCAGTTTGAGCTCATGCAATACGCCTCCAGCTAGCTCATGAAAGGTCATGAATCCTGGCCAATCCGGTGCCTTAGCCGCCGCCACGCTGTAGGCCCGCGCAAACGCTTCGAGAAAGAAGGCATCTTGCCCCACGTAATAGGCAAAGGTGTCTCGTGGCAAGGTGCCGTCATAGATTCCCTGGACAAAGGGATGAGTCAGGCAAGCCTGGGCTAAATCTTGGTTGGCTTGCCAAAGGCGCTGAGACAAAGTCATTACAAAGTCAATGTAAGCAACCTCTCTCTTGTAACCGAAGTGGGGGCATGAGCTCTACCCAAATCTGCTTCAACAGAGCGATTACCAACGCGATCGCGTTAATGCGGAAAGCTGCCGTAGGGAAAGCCCGCATTCTCATCCACCAGGGCATATGCGCCATTGTCGGCCATCGCCGCAGCGGATAACGGCATATCCTGCGCTTCACTGCCATACATAAAGTCTGGTTGGCGAGGGGGTTCCTGCGCCGCCTGTCGTTTGTCTTGCAGGTCTTTGTTCAATTCACGAATGCGGCGAGATAGCAAGCGAATGATATTGATGGCGATCCCCGGTGTTTCATCGATCGCTTCGTAAAGTTGGTTCTGCGTGAGAATCAGGCAATCACATTCTTCTAACGTGGTGACCGAGGCTGATCGCGGCTCCGCATCAAATAGCGACATTTCCCCAAAACACGCGCCCGCATCTAGCTCAGCTAAGGTTTGACCATCTTTGCGATGCACTTTGACCTGTCCTTTCACCACAATGTAGAGCGCCCGTCCTTCATGGCCCTCAGTCAAAATGGTGTGTCGCTCAGGAAACGAGATCTCATCCATGATCGACACCAGTCTGATCAAAAAGTCATCCCTTAACTCGTTGAAGATCGGGACTTCTCGAACAAACAGTAAGCGGTCAACACTCGTCAGCATACAAAGTCAAACATTCACCCCAAGCATAACAACGGTTACTCAGCCGACCTTGGCGCCGGGGAGAATCTTTAAGGAACCGGCATTTGACCATCAAGGATACGTCAGAATCCTGAACTCTGTGGCGAAATTTGTCTGCGGTGCCAAACATTGGTCAAGATGGCCTGCATTGCCTGAAGTTGGCGACTTTGCGCTTCAGGGAGCTCTACTCTGGAGAACGAGCGATCGCGGCCCACTCTCTGATCGATCTAGCTTACTGGCGTTGCAGCACGGCTTGTCTTTCGGCAACTTGCTTCAACCGCCGCAATTGAGCCTCCATATCTTGCTTAGTCAGCTTGGCCGCAAACGTATTGAAACCAAAGGCGACGATGGGATTGGGTACGGCAAACTGAAACCGATTTAGCAGCAAGGTGCCGCGCTCATTGGGCTGACATTCCCAGCGATCGCGCCCCTCAAAAAAGCCCTCAAACTCCCACACAATCAATCCCGGTGCGCGTTCTACCACCGTGCTGATGAGCGTTGGCTGCCACACAGGCAATTGAATGATGAACTGACTCTTGCCGCCCAATTCAGTATCCCAAGTGTCGCCCATCGGCTCGCAACGCAGGGCCGGATTGAGCCACTGATGCATGAGGGCGAGATCGGTCACACAGTGCTCAACTAGCGTCGCATTCGTCGCCACTTGAATGGATTGCTCAAAAACTTGTTCTGAATGTGCCATAAAGACCCAGTAAACCTCATCAATTCAGCATGTTTAGCCCTCTCCTGACCGGTGGCTTAGCCCCAACAACACGAGCGTAGCCGCATCCTACATTTGGCTGACGAGGTAGGCGAGTGAGTATCGATCAAGTTTCTTCGAAGAAATGCCAAATTTTGGCTGACCGATACTGCAAAAGCGCCTGCTGAGCATCCCAGACAATCGGCATCAAAGTCGCTGTTGCTCTAAGATGCCGTTTCTGCCACGCCGAATTTGAGGATTGCACTATGACTTCCGATAGGTTTTTCGAAAGTTGATAGCCTCTCATTATAAAAAAAACGATCTTGACTTGTGTTTATCGTAGTTTCACGTAAATATAGCTCCATAAGTAAGCTCAATGGAGTATATGGGGGCGTAATTCCGTGTTATGTCGCCCTAAGCAGAACGAATAAGCGAAAAATCGTATCTCAGGAACCATGACAGTCAGTCTTAATTTCTCACCTGTACATGGGGCATCTCCCCCCCTGGAGATACCCACCGCCATTGCCCAAGTGGACATGGCTCCCTTCGAAGCTTTCATTAGCGAGATGAGCACGACCCTCGGCTCATTCTTACCTAGCTTGATTTGGGCAATCATTATTTTGATTGCCGGTTGGATTGTGGCCACGATCGCCGCCTCGATCACCAAGGGAATTCTAAATCGAACCACGCTGGATGATCGCCTCACCAACATGGTGATGGGGCAAGATCCCAATCGGGATGTGCCGATCGAAGCGTGGGCGGCAACTGCCGTTTACTGGATCATCCTGACCTTTACGTTGGTGGCCTTCCTCAATGCTCTAGAGCTTGAGGTGGTGTCAGAACCGCTCAACGACTTTTTGCAACAGATCTTTCAGTACCTGCCTCGCATTGGCGGTGCTGCCGTGTTGTTGGCAGTCGCCTGGGCGACGGCCACCATTGTTAAAGTGCTCGTGACTCAAGGGTTGTCACGGTTCAACCTCGACGATCGCTTATCCGAAGAGATGGGCCAGGATGGTAGCCCCATCGTTGTCAATGAGTCCGTTGGCAGCATTCTTTACTGGTTCATTTTCTTGTTGTTTGTGCCGCTCATTTTGAGTGCGCTGAACTTGCCGGGTCTGCTCGCCCCCGTCGAAGAGCTGATCAACGACTTCCTGCAAGCGATTCCCCGTATTTTGACCGCTGGTGTCATCTTGGTGGTGGGCTGGTTTATTGCCCGCATCGTGCGCAAGATTGTGACCAACCTGTTGCAGGCGACCCAAGCTGACCAAATTGGTGCCCGGTTTGGCCTATCGGGTGGGGCGGCTCCCACAACGTCAGCCCCTGGCACACCGCCCCCGCCTCCCTCTGCCATGGGCAGCGCTGAAGAAGGGCTCTCCTTGTCTCAGCTGGCTGGCACCATTGTGTTTGTGCTGATTTTGATCCCAGCGGTTGTTGCGGCGCTGAATGAGCTCAACATTGATGCCATCTCTGGGCCAGCCATTTCCATGCTGGAACTGATCTTGGATTCCATTCCGCGGATCATCATGGCAGGCGTCGTATTGGCAGTGGCCTATGTGGTCGGTCAATTTGTCTCTGATTTAGTGGTGGGTCTACTCCGCAGTGCTGGGTTTGACAATATTCTCGGTATTTTGGGTCTGCCCGAGCTGAATACCCCGCAGTCTCGTGTGGACAACATTGATGCTGAAGGTCAACCGGCGACTCGCGTCCAGACCGCTACGACTTCGCCTTCTGAAGTGGTTGGTCTGATTGCGCTGGTGGCGATCGTGCTCTTTGGCGCGATTACGGCAACCGAAATTCTCGGGTTTGAGACTTTGTCCACAATCGTCCGAGCCATCTTGCGGATCTCGGCGAGAGTGCTGAGTGGCGTAGTGGTGTTTGCTGTGGGGCTTTACTTTGCCAACCTGGCGTTCCGGCTCATTCGTAACATGGGCGGTGCTCAGGCCAATATTTTGGCGCAGTCGGCGCGCATTGCGTTGATTGCTCTGGTCACGGCGATGGGTCTCCAGCAAATGGGGGTCGCTACTGACATTGTGAATCTGGCGTTTGGTTTGCTGTTGGGCGCTGTGGCTGTGGCGATCGCGATCGCCTTTGGTCTCGGTGGCCGCGACATTGCCTCTGAGCAGATTCGCGAATGGTTGAACGCCTTTAAACAGCGTTAATTCTGCTGATCCGTTCAAGTTTGTGCTGCTCTGCACCCCGGTTGGTATACCAGCCGGGGTGCATTGTCTAAAGGGGGCCGCTATAGTGAACAACACATTGATTCGAGATCGCACACCCGCTGGGCCGATGGATAGTAGTGAAATTGCTCGATATATTGAACACACCGACGGCATCTCGAAGCCGTGGCTGTTGATTCAGTGGCGGTTACAAAAGCTCAAAGAACGCCAAACTGAGATGCCGCCGGACATATATTTGCAAGAACTGACCGGGTTACACCAGGCGCTGATGGATTTGGGAGAATGGTGGGTCGGTCGCGAAGATGAGGTATTTTGACAGCCTGGTGACTGATTCCACCCTGTTACCTGTCGGGCCGACTTTGCTCAACGGCCATCAGCCGCGATTGTTTGATCGCGAACTGAGTTGGCTGGCCTTTAACCGTCGTTTGACCTATGAAGCTGGGCAGCCGCATCAACCCACGTTGGTGCGACTGCTTAAGTTAGCCCAAGCGGCGACCTCGCTCGATGAGTACTTTATGGTGCGAATGCCGTTGCTCAAGGGCATTGTGCAGGGCAAAGAGGCGATCGCGTTGCGAGGCGATCGCTTAATCCGGTTACAAACTTATCTCAAGGCGTTGATTGACCGTCAGCAAGCTCATTTTGCGTACAATCTCCGCCCCACTTTGACCCATCAAGGCATTCACCTGCTGGATTACGCTGCCCTCGATGCGGGGCAACAGCGTCACTATGAGGCCCGCGTCGCCGATGAAGTGATGCCCGTCTTGGCGGCGTTGGTGACGCCACCCGGGGGCACTATGCCAGATTTTTCTAATCTGAGTTTGAATTTAGCGGTTTGGTTAGAGCAGGCGGGTAAGAAGCAACTGGCCTGGGTGAAGCTGCCCCGGGTGTTGCCGCGATTTTTGCTGCAACGAGAGGAGGCGTCCCCCGCTGCGTGGATAGCCGTACCGTTAGAACAGGTCATCATCGCCTACCTGTCGGACCTATTTCCTGACTCCGTGGTGCGCGGTGGGTATCCCTTTCGGGTCACGCGCAGCACCGATCTGGGCGTCCTCGATTCCGAAACCGCGAATTTGATCGACCTGATTGAAGAGGGGGTGCAGCAGCGCCGGCAGCAAGGCCATCCCGTACGGCTGGAGGTGAGTGCCACCATGCCCCCGTGGTTGCGATCTCACATGGCCCGTCAACTCGGCCTCGCGCCGTCGGATGTCTATGCGCTTAGTGGGTGGCTTGGGCTCAACGATTTGCACGAACTGACGCGGTTGCCGCGCCCCGATTTGCGAGCCACCCCCTGGCAATCGGGATTGCCCTCGGCGCTCAAGCCCCAACCGCCGCCATCGATGTTGTCGTTTGTACCGTTATCAGCGGCTTCTGAGGCAGATTTGTTTCGGGCGATTGCCCAACAAGACATCCTGCTGCATTTTCCTTACCACTCGTTTGCAGAGACGGTCGAACGGTTTGTGGCCCAGGCGGCGACCGACCCGCAGGTGCTGACCATCAAGATGACCTTGTACCGCACCGCTGTGGATGCCCCCATGGTGCGATCGCTGATGGCGGCGGCCAGAGCCGGTAAGCAGGTGGTCGTGCTGGTAGAACTGACCGCCCCCCTGGATGAAGCCATTAACATCCACTGGGCCAAACGGTTGGAACAGGCGGGAGCGCATGTGGTGTACGGGGTCGTCGGGTTTCGTACCCACACCAACCTCGTGCTGGTGGCCCGCCGAGAGGCCGCCCAAATTCAGCAATATGCCTATCTCGGCACGGGTGACTATTTGCCTGATCGCCCCCAACCCTACGAAGATCTCGGCCTGTTTACCAGTCGGCCTGACATTGCCACTGACCTCAGCCATCTGTTCAACTTTTTGACTGGCTGCGCCCATCAAATCGGCTATCAAACCCTGATGGTGGCTCCCGGCCAGCTCAAACACCAATTGCAAGCCTTGATTCAACGAGAGGCCGAACATGCCCAACAAGGTCGGCCAGCACGGCTCATCGTCAAGCTCAATTTGCTGGCCGATCCCGGCATGATCGAGTCGCTCTACGCAGCTTCGCAAGCGGGCGTCGAAATTGACCTGATCGTGCGCAGCATTTGTCGACTGCGACCGGGGGTGCCAGGGCTGAGCGATCGCATCCGCGTCCACAGTTTGCTGGGTGATTTTGTGGAACATAGCCGCATTGTGTATTGCCAAAACGGCGATCGCCCCGAAGCGTGGATTGGCACCGCTGACTGGACTCCGCGCGGCCTTAACGAACGCATTGAAGTGATGGTGCCGCTGCCCACCGCCGCGCTCGTTGCCGAGATTGACACCCTGCTGCAAACCCTGTTGGCCGACACCCAAAACCGCTGGCAACTCCAGCCCAACGGACAATACACCCCGTGCCACGCAGCCGTGCCTCAGCCCCAGTCAGCCCAGCAGGCCTTGATTGAGCGATCGCAAGCCTCTGACATCACTCAGCCCCAGTAACGATCCGCGTCCTCAATCGGTCAGATGAGACGACGGATGATCCCCCATTCGACTCGTGTCGAGTCGAGCGATCGCCGCTATGATGCAAGCACTGGCATCACGGCTCTGGAGGGGCGTCATCATGACCCAATCAAGCAATAACTGGAATCCGCTCAGGCTAGTCGATACGCTGACTTTCTTCGGCGAAGTGCCGTTTATCGGCAACATTCGCTGGCTACAGCAACTGTTTGGTGAAACCTTTAACCCCGAAGCCCCCGAAGCCACTGCCATGCGTCCCCATCAAGAAGTCGTACTCCTGTCTGGCGAAGGGCCAGCCGCCGATGCCCTCACCGATTTGCTGCATCGTCAAGGACACGCCGTGCGATCGCAGCTCTTGCCCAACGACTCGCCCTTGCCCGACGCTGACTCTAATCGCATTGTGAATGCCCAAGCGGTGATTTGGCAGGGGGTGCCCGATGACGAGGAATGCTTTGCCGCCCAACTCGCCGATTTACAATCACTGCCAGTCAGTGAAGACTTTCCCCTCTTTGACTTTCGCATCAGCGACACCGAGGGTCTCCGAGAAGTGTGGGGCGCTGTAGATGACGTCGTGATGGGCGGCGTCAGTGCCAGCGACATGGCCCTGCTGCCAGGGTATGCGCGGTTTTCTGGCAATGTCTCGACCGCGAACTCTGGTGGGTTTGCCAGTGTCCGCACGCGCAACTTTGAGCCCGCGTTTAACCTGCAAGGCTGGCAGGGAGTGCGGCTAGTGTTGCGGGGCGACGGCCAGCGCTACAAAGTGATTTTACGCAATAGCAATAGCTGGGATAGCCGCGCCTACTGCCATTCTGTGGATACAGAGCCCGATCAGTGGGTTGTGGTAGATGTTCCCTTCTCCGCTTTTATCGCCACCTTCCGCGCCAAAACCCAGCCCACTGCGCCACGCCTCGACCCCACCTCGATTTGCTCCTTTCAACTGATGTTGAGCAAATTTGAGTACGACGGCGATAAAAACCCCCATTTTCATCCCGGCCCATTTTCGTTGGATGTGCGATCGCTGAGCACCTACCGAGCCGTCCCGACGCCAAAATTAGTGGCGATCGCCGACTCTCCCCAACAAGCCGAAACCTATGCTGGAATGCTCGCTCCCAGCGGTCTGCCACACCAAATTCTCACGCAAAATCAACCCGACTTTGATGCCAAGTTGGCCGAGGCGATTCCCAGTTAGGCAATCGGCGAGCCAATTACACCCCTGCATGGTTTGTGGACGTCAATCGGTCAGCGGCATCTGATCTGTTGAGTCGGTGTGGTTACTTACGCACCCGGTGGCGATAGTAATGCCACAACAAATGAGCCACCGCACCACGATAGGGATCTAAGGCATCGGTCGCTGCCAGCAGTTCTTTGCGAGTGGGACGATTGGTCTGCTGTTTCAGTAACTGATAACCCGTCTGCAAAGCCAAGTCAGCAGCGGGGAAGCTACTCAACCGATTGAGACAAAACAGTAAATACACTTCTGCTGTCCAGGGGCCGATGCCCTTAATTTGGGTCAGCTGCTCAATAGCGGCAGCATCTGGCAGCGATCGCAACTCTTCTAAATTCAGCTGCCCGGCGGAGACGGCAGCGGCTAGGCATTGACAGGTGGCAATTTTGGCCCGACTCAACCCCACTTGCTTGAGCTGCGCCTCATTTGCCGTTTGCAAGGTTTCGGGCGTCAACTCGTTCTGCAAAACCAGCCTTTGAAAAATCGCCTGCGCCGCTTGGGAAGATAATTGCTGGCCGATGATAATGCGGATCAGTGCAGCAAACCCTAGCGGCCAGCTGCGTACTAGGAGGGGGCCGACTTCTGCTTCAATCTTCTGAAAGTCGGGGTCGCGATCGCTCACAATGGCGATTGCCTGCCTCAGTTCGGCACTGGGTGGAAACAACGCATCTGGATGAAACCGGGCTAAATCGCTGGGCTGCATAGGGGGGGATCACTGTCTCAATTCATTTCAGTGCGGCGCTCTGAGAGCGCTATTTAGCACCTGGAAGCGGCAGCACGGCGGGTGGGGCAACCGAGCGCAAACATACATCTCGGCCAAATAGCAAAATTCCCGCACTGTTGAATCACAATGCGGGAATCGCTGGGCTAAGAAAATTGAGACAATAGTGCCTCTAAGGCTCTTAGTCCCCTCTGGGGGAGCATCAAAATTTACGCCCCAGGTGCCGAATAGGTACTCTTACCACCACCCCACAGCGGGCCGATCACCTTCGGCTGTAGCAGGATGTGGCCGGAGATTGCCACCAGATCTTCCTCAGTCAAGCTCCGCATTTTGGGATAAATGTCGGAACTCTTCATGCTGGGGTGCAGCTGCGAAATCTCCGTCAGGCCATCATAGGTGGTCGGATTCTTCAGATAGTCGACCAACGCTTCAAGATTATCTCGGGGGGGTAGCGCACCCGCGAGACTCTCTGGATCCAAACCTACGGTGGGGTTTGTTTTAGTAATTCCGCCGTTGTGACAGATACTGCAAGCATAGTTAAACTGTCGGCGGCCACGAGACACTTGCTCTAATGACAGAACAACGGTGTCTCCTTGCTCATTAAGCTTGATGGTGCGCGTCGCCTCATCTAGCTCTGCTGCAAAAGCGGGGGTGCTAAATAGCTGGCTCATCACCACGACCGCGATCGCAGCTAGCCAAATGCATCTCTTAAGCATGGTTCTCCTCAAAGGTATTTATGGCTAGCCAATACACAACACAGCGGACTTAGGCTCGGTGCGTCATCGTAAGACTGGGACATCATCATCGCGAATAACCGGTGGAATTACCTGCTTGATGAACTCGCCCGCAGTCCTAACGCTACTGAGTGTTAAGTCCTTCTCATATTCCTTATCATGCCACCGAACGGGCTGATTCCCAAAGCGTTTCACACATTGCAGCAACTTAGGAAGCGGTGTGACCGCTACGTAATGCCACCTGATGGTTAGAAACAGTCGGCAACGGTTTCAGCGGTGATGAGGGCACCGGCTGATGCAAGCGAATGAGCTTAGCTAGGGTGCTGTTCAGTTCGGTGCGGGGCACAATCACATCGACGAACCCATGTTTCAGCAGATATTCTGCCGATTGAAAGTCATCGGGCAGCTTTTCGCGCACGGTTTGCTCGATCACGCGCCGCCCTGCAAACGCAATCAAGGCTTGGGGCTCAGCCACAATAACGTCGCCGAGCATGGCAAAGCTGGCTGTAACCCCGCCAGTGGTGGGATGGGACAACACGGGCACGTACAGCAATCCGGCTTCCCGATGGCGCTCTAGAGCACCAGAGATTTTAGCCATTTGCATCAGGCTCAACATGCCTTCTTGCATCCGCGCCCCGCCCGAGGCACACACGATCACGACAGGCAGACCAGCGGCAGTGCTGTGTTCAATCAACCGAGTGAGCTTTTCCCCAACGACTGACCCCATACTGCCGCCCATAAAGCGAAAGTCCATGACACCCAAGCCGATGGGCAGACCGTCGAGTTTGCCTGTGCCCGTTTGGACGGCATCGGTGAGCTGAGTGCGGGCTTGCATGTCGCGCAGGCGATCGCTGTAAGCTTTGCGATCGCGAAACTTGAGCGGATCCTGAGGTTGCACCTGGGCATTCAACGGTTGCCAGGTGCCCTGGTCAATCAATTGTTGAATGCGATCGTCGCTAAAGACACGGTGGTGGTGGCCGCAATCGACGCAGACAAACTGATTAGCCTTGAGATCCTTGGTGTAAGTCATGACGCCGCAGGCTTCACATTTGGACCATAGGCCGTCCGCGATCTCACGTTCTTGGCGCTCTTGGCTAATGGGGCCATCTTTGCGGCGATTTGCAAACCAATCAAACAGGGACATATTTCTGAAAAACCGTGCAGGCTGGAGGAAACACTGAATGATCCCACAGGGGGATATGAGAATTATCCTATCGGGTTTGGTTACGCCTACGCGAATTCACGGCGAGATGGAGGGCTCAGGAGGTAGCATGGCCGCGCTGAAATCGCCATTAGTCAAGGGGCAAAGGGTATACTATCGCCCACAGCCTTAGCGTGTGAAACTGCTCAAAATTCATCTGTCGGTGACTCTCCTCCATGCTTGGAAAGCATTCCTGCGTGGGGGAAATAGTGGTTTCAAGCGCTCTTCAAAGGCTAGTTCAGGGTGCTTCAACAGAATGATGAATATTTCTAAAGCAATTGCTTCATCCGTCGGCAATGGAATCGCTGATGACGCATTGAAGGATGCCGATAACGGTTTCTGGTTGCAGGCGTTGCCTCAGGCAACGCAACTTGCCTGGCAACGGCGATTTTACTGCATTCGTTGGGTCGATCGCTTAGCCGAACAAGATCTGATTGTGCAACCCGATGGCCAAAAGTTTGCGGCCTTTCGGTTGGCTTGGCAACAGTTGTGTCGCCAGGGCTATCTGTCTGACGATCTCCAGCAATGGCCAGTGTTGCAGCAGTTAGCGACCGATTGGTTTCAGACTGACCCCGCTGGGCATCAAGCAGAAATTGCCGCTTGGGACGAATATCTCGCCGCGATCGCTGATTACCACCAAGCTCACCTCGTAATTGCGAGCCTCCGTGACTATGAAGTCATGCTAGACCGACTGGCTGGCAGTTGCTTTCAGCTGTTGCCCGATTTGCAGGTGCATCAGCGGGCGATCGCCCGCCAGTTTGGTTGGGTCGATCAGTTCTATAACAATCTGCGCGACTTATATGAAGATGCACAACAGGGCGTGTGCTACTTTCCGACTGAGGTGCTGACGCAGTTTGGCCTATCAAGAGCCGCGATGCTTGATTTGAGCTGCTTGCAGCAGCCGGGTTATCGCCACCTCATGCAATTTTGGGTAGAAGACTATTTGCCGCAGTTACGGCAACAACATCTGGTCTTGCTACAAGCGGAAGATCTGTCGCCAGCATGGCAACGGTTGACCGCTTGGTTTGGTCATCGCTATCGCCGCATTGAGCAGGTGATGCAAGATTGCGACTACGATTTTGTGGCGTTTGCGCAGCAATATTGGCCTCTCGTGGCGCGAGAATTGAGCATTCAGCCAGCTGCCCGGATGTCTTGAGACGGACGCTCGCCCAGGCTAGCGGGTCGAGTCTCAGAGATTGCCCTGCTCATGATCAAGAAACCTGATTTTCGTGCGGTAGCAGGCTTGCTATGGTGAAACAGGCGATCGCGCCATTTTCCCATTTGTCTTTTACCGACCTTTTCTCGTAAGACCTCAAAACAATATGGCCGACAATTCAGTCACGGAAACTTCGCTGCCTCAGTCCACCGACGCGGCTACAGCCCCTCCCGAAGAGCCGAAACCTAGCTATGTCAAGCTGGCCATGCGCAACATGGTCCGTAAAGGGGGCAAATCACTCTTTCATTTCAGCCTGACGGTGGTGGCGCTGTTAGGGCTGTTGGTGGGGCTCTCTTATCTCACCCGTTAGTCGCGATGGCAAATCATGAGCTCACGGTAGAAGTCGAGGTGTTTGGTGAGGCGATCGCCGAGGTTGAAGCGATCGCCCCAGCGACCACTTGGCAAACCTGGCTCCAAACCTGGCTGCGACAGCTGGCCCCCACCCTGTCACCCATCCAAGCGTACGAGCTTAGCCTGCAGTTCACCACTGATGCAGGTATTGCTGCCCTCAATCGCGATTTTCGTCAGCAAGATCGACCGACTGATGTGCTTTCCTTTGCGGGCGTCGATGATACGCCGTTGCCACTGGCCGTCCTTGCGACCATTCCCTTTAACCTGGGCGATTTGGTTATCTCGGTTGAAACGGCCCAAAAACAATGCGATGCCCATGGTCATTCCCTGAGGGAAGAGTTGGCGTGGCTGGCCGCCCATGGTCTTTTGCACTTGCTGGGTTGGGATCATCCCGATGAGGCCCAACTGCAGGCCATGTGGGCGATGCAGCGATCGCTCCTCGCCAGCGTCGGGCTGTCGCTACCAGAGTCGGCTTACGTGGCCGAAACCGGATGAGCGGAGCGCCAAGTGCATCTGGCGATCGCTGCGGCCAGGATGGTCCGAAGTCGGCAATATCACACAACAAAAAACCGCACACTGAACAACGGGAACCCGACTATCTGCACTATGCTATTGCTGCGGAGGGGCAATATGATGTCTTTACGGCAAGATCTAGCAGCGATCGCCCGCTCCTTGAGTGAAATTTAGACGCGACTATTTGCGCTTTTATGCCGACTTCTCCTTCCTCAGTTTCCAAATCCAAGCTGCCCAGCGCCCCAGCCGAACCCGCGAACCAGTCGGTGCGACCTCCCGCGTTTCAAGTAGCGCATAATCTCGCGGTGAGCTTTCTCTATGCTGGGCAAGGCATTTATTACGCCCTGCGGACTCAGCGCAACTTTCGCATCCATGCGCTGGTGACCAGTGTCGTGATTACCCTCGGTGTCTTGCTGGAATTACCAAGAATTGACATCGCCGTGCTGGGGCTAACCTGTGGTGTGGTCATGGCTCTAGAGCTCATCAACACTGCCTTAGAGGCCGTCGTTGACCTCGCCGTCGAACAGAGCTTTCATCAACTCGCTAAGATTGCAAAAGACTGTGCGGCTGGTGCCGTGTTTATTGCGGCGCTCACGGCTATTTTTGTCGCAGTTTGCCTACTGTTGCCGCCTCTGTGGCAACAGGCACAGCCTTATCTATGGTGAGGATGGGAGCGCTCAGAAAAATTAATTACCACCCATGCCTGACTTGGGTAGTCTTTGGCTTCAAGCAACCCAAAGACATCCAGCATTTGAATCGGTTGAGGCGCGTGATTTGACCCCAACCGACGAGAGCGATTCACGCCTCGACAACCCCCTAATCTTGCTTCGACTGGAGGACACCGCAGTCATGATTGTGGTCATCGATAATTACGACAGCTTTACTTACAACCTGGTGCAATATCTAGGCGAACTGGGGCAATCGTTCCCCGTGGCGCAGGATATCCGGGTGTACCGCAACGACGAAATCACGGTGGATGAATTGGCGGCGTTGGCCCCTGACGGCATTGTGATTTCTCCCGGGCCAGGACGTCCCGACGATGCGGGCATTTCCCTAGAACTGATTCGCCAGTTGGGGCCGAGTGTGCCAATTTTGGGCGTATGCCTGGGACATCAAAGTATCGGCCAAGTTTTTGGCGGCACCGTGACCGCAGCGGCTGAACTGATGCATGGCAAGACGTCACCCATTCACCATACGGGGCAGGGCGTTTTTGCTGGACTGGACAATCCGTTTACCGCCACGCGCTATCACAGTCTCGTCATCGAAAAAGCAACCTGTCCTGAAGTCCTTGAAATTACCGCCTGGGTTGAGGATGGGGCCATTATGGGGGTGCGCCATCGAGCATATCCCCACATTCAAGGGGTGCAGTTCCACCCGGAGAGTGTGCTGACGGAGTCGGGCAAGGTGCTGCTGGGCAACTTTTTACAGGAACTGAAGACCGCGATCACCACTGCGTAACCCTTTAGCCAGTTCAGTTCAATTCCTTTGGAGTCAGCCAGGATCACCAGCACTTACATTGACTGGGGCCGACCGACTCTGGCAGCCAAGATTGGGTTGCTGACGGCTGACCGGCTCTTGTGAATGACAGCGGGGGCTAATCATCGCTATTCTGAGTGGGTGAAGTTCCCAAAGCGGTGAAGCGGTGAATCGTCCCCCTCAGCACTGATATGACAAATCAAAGTATTGGCCTTGAGCCTGGGTTGTATGACTACTTGCTGCAAGTGTCGCTGCGAGAGCATCCGGTGTTAACTGAGTTGCGTCAAGTGACAGCCCAGCACGCCATGGGGCAAATGCAGATCGCTCCAGAGCAAGGCCAGTTTATGGCGTTGTTAGTTCAGTTAATGGGGGTGCGGCGAGCGCTAGAGGTGGGCGTCTTTACGGGCTATAGTGCCTTAGCGGTGGCGCTGGCCCTACCCAACGGTGGACAACTCATCGCGTGTGATGTGAGCGAAGAGTACACCGCGATCGCTCAGCAGTATTGGCAAAAGGCGGGCGTTGCCAACAAGATTGACCTGCGGTTAGCGCCCGCTACCGAAACCCTTCAACATCTGATTGACGCTGGCCAAAGCAACACCTTTGACTTTGCGTTTATCGACGCCGATAAGAGCAATTACGACACCTATTACGAACAAGCGCTGCAGTTAGTGCGAGCGGGGGGTGTGATTGCGATCGACAATGTGCTTTGGTACGGTCGCGTCGCCGATGCAACCGTCAACGACAATCGCACCGAAAAAATTCGTGCTTTGAATCAGAAACTACACCAGGACGATCGCATTGATCTGAGCCTGTTGCCCATCGGCGATGGTGTCACTCTGGCCCGGAAGCGTTGATAGCTGAACGCGATCGTGCCTCAGCTATTCCCCATCTATGCCGCGTTCTTAGGCCACTGGTTGGCCGCTCAGCAGAGCACTATTGCCCCCCGATCGCCGCCTGCTGGCTGGAATACATTGCGCGTAAGACTAACGCCGGATCCACCCAATTATCGTTATATTTCAAGCCCCAGTGCAGGTGCGGTCCGGTGGTGCGGCCCGTCATCCCGATGCGCCCAATCCGCATCCCCGTATCAACCAATTGCCCTTCGCGAATGCGCAAACCGCCCTCATTATCGAGCATGTAGCGGCCGCTGCCGTCTTGGGTGACATAGCCCTGCATGTGGCAGTAAATGTGCATCCAATTGCCTGACTGCACCACCACCGACGTGCCGCAGGAACTATCATCGGAAACTTCAATCACCTGGCCGCCCCACCAACTGCGAATGTAGCTGCCGGAAGGAGCCGCCATATCTAACCCATAGTGAAAGCGCTGGTCACCCCCGTAAGGGTCAGACCGATAGCCAAACGGTGACGTATACGCTTGAAAGTTTTCTACCGGGAAGGAGGCTTGTTGCCATTGAGTATTGGCGGCTGAGAGCGGGTCTAATGCCTGCGTCGGGGCAGCCTGTCCCAAGTTTAAGAAAACGACGATCGCAGCCGCGAGTAAGCCGCCTGCTAGCTGCCACACTCTAACCATAGAGCGTGCTCTTAGAGTCAAAATGGCATCCAAACGCCGAGAACGAATCCAACGCTTCATAGTGCAGAACCAGGGCGATATCAAAAATAGAAGAGCAAAATTCAACGATCGCTGAAACTCATGACGACTAAGAATAGCCCAGCTTGGTCAAAGTGACACTGCTAAAAGAGGCACAGCAAAACTGATTGGCGATCGCTCCCCGCAACAGGACGACAGGAAAAATATGGCTAAATTCAATCGGTCGGTCACGCCAAGGAATGATTGCAGTCGGTTGACCGCAAAAGTCACGACCGCAAAAATTTACATCATGATACAGAGTCCTGAATTGGGGATCAGGGAAAATTGTCGCTTGGCTCCGATTGAGTCCCCTGTGATCAACTGAGGCCCAGTTAACTCGCCAGCAACTGGGCTGACCGTCAGTTCAGAGACTGCTTTGAGGCGGCGTAATTGCGGGAAAAAAGGCCACACACAGTACCCTAAAGCCAAGGGGGCAGATGGCTAGGCAATGTACCGGCAACAGACAGATGTCCCCACCGATGAAGTGAAGGAGTCGACGGTGGCCGCAGAACATCAGTTTGTACTGGACCTAACGGTGGCGTTAGGGGCTTCAGCCGTCAGTGGATATGTTGCGAATCGGCTGCGACAACCAGCCCTGTTGGGGTATTTAGCGGCGGGGTTACTAATCGGCCCGTCGGGGTTTCGATTGCTGAATGACGTGCAGCAAATTGAAGAATTGGCCGAAATCGGCGTCGCGTTTTTGCTGTTTGCGCTGGGGGTTGAGTTTTCCCTCGCAGAACTGCGGCGGGTGCAAAAAATCGCCGTCCAAGGCAGCCTCTGGCAGATGGGGCTCACCACTGTACTCGTGTCTGTGGTGTCGATCTTGACCGGGTGGGCGACGTCGCCGCTGCAAGGAGTTTTTCTCGGCTTCGTGCTGTCTCTGTCTTCTACAGCAGTCGTGCTCAAGCTTTTGACCGAGCGCGGCGAAACCGTGGCAGTACACGGTCAACTAATGTTGGCGTTGCTCATTGCCCAAGACCTTGCATTGGGGTTGATGCTGGCGTTTTTGCCTGCCCTCGTTCAGCCAGAGCGGTTTTGGGTTGTTTTACTCGCCGCAGTGTTGAAGTTCACGCTGTTTTTAGGGGGCGCGATCGCGGTCGGGCGGTGGTGCATTCCTCGTTTGATGCGCACTGTGGCTGCCACCGAGAGCCAGGAATTATTTTTGCTCACCACGATCGCGCTGTGTCTAGGCATTGCGTGGATTACCTCCATCCTGGGGCTGTCGATTGAGCTGGGGGCCTTTGTGGCGGGGCTCATGGTCGCCGAAGTGGACTATTCAGAACAGGCGTTGGGGCGCGTTTTACCGCTGCGCGATACCTTTGCCTGTCTCTTTTTTGCCTCGGTCGGCATGCTGATCGACCCACAAGTGTTGTTAAACAACTGGGTGATTATTTTAGAACTGGTGACAGTGGTGATGGTAGGTAAAGCGCTGATTATTTTGCCGATCATTCTGCGGTTTGGCTATTCCTTCAAAACGGCGCTGTTAGTAAGTGTCGGGCTCAACCAAATTGGCGAATTTTCCTTTGTGCTGTCATTGCAGGGGTTGGAACTGGGCTTGATCAGTGATCAGCAGTATCTGTTGTTGTTGGGCACGACGGCCATCACCTTGGTGCTAACGCCAGCGTGGCTCAACAGTGCGCCGTGGTTGACGCGATCGCTACAAAAAATTCCCGCCGTTGATCGCTGGCTCAGTCAAATGGCGGAGCCCAAGCTGCTGTCGGTGCCTGACACCTTAGCCGAACATGTGATTGTGGCGGGCTATGGGCGCGTGGGCCAAGTCCTGGTGAATATTTTGCTCAATCGCGGCTACAAGGTACTGGTGATTGAGAACAGTGAAGCGGCCATTCAAAAGCTACGCCATCGACGCATTCCCTACATTTATGGCGATGCTGACGCTGAACAGGTGCTCGAAAAAACTCACCTGCCCCAAGCCAAGGCCATGGCGATTGCCCTGCCCGACCCCGCGAGCACGCGGTTATTGCTGCAGCGGGCGTTAGCGCGATCGCCCCACCTCGACATCATTGCCCGTTCTCATACCGACCGCGAAATTGATCTGTTGACCCAGATTGGCGCACGGGAAGTGGTGCAACCCGAATTTGAAGCGGCGATGGAATTGGGCGCACACCTGCTGCGATCGCTCGGCGAAGATACCGTGGGCATTCAGCAAGTGTTAAACAACATTCGCCGCGATCGCTATCAAAGTGTCCGTAGCTAAACTGATGCCTCCTGACCCGGCCCATTGGTTGGATGGGCGATCGCGGCTTTGCCAAAGCCCCCACCGTTTTTGATTACAATCAAGGCGCATTGGTTCATTATTGACGCGGTTATGCACAGCGACATCATTCAAACCGTCACTTCTTCCGAAGAGTCCATCGTGCTGTTTGAAATGAGCGATTCTCGGGGCAAAATGACCGCTGCTTCGCGGCATCCTCAAGAGCTCGCCACCAAATCAGCCCAAGCCCTTGGCCAAGCGATGGGCACCATTCACGCCCTGGCTAATCGCACCTCCGAAACGCTGGCTAAGTTGCCCCAACCGCCAGCCACCTGCGAAGTCGAATTTGGGATCAAAGTGGATGCTCAAGCAGGGGTTTTGGTCAGCAACTCTGCCGAGGCGAGCAACTTGCGGATTAAATTTGTGTGGGTGCCTACCCCCTCTAAACCTGCCTCAGAATAGGCACGACAGCGATCGTGCAATCATCTTGTGGGCAGGATTGCTAAAGGTACATGCGGCTCCAACCGCTGGTGCGTAACTGCTCAAGCTGCACAATCAAGTAACGCTGCTCAGTTTGTAGCCAGCCTTCTGCTTTGAACTCTTTGAGTAAACGCGTGACCGTCACTCGGGTGGTGCCAATCGCCGTGGCTAGTTGGTGATGGGTCAAGCGCACCGGAATTCGCACCCCACCGGGCTCGACTTGTCCGAACTCATGGGCAATTAATAGCAGCAATTGACGGAGGCGATCGCCGACTAATCGCTGCCCCGCGATCGCCAGCCACGCTTCTGACTGTTGCAGCCGTCGCATCAAATGACGACAAATTCCTGCTAGCAATAGGGGAGATGCTTCCACTTCCGCCGTCGGTAACGGTAAGACATCCACATCGGTCAGAGCGGTGGCCCAAAAGGGATCCACAATCGTAAAAGGTAAGCCAATAGGCATCGACGGCCCCGCCAAGCCCAACAGCGTTTCACTGCCATCGGGTTGAATGGTGTAAAGCTGCACCACCCCTCGACAGACAATCAGCACTTCGCTCATCTTTAAGGGCATCGTGCGCCCGGCCGCATACGGCGTTAGCGTTCGTTCTCGGTAGAGCTGCTCTAACACTGCCACAAAACCATCCTGAGATGACAGATGCTGAGCAGTGTGGGGGCGCAAAGAGGAGTTGACAGACACAGCTGATTGACCTGAGAACAATAGTTAAATATCCGCCGATGACCACTGTTAGCTTGGGCGGGCGCTGGGCGATCGCCTTACCCCAAAACTGCCATTGGGTACACCTTGCCTAAATATTTCTATCTGTCATGGTCAGCAATCATGCTTAAGGGCAGGCGAATCTGTGTTTAACAGCGGGTTAACATTTCATCAAAGATAGAGAACTGCGGTTGGGGGCGATTCTCGCCCGATAGGAATGAGTGCTCTATGGCGTCAAAATGCTGGCTGATATCTGTGCTCCGGACCTCATCAGCTCATGGTTGGTTGCTTGCCAACCAACAGCAGTGCTACAGCGGTGCCTGCACGGCGGCTCCTTCATTTTGCGGATGGTTGATGGCTGTCCCAATCGCGATCGCCTCCATTGATGCAGCCTCATAGGGACGCAAGAGTGCGGTCAACTCGCCCCGGTTGTAATGGGTCGGGTCTAGCCAAACGTCATAAGCGGCTGAGGGCAAAATCACCGGCATCCGATGATGAATCGGCGCCATTAACGTATTCGCCGCAGTCGTCAAAATCGTGCAAGAGAAGTGCAGCTCATCGGTTTGGGGCGATCGCCAACGTTCCCATAAGCCTGCAAAGGCAAACAGCGATCGCGCTTTGAGCCGAATCAGGTGCGGCTGCTTAGCTTGCCCCTTGGGAGCCTGCTGCCATTCGTAAAACCCATCTGCCACAATCAAACACCGCCGTCGCTGAAAGGCATCGCGAAAGGCGGGTTTATCCGCAACGGTTTCTGACCGAGCATTGATCAGCTTGTTGCCAATTTGAACATCTTTGCTCCACCCGGGCACTAAGCCCCAGCGCTTGGCATGATGCAGGCGATCGCCAGTACGGCGTGACTGCACAATCACCGAAATATCCTGGCTAGGCGCAATGTTGTATCGCGGGGAGAGTTCCGGCACTGCTGCAAGTTGAAACGTCTGAGCAACATCTGCCCCGGCATGAGTTTGAGCAAATCGCCCACACATTGCGTAATTCCAATCTCAATTTCCGCCTGCTCTAAACGTTGCCCGTTTCTCAACCCTAAGCTTGGAGAGCTGTTTGCTGCTGGGCCATTTCGTTTCGCAAGTTGGCCGTCATTTCAGTCAGCCCGGACTCAAACACTTCGAAAAAATAAGGTTGTAGCGGGCCCATACTGGCCTTAGCCTCAATCTTTTGTACAAGCAGGGTTGCGTCGGCTTGATTGGGTCCGCTGACGGGTGAAAGCTCCCAAGTCCCGTTCATTTCATCCAGCGTACCGTCCACCATGCGGTATTCAATCCGCTCCTGGGGATACTCGATGTTCTCGGTCACGATTTTGACGCGGATGGGCAAAATGCCGACTTTGCGGCTGTCTTTCCGCTCAACCAGTACACAATTGTCGCGTCTTTCCAGCACGCGGCTAGCCTTGACCGAAGGCAAGAAATCGGGAAAGCGTTCGTAATTAGTCAGAACGTCCCACACTACTGACGCGGGCGCGGGCACTAGTGATAGCACCGTGTAGGTTCCCTCACTGCCGAGCATCACGACCTCCCCGGCCTGCAGAGCTTGCTGCTGCTCGGGAGCCAAATCGAGGGTTAACTGGTCGAGGGAAGACGTGAGAGACATAAGATATGAACTAAATACTTGTACCTTCATCGTAACGAATTATTGCATGGTTAGTTTCTCGGATGTTCAATCCGCCTACGTAGATTTCCCGACTCAGGTGCAGAGCCTCATGCTAAGCACGGTCACTCCTGAAGGGCAACCGCAGGCCAGCTACACCCCATTTGTGATGGGTCGCGATCGCACCTTCTACATTTTTGTCAGTGGTCTTTCTAGCCATACTCAAAATCTGCAAAAGACTTCTCAAGCAGGCATCCTACTCATCGAAGATGAAGCTCAAGCGCAACAAATTTTTGCTCGGCGACGTTTGATGTACGACTGTGATGTCACCTTGATCGAACGTCACGATCCCCAATGGGCCAACCTGGCAGATCAGTTTAAGCGGCGATTTGGCAACCTGATTGATATGTTGCGGCAGTTGCCTGATTTTCAAATTTTTCAACTCGCACCCAGTGGTGGCCGTTTTGTCGTGGGCTTTGGGGCGGCCTATGAGGTCAACCCCGACAATCTGGAACAGTTGATGCCCACCGAAAATTAATCCTTCGCCCCCGCCTGAGGTTGCTGGCTGAGCAGCCACGTTAGGGGGCTTACGCTCCGGGCCGACGGCGGTTTTGGCAAGCTGGATATCAGCTTGCTACCCAGCGGGAACCACCAGGTGACAATCGCTCAACCCATCCTTTTCGAACTGCTCTCCTCACCTTCCGGAAACTGTGTAGAAGGCTTATGGGTTCTGGTACAAGTGTTAAAGTTTTCTCCAAACATTCTGCGCAGGACAGCGTTTAGGTGTAGCTTTGAGAAGTTAAATTTGGCTCACACGCCAAGCTCCAAACCCTTACACACTAATTTTTCTGCCTCATATGATCACGCTGATTTAATTGAGCGCAAATGGGGCAAACTATTGTGAACATTAGCCCAAAATACTTTTATGACTGCTGAAAAAACTTTCGCCAGCGCGGCTGCCTCCCCCCTTGCGGCGACCGCCCTCAAATTAGTAGGTGTCGTCACTATCCTGTCAGCACTCCTCGATTTTCTAGTGCTGTTGATTCCCCCTAATTTTTTAGATGCGCAATGGCAACTGAATGCGACGACTCAAATCGTGGATCGAGGCATTGTGCCGTTAGTTGGGATTTCCCTACTTTTAGCAGGCTATTGGATTGACCGCAGTGCTGGGACTGCGAGATCCAGCGGTAATCTGCTGACCGATCTCCGATTCTGGGCTTGTGTGGTGTCCAGCATTTTGGGCCTCGTCTTCCTGTTGCTGACTTTCTTGCATGTGAACAATGTGCGCATTACGGCTCAAGAAGCTCTGGCGCAGGTCGCGCGAGAAGCTAATCAAGCCCGCGAAGAGTTGGGCCAGCGACTGGAAGGCGAGCTCAATCAACAGTTGAGCCAGCTTGAAGTCTTGTTTCAGGATGAAGCGCTGTTGGATCAAGCGATCGCAGCCGGGCAATTACCAGAAGAGATTCAACAATTTCAAGGCAACCCTGATGGCTTGAATGAGTTTTTGTCAGAGCGAGCGGGACAAGCGGCCCAAGAGATTGAGACCGAAATCGGCACTCGTCAGGAAGACGCGCGCGCACGAGTCCGGCAAGAGGCGATTAAATCTGCTGCGCGAATTTCAATCAGCAGCTTTTTGATGTCGATCGCTTACATCGTGATTGGTTGGACGGGGCTTCGTCGCCTCATGAGCATGGGGGGTGCTTAGGCGATACTATAGCCGCCTGCATCCGCGTACGGAATCTTTATTTCACACATCATAGGCCCGGTAGATGGCAGGATTAATCTGTCATTTGCCGGGCTTTTGGCTGGTATCACTGGCTCACTGCCGGGCAGCTTGAGGCCGGAGAAATCGGCCGCTTAGTTGCAAAATCTTCTGCTTTCGAGACAGGATGATTGTCAAGGGATGTCGGCATCTTGGAAAAGCCGCATCCAGGAGCCTAAAATTTTGCGAAAACTGCCGTCCTTGCCTTTTTCAGTCAAATTTGCGTACGGTACTGGAGAACTGGCAGCGGCAGTACCCTCGAGCCTATCTGCCTTTTTCCTGCTGTACTTTTTTACGGATGTCGCAGGGATGACCCCAGCGCTGGCCGGGGGCGTCCTCATGTTTGGCCGGCTATGGGATGCCATCAACGATCCGCTGATTGGCTGGCTTAGCGATCGCACGCGATCGCCCCTCGGTCGTCGCTATCCTTGGATGCTGGCAGGGGTCGTGCCCCTGTCGATTTGCTTCATTCTGTTGTGGACGGTGCCCCCAGTCGAAACTCAATGGGGATTGTTCACTTATTACGCGCTCTTGTCACTGTTTGCCTTTGCGTCGCTCACTTCCGTCCAACTGCCCTATACGGCCCTTGCGGCAGAGCTCTCAGATGATTATGACGAGCGTACGGCTCTCATCGGTATGAAGTCAGCCTTCAGCATTGGCGGCAGCATTCTTGGCTTGGTGATGGCGCAAATCGTCTTCGATCGCATTAGTGACCCCGAGGCGCAGTATCACCTTCTGGGGCGACTGTCGGCGAGTCTAGCCGTGTTTATGATCGTGTTTTGTGTGGTCGGCACCTATCGCCGCTACTGGCAGGTCCAGGCTCACCGCGATCGCTCCCGCGCGCATCCGGCCACGACTTCCCTATTCGTAGAAATTCGCAGTGTGTTTCGGAACTCAGCGTTTCGTAAAATTCTCGGCCTTTATCTCTGTGGTTGGATTGGTATTCAACTCACGGCAGTGATGCTGCCCTACTTTGTTGGAGCCTGGATGGGACTGCCAGAAAGTCACTTTGCGCGTATGGCTCTGACCGTTCAGGGCACCGCGATCGCCATGGTCGTCGTGTGG
Organism: Leptolyngbya iicbica LK; assembly: GCF_004212215.1. Lineage (NCBI taxonomy): Bacteria > Bacillati > Cyanobacteriota > Cyanophyceae > Leptolyngbyales > Leptolyngbyaceae > Leptolyngbya > Leptolyngbya iicbica. The sequence goes on from NZ_QVFV01000012.1 coordinate 81,561, forward strand.
GAGCGCGTTGCTAAATTCAGCGATAAGCGAACCATTTTTTTGTTAGGCGCCCCCCTGGCAATTTTTGCGTTGACCGCGCTGCTGACACTACAACCCGGCAATGTGACCATGATGTATCTGCTGGGCATGTTTGCGGGAATGGGGGTCGCCACGCTTTACATGGTCCCATTTTCCATGTTGCCCGACGTCGTCGACCTCGACGAGTTAGAAACCGGGTTACGCCGCGAAGGGCTGTATTTCAGTGCGGTTGTCTTTCTCCAAAAAGTGGGGATTGCGATCGCCCTGTTCGCCTCCGGTAGTCTGCTCGATTTGACCGGATTCGTCGCCAATGCCGCCAATCAGCCAGATTTGGCCCTTTGGACAATTCGTCTGCTGATTGGCCCCTTGCCAGCAATATTGCTGTTGGGTAGTGTTTGGTTTGCCTATCGCTATCCCATCAGCCGCGATCGCCATCAACAGATTTTGTTGGCACTGGCCGAGCGACGACCACCAGAGCATCCGACTCCGCCTGCCTCCATCGCGAGCAAGTCAAGTTAAAGTCAGTGGCCTGGAGACTGGGGATGGCGAGTTCCTGTTGAGTAACTGATCCCCATTCACAGCAGCCCACTTGGTCGATATGCCGAAGATGATCCCTTGGCAAAGCGTCTGCAAACGGTAAGATAGAAAAGCTGTAGTCTCGGCAAAGTCTTGTGAGCAACGTCCGCACTGTATCTGACACCAAACGCGCCTTTTACGAAAACTTTGACCGCCCAGTTACGTCGGTATATCGCCGCGTGATTGAAGAACTCATGGTGGAGATGCATCTCCTGTCGGTGAGTGGTGACTTTGTCTACGACCCCATTTATGCGTTGGGCATCGTGACGACCTACGACACCTTTATGGAAGGTTATCGCCCCGAAGGTGATGTCGAACCGATTTTCGTGGCTCTGTGTAAATCCGTAGAGTCCACCCCAGAGCAATATCGCAACGATGCCCAACACGCTCTGAGCACTGTCGAGGGTATGTCGCTCGACGACCTTAAGTCACTTTTAGGCAACTTATCTGAAGCCAATGCCGAAGGTCTTGCGACAATTTTAAAGGGAGTCGCTGAGCGCGATCGCTTCAAATATAGCCGGGCTTTTGGCATTGGCTTTTATACTCTCACCGCCAAGATTGACGCTGATTTAATTCAAGACAAAGAGTCACTGATGGCCTTTATGAAAGAGGCCGCCGAAGCACTTGGCATCTCTTTCGACAAGCTCCAAAAAGATATCGAGCTTTATCGCAGTAATCTAGACAAGATGGTGCAAGCCAAGGCACTCATGGCAGAAGTGCTAGAAGCAGAACGGAAAAAGCGCGAAGAACGGGCGCAAGCAAAAGCTGAAAAAGAGCAGGCGACTAGTTCGCCAGAGTCAGCCGATGTAACCTCAGAAGAAGTTGCTGCTGAACCCGTTGCGACGCCTGCTGCAGAAACTGACGAGCAGTCTCCGTCTGCTTAGTCGTCTTACAGCGGATGTTGACCGGCGGGCAAAACGTTTGGCTAGTGCATTCATGCTGCCACGGCTGAAGAATCGGCATTCCTCAACCGCGACATGAGTTGGTTGCAGAGCCCGATGCTGGCGATGCTTAGCGTTAGGCTCTGCTGATGCATTAAGTCGAAAATCATGATGTTTCAACTGCTGGGTGCTCCTCAATATTGAGCAACAGTGGGGGTCGTTGCGGGATTAGGCGTCTGCGGTTGCGATCGCAATTGCCCCATAACCGCCGCAATCTGTTCCAACGCCGTATCAATGTCGGCTTGGTCAACCATCAGGTTAGTAACGGCTCGCAAAGTGTGGGCAGCGGTAGGTAAGACGCCGACGCCGACGGCTGCTAACTCGTTGGCCAAGACCGTTGCCGGTAGAGTGGGCGGAGTGTGGAAATACACTAGATTTGTAACCACTGTGTCAAGGTCAACACTGATGCCGTCGATAGCCTGTAACCCTTGAGCCAATCTTTGGGCATGGGCATGATCATCAGTTAGGCGATCTCGTTGGTGTTTAAGGGCATAGAGCGCTCCGGCGGCAATAATGCCTGCTTGGCGCATGCCGCCACCAAACATTTTGCGAAACCGTCGCGCTCGCTGCATCAATTCCTTAGAACCAACTAGAGCTGAACCGACCGGGGCACCTAACCCCTTCGAAAAGCATACGCTCACAGTGTCAAAGGGGTTTGCATACTCGGCTTCCGTAATTCCAGTGGCGATACAGGCATTCCAAAAGCGGGCGCCGTCGAGATGCAGTCGCAGATTATTCGCTTGACACACTTGAGCGATCGCCCGAATTTCTGATAACGGAAATATACTGCCGCCGCCACGGTTGTGAGTGTTTTCCAAACAGACAAGCTTGGTGCGAGGGTAGTGTTCATTCCAGGGGCGCAGGGCGGCTTGTAGATCAGCGGCAGTAAAGATGCCGCGATCGCCCGTAATGAGCTTGCACATGACCCCAGACAGCGCTGCCGGACCGCCCGCCTCATAAAAATAAATGTGCGCCTGGCTTTCCAGAATAATTTCATCGCCGGGTTCAGTGTGAATGCGCAGTGCGACTTGATTAGTCATCGTGCCTGAGGGCATGTATACGGCGGCTTCTTTGCCGAGCAGTTCGGCTACGGTTTCTTCTAATTCGTTGACAGTCGGGTCATCGCCCAGGACATCATCGCCGACCGGGGCATCGGCGATCACTTGGCGCATGGCGGGCGTAGGCTGAGTCACAGTATCGCTACGTAAATCAATCATCATCAAGTATTGAGTCCACTATTTGGTGATGGCGCAATGCCTATTTGTGTATGGCTAGCGGGGACGACCTAATGAGCCCGGTTGCTGTTTAGGCATTACTGCTTGAAGCCAAAAAAACAAAAACAGCGAGAAGCGATCGCTCCTCGCTGTTAAATTAACGCAGATAAAGCATCTTCAAGATGGATTAGGATGCCGCAGCACGTTCCTTAGCTTCTTTGATGACCACTTCAGCAACATTGCTGGGACAAGGTGCATAGTGAGAGAACGTCATCGAAAACTGGCCACGGCCTGAGGTCATTGTGCGCAAGTCACCAATGTAGCCAAACATCTCACTCAAGGGAGCTTCTGCTTTAATGCGTACCCCAGTCGGGCCGGTGTCTTGGCCTAAAATCATGCCTCGGCGGCGGTTAAGGTCGCCAATAACATCCCCCATATAATCATCTGGGGTAAAGACATCGACCTTCATGATGGGTTCGAGTAATTGCAGGCCTGCCTTAGGCAGCGATTGTCTGTAAGCAGCTTTTGCGGCAATTTCAAAGGCGATCGCTGACGAGTCAACCGGGTGAAAACCGCCATCATTCAGGGTTACTTTCAGGTCAACCACAGGGAAGCCTGCCAGGGGGCCTTTCTCAACGCTCGTCTCAAATCCTTTCTGCACTGCAGGCCAGAATTCGCGAGGCACGTTACCGCCAGTCACCTTAGACTCAAACTCAAAGCCTGTGCCGGTTTCAGCCGGTTCAATGGTGTAATCAATCTTCGCAAATTGACCTGAACCACCGGATTGCTTTTTATGGGTGTAGCTATCGCTAAAGACCTTAGTGATGGCTTCACGATAGGCAACCTGAGGCTTACCCACTTCAACCTCAACCCCATGGGTGCGCTTCAGAATGTCAACCTTAATATCCAAGTGCAGTTCACCCATCCCTTTCATGATGGTTTCGCCGCTTTCTTGGTCGGTTTCAACGTAGAAGGAGGGATCTTCCTGAACCATCTTGCTCAGGGCCATCCCCATCTTTTCGTTATCACCTTTCTTCTTCGGCTCTACTGCCACAGAAATGACTGGTTCTGGAAACACCATGGGTTCCAAGGTTGCCGGATCTTTTGGATCACAGAGCGTATGACCAGTCTGAACGTTCTTCAGACCCACAAGCGCCACAATGTCCCCAGCTTGAGCAGACTCAATCTCTTCGCGAGAGTTGGCGTGCATTTCGACGATGCGCCCAACTCGCTCTGTCTTACCCGTCGCCGTATCCAAGACCGTGTCGCCTTTGTTGATGACGCCTGAGTAAATTCGAGTAAAGGTCAAGGAGCCAAAGCGATCGTCCATAATCTTGAAGGCTAGCGATCGGAAAGGCTTCTCTGGATCAACGTAGGCAAACTTGCCAGTCTCGTTACCTTCCAGATCAATTTCCGGCTGTGGCGGAACCTCGTTGGGTGCTGGTAAATAATCAACCACTGCGTCTAGCACATTTTGTACGCCTTTGTTCTTGAAAGACGATCCACAGAATGTTGGGAAGAATGCCAAGTTGCGGGTTCCTTTACGGATGCACTGCTTGATTTCGTCGATGGTGACTTCCTCACCTTCGAGATACTTCATCAAGATTTCTTCATCTTGCTCAACCGCAAGCTCAACCATCGCTTCGCGATACTCTTCTACCTGTTCCTTCATGTCTTCAGGAATGTCGGTGATTTCGTAGTTTTCGGGCAAGCCACTATCATCCCAAACCCAGGCTTTGCGAGTTAGGAGATCAACAACGCCCACAAAGTCACTTTCGGTACCAATCGGCAGCACCATCACTAAAGGTGTTGCGGCTAGCACTTCTTCCACTTGTTTAACGACGCGATAAAAATCGGCACCGGTTCTGTCTAGCTTATTGACGTAAATCAGCCGTGCCACTTTGGAGTCGTTAGCATAGCGCCAGTTCGTTTCTGACTGGGGTTCCACCCCACCAGATCCGCAAAAGACGCCCACGCCGCCATCTAACACTTTCAGGGAACGATAGACTTCAATCGTAAAGTCAACGTGCCCTGGCGTATCGATAATGTTGAGTTGGCAATCCTTCCAAAAGCAAGACGTGGCGGCAGACTGAATTGTGATGCCGCGCTCTTGCTCCTGCTCCATGAAGTCTGTAGTTGCCGCACCTTCATGTACCTCACCAATCTTGTGGATTTTGCCCGTGAGCTTCAAAATCCGCTCAGTAGTAGTGGTTTTACCAGCATCCACGTGGGCAAAAATGCCAATGTTGCGATATCGCGTAAGGTCCTTTTTCATAACTGCTCTCTAGATTTCTGTGCGACAAACCATTAATGACGACTATTTATGATGATAGTCGTCTGCAAGGTATCTTTGCTGCCTCAATAGAGGGGCGTTTGCACTCTGGCTGTCAGAACATACCCACGCTAACTTCAAAAAATGGCAGCATTGCTAATTGTAAAGTGTCATGACCGAAATATGTAAGTCCCCACGATAGGTTGTTTTGCTCAGACACCGTCTCTCGCTCATTGACGAGCATTTTTGATCTAACAAGCCTTAGTCATCCAGAAGTCCAAGTTCTAGTGCTCTTTAAGTCTGAGCAACTTACGCCGTCTGACACTACCGGGGAGAGGTGCTTTGCTACTCTCTCGCATTTAATATGGAAGAGGTTAATCAGTGAAGCCATTGTCTTTAAAGCGTTGTAGAGACGTGCTGAGGACTGTCTGCTGCAAGAAGCCTAAGCGGCTGCTTAGGCTTCTTTTGCGTAATGAGCTTTAACTAATCACCGCCGTGAACTGGACAGCGATCATCCACTAGCAGGTTAATTATTTAGATGGTTTCGTCAGCTCTAGGAGCAGCCCCCATCGGTTCTACGGCGTTTCTTAATAGTGTGATCTGAGCTTCAAAATCCAGCGTCTCGATCGCTGCTAGCAATTCTTGTCCTTGCTGACTGAATTCGTAATTGTCAGGCATGGCGATAATCTCACCGCGATCCATACCAATAGCTAGAGCATACCAAAAGGCCAGTTTAGTGTTTGTACTCAAAGAACCGTACTCACGACTGATGAGGTTGTTGGGATCTTTGTGAGCGATCGCCCTCATCGCAGCTAGTTGATCTTGTTTGGACTGCTGCTTCACTTGCTCATACAACCCTTCGGCAATTTTCGCTGCTGCCGCCCCTGGTGCAGCAGGGGTAATCGACTGGCCCATTTTTCGATAGACAAACCACAACCAAGCGAGTTGATCATCAACGCTCAATCCGCGAAAAATTTTGCAAGCTTTCTCAAGATTATTGACGGCATTAGAAAAAGTCGTCATTCAAGAAATCCTCTGTTGCTCCATAAACAAGCATGAACCAAGAGCTACTGAGTCAGTTACTGTGAATCAGCACACAAAGTACAAGTTGTTCTTATGACAAGGATCACTTAATTCCAAGACTTTTGACATCCTGCCCCCGCCAGAAAAACTCTCTCTCATTCGAGAGAGATGATTATCCGCAAAGTACAGGGACAAAACTATGGCGGTGAAAGCTGCAAGCTAACCGTGGTCGGGATTTGACAAATCGAGGAGCGAGGCGGTGAGCTAG
>NZ_QVFV01000013.1 GCF_004212215.1 Leptolyngbya iicbica LK
GGCTGATGGTTCGTATCTTCAGCTTATGGCGAGTGAGCTTTTTTACTGACTGAGCGATTTATCAAACATCCTCTCAGGTTGGGGAGCGATCGCCGGGTGGGTCACCAATCTCTTCACTATGGCCGCGTACTGGTGGCAGTTTGTCGACTAAGCCCATTTCAAAAGCAATGTCCGGGAGTTCCCCGGCGATATATTTGCCCGGCTCAAACATCCGTCCTGGAGTCAAGCAAAGCTGCCGCAGTTCGACAACTTCGGTTTCTAAAAACATGGCACGGGACAGGCGACGTTCGAGGGGCATGGAAATGGGGAGTTGTAGGGTGGATGAGTGGCAGAGTGAAGTGGGTGAAAATGCCCGTGTTCGCTGATGATTTTCAGCATTTAGTCGTCAAACTGCATCAGTTCGCGGGTATAGTTTTCGTCCAAAATACGTTTGGGGCGCATGACCACTAACAGTCTGCCGAGGAGTGGGCGATCGCTGGGTTCTGGCAGCCATTCCACCGTGACCGTGCCACCTTGCTCGGTGATAAAGTAACTGTCGGCATCCCAGTCGCGTTGGGCGCGATCGCACACCAGCAATACCGTTTCAGGATTGTCAGGATTTTGCACATTGGGCAACTGGGCGGGCTTGGCCAACATCGCTACGGGATCTGCCGCTTGCAAAACCACTTGCCAACCGGGAATGGGCACCCACGCCGCTGGGCCATCGGCCTTCACTGCCCCAAAGGGATCCTCGGGCACGATGACGGGCACCGCCTTGAGGTCTTTAACGCTCAGGGGCAGTTGACCCACCAGGGGAATGATGAGGGGCAGTTCGGCATCGGTTTCGATGCGGTAAGTCGGGAGGGTCGGGGCGGGTCTCGACTTCACGACGGTCAGGTCAGTCAGCAACGATTCCACCTGTTGACGAGCGGAGTCGCTACTGGCAAAGCGCAAGGCTTGGGCGATGAGGCGCGATCGCGCCGCCAAATCAGACTGCTGGCGGGCTAGCTTCCAATAGGTATAGGCCACCGCATCACCCGCACTGTCACTAAACCCAGGCGGTGGCTCTTTCAAATAGGCGTACTCTTTGAGCGCTTTGGCCGCGTCTTTAATCGTGTCGGCATCTAAGCCTTGTTGCAAAGCCAGTTCAGCGGCGCGGGCGCGATCGCGCTGGGTCAGAATACGCAACTCATATAAGATGTCGCTGCCCCGCTGCGCAAAATGCGACTGCACCATCGTGGAGGCTTCGGCGGCCACAATCGAGTCATAGACCTGTGCGCCGACCATGACCTGGTTTTGCTGTGGTGGCTCAAATCCCGTCTGTTCAAAAATCTCCTGCGGCTTGAGCCCCGCTTTTTGCAGTGCCTGGCAGGCTTTGCCCCACTCCACCCAGCTACCTTCTTTATGGCGGAGTTGAGTCACCAATTTATCAATATCAACAGGCGAGTTGGTCACAGGTTCAGAAGAGGCCATGGGCACAGTCAAAGGGATGCGATCGGTCTGCCCTGACTCTAGCGCGTTCATTCCTTCATCAGCGTTAATTTCTTTATAGTGCTTGACGCTAGTACCCCCCTCAGGGCATGATCATAGTCGCATTATGCGGGGCTATAGCTCAGTTGGTAGAGCACTTGAATGGCATTCAAGGGGTCAGCGGTTCGAATCCGCTTAGCTCCATTAGTTCAGTTTTAAGAGTCTGGTTTTAGACTTCACTTAATTTTCAATTTTTAGCACCATCGCTACATCGATTATTCAAGCCAAATCCTTGTAGCGCATGTCATTTCACCAAATTCGGGATTAATATTTTAGGCAATTAAACTTTTTAGAATTGTGGCGCTATGAAATATTCTCGGTTGTGGTTGTTGCAGCTGGCTGTCCTGACTGGGGCAACCGCCCTAACGCCAACCGCGCAAGCTTCTACAGCAACGCTTGTAAAGCAAGCAGTAGAACAGCCTGTCACTGCATCAACGCTGACAGAACCTGAGACGAGTAGGGAGCGATCGCTCGGCGTCAATCTTGCCGAGGCGTTGGCAGCTGAGCCGACCTCAACCACTACAACCAGCGCTGAAACGGTCTCCGACCTGAGCGAGCCGGGCCTCAATGCAGCCCCGGTTCCAGCCGCAACAACTCTGATGGATCTAGAGGCTGTGGCCAATGCCATGACTCCGGTCACCGCAGCTGAGTCTTTGACCGTGGTTGAATTGGTCGAGCCGGGTACTGGCAACACCTGGGCACCGGCCCAGTCAGCCAGCGCCTTAAGTGACCAGGGAACCGCGATCGCCCAAACTATTCCCGCCACCCAAACCACGACCGGCTGGTATGTTTCGTTAGCCCCAGAAATCGTGTTTGGCTATGACGTTGACATCGACGGCGGCAATGTCGCGGTGCCTGTGATTCCCGCCCCCGGGTTGCCCCCCATTGGCATCACCACCGTACCGCTCGATACCTCACTCGATACAGATACTGGCTTTGGCGTTAGCGGGGCCGTTGGCTATCGTTTTGATAATGCGCGGGTCGAGTTTGAGGTGGGCTACAACAATAACAATGTCGATAGCATCACAGTCAACAATATCGATGCCTCAGCAGACGGCGATATTGGCAACTGGAAATTTTTGATCAACGGTTACTACGATTTTCCGACCGCTAGCCGCTTCAGTCCGTATGTAGGTGGCGGTGCAGGTCTTGCCGTTTTGTCGGCCAATGATGTGTCGGCGACATTGCCGCCGTTTGGTGAAGTCAGCATTGATGACTCCGACTCCAGCTTTATCTTCCAGTTTAAAGCTGGGGCAGGCTATGACATTACCGATGAGCTGACGGCATTTCTAAACTACCGACTAATGGGCATTCCGGGCCAAAGCTTTGAAGCACTGGGGACGGATTTAGATGCCGATACGTTGTTCATTCACTCACTGCAATTAGGGGCGCGCTACGAGTTTTAGCGCAACTGCCGGGTGTTGCTATGGCAATTCTCAGTCAGGTACCGAGAGCCCAAAAGTTGCAGGAATGGGCATTCAATCTAAGTGTGGACAGTCGTCTCGGCTGTCCCGGAGCAGGTAAGATGTCTGCCTGACAAAACTTGGATTTTATACAATCCTGTCTTAATCCCCTCGTTTTTCTGCGGTGGAGATGAACGGAGCTATCTGTGCAACGCCATAGCGTTAGAGCAGTTCGGGCGAATTGAGCCAATCCAGGGGGACCGGTTCGTCTGGGGCATCTACACGATGAGTTGCCAGAGAGCGGTCGTCAGCAGCAGGATAGCGACATGTTGCGGCAGCAGCAATCGGAGGGGATAACGCGCGATTTTCTGCGTCAGCCCGATCGCTAACACCGCTCCGACCAGCAGCGAAGTCCCTTGCAAAAAGGCCACGACTGCGGGATGCGCGACTAATACGGGCAAGTTTATCCCCGACAGGCCAATGGTCGCCGCGCTCACAGGCAATACCCGCCCCGCCTCATTGAGAAACAAGTACAGATAGTGAGCCAGCGTGCCCATGAGCACTAGGGGCAAGTAGCCATAAGCGAGTTCCTTGAAGGGACGTGGCTTGCGGGTGCGGGCCAGTTGATAAATGAGGAAGAGACCGCCTTGGGCCACTAGGGGCAGTAGGGCAGGCAGGGTAAGGAGGGCGATCGCGAGCCCCCCGTGCACCCAAAAGTTGCTCAGATCCACTGGCCACGGTAGCCACGACACCAATTCCGGCAGCCGATGGAGAAACACCGCATCCAACAGCAGGAACAGCAACGCCACTTCATAGAAACGAGGCGTATGGGTGGTCCACAGTTCAATGCCGGGAGGGCGCAGGTTAAATTCCACCGAGCGATGGGGACACGCTTTGAGACAAGTCATACACAGCACGCAATCTCGATTTTCTTCGAGCTGCGCCGGATGCGAGTAAATGGGGCATCCCCCGGTTTCCTGCCCTTCTCCCTTGGCCGGCCCACCTTTATAACACTGATAGGTGGTGCATTCCGCCGAACAGGTGCCCTGCTGAGCCCGCAGTTCGGTCATTGAGAGCTTGGCATAAAGGCCATTCATGCCGCCGATGGGGCAGAGATAGCGACACCAAAATCGGCGCTCAAAAATTTGGGAAAACACGATCGCCCCTGCCGTAATCAGCAGCAGTAAACAGGACGACAAATACGCTGTATTTTGCAAATCCCACAGTTCTTCCCACAGCAAAATCAGGGCAAATAGCCCAAAGAGAAACCAACCGCCCCAGCGCTCAGCCGTTTCGCGGGGCCAGCGTTTTAACTGTCGGGGCCAGAATTTGAGCGACAGGGTTTGTAGCGCCTCACCGTAAATCATGAACGGGCAAACGGCACACCAAACCCGCCCCAGGAACGGGAAGACCAGCAAGATCACCGGCCACCACCAGACCCAAAACAGATTGAGGGCAATATTTTGATCGCGGGTTTGCGGCCCAACAAACAGCATGATATTCACTAAAGCGAACACCGAGAGCGTGAAACCGTAATTGAGGCGATCGGGCCACCAGGGACTCCGGAGAAACTGCCGGAGGGCGGGATACGCATTCAGCAGGTTGAGGCGGAACTGTTTCTTTTTGCTTTGAGACGGCCAGAGAATTTCTTCGGTCAGGACGCAATCGGGGGCGACCTGCGATAAGGCTCGCGTGACCAAACTTTCCAACTCACGCAAATTGTTGGGAAAGTCGTAGGCCTGAAGGCGGCGAATCGCTTCTGGGGTTACCGAAATCTTCTTTTGACCGCGAGCGCGGCTCACCAAGCTGATGTAGTAGTTAACGTAGTCTTCAATATCCGCTTTACGCACGCGCAGCGGCGGCACTTTGATCTGCGCGTCAACAACTTTGTCGACAGCAGGAATGGGGCGCTCAGAAATCAGAATGAGGCGGGCGTTACTGGGGCGAGTAGGCACTGGCTCGTCGAGATCGCGGCTCACCGGGGCATACGTCTGCTGGGTCAGCAGTTGAGCGATCGCCCCTACTAAACTCTCCGGCAACTCTTCCACATTATTGAGAATGAGCGTGCCCTGACCGAGGGCTTCGAGCAGTCCCGGCTTGCCGCCCACGCGGCCAAACAGTTCTGCGCCACTGGCTTGCAGCCGCGCACAATCGACTTTGATGATGGGCTGCCGCCGATAGTCAGACCCGTAGTGAATCAGCGCCGCAATATTGTCTTTTTCGTTGCCGGGCTCACCAAACACCAGCACCGAAGCGCAAGTGGTCTGACCGTGGTCAAACGCATCGCGAATTTGCTGTCGGAGCCGCTGGGCATAGCGACTGCGACCAATCACCCCGCGTCGGGCTTTAGTCACCAGATAGGGGCGCAAAATATCCTGTCGCTCTTGCTCGTAGGTGAGTTGAGAGGCGACTTGCCGCAGTTCTGCCGCAATGCGTTGCGAAAACAACTGCATGATTTCGGGATAGTCGGTCTTGAACTGCTCTACCTTGGCCGCTGGCAAAAACCAGAATTGGCAGTGGCTCAGAGTCAGGATCGTGCTTTCGACAGGTTCACCGAGGAGGAGCGATCGCAAGTTCAGCACGGACCCCGGCAAAAAACTCATCGGACTCCGCACCCCGGGCTTATGCTCCAACCGACCGTCAATCAAGATGAACAGCCCTTCTGGTGGCGTATCAGCCATCACCACTGGCTGGTGGGGTGGCAAAGCACGCAGTTCGAGCTGGGTGCTCAGCGCCCCTAACGTGTCCGCACTGAGGACGTTGAGCGCCGATCGCTCTTGCAACCAGATCAAGCGATCGTGGGCGGTGGTTATCACCATGGTTCATCCTCATTGCCTTACCCTACAGTCAGCGACGTGCAGGTGCTTTTATGATAAATCTCGTCGATCTCTGGGTTCCGCTAGCGTTACTTGGGTTAATCGTTCTCGCGGCTATCTACTTTGCTCGGGCTTAACCCTACGACAAAGTAAGCAACAGCGATCGCCCCGCCTCACAAAGGACCCGCCACCTGGCAAGCCCCGACCTCATCGCAGTCACCGAGAAAACTCCCCCCAAAAAACCAACCCTTCAGAAGCAGCAGCATATAAATTCCTCTATCGGAAGATTTAGAAAACCTGAAAACTGTTAAGAAGTATGTAGTTTTCTGTGGAATGTCTGCTATGGTAATGAGGACTGATACGAAGAGGAATTTATATGCGCTACACCGTTGAAGAAGGTGGTCGGTTAAACAACTTTGCCGTCGAACCCAAGATGTACGAAGCTGAACCGCCTACCGCTACTGAAAAGCGCAACTATATTATTCTGGGCGCACTGGCTTTTGGGTTGGTTGCAGGCGTTCTGTCTTTGGCCTTCGTCGTCTCCTAATTAAACTTTCAAAATCACTAAATAACTTAAAAGCCTGCCGGAGCAATTGCTCCGGCAGGCTTTTAATTAAGGTTGTCACCCAAAATGTGGTTAATCAACTGGCTCAAGACATTCCCACGCTATGGTCAGTGGCGATCGCCCACCCGGTTATGAGAGAAACAGATCAGCCTCGGCCTTGCGCCGTCTGAGCAATCCGGCTTCTGCCGAGGTGCCCGGATTGCGATACTTGCTGAACTGCTCCGTGATCCAGGCGCGATCTTTCCACCTTTGGGGCGAGTCGCAAACCGCCGTGATGGACTTAAAGCCACTGCCGCGATAAAACCCAGATCCCAAATTGTAAGCAAAGCTATAAATCGCACTACGCTGATTGTCGTTCATCTGTGACCAGGTCGGAATGCGCTCCATCGGGGCGCGAGTCTCTTTCTCAATATGGTCAATCAGATATTCTTCGGCCTGCTCTCGGGTGATGATGTCGCCCTGCTTTACCTTGCGACCATCGGGATATTTAGTGGTGCCATAGCCAATGGTCGGCACGGCCCAACCGTGAATTGGGTCGGCATACGCCCGTGCCCGACCATCGGGCAAACGCTCAGCATATCCTTCAAATTCTTTAATAATGTCGATCGCGGCCCGGGGAATTTTGCCGCTTGCAGCACTGCCAGGCGCGGGTTCTGGCGGTTTCGGCGGGGCTGGTCGGGGCGATGGCTCCGGCCCCGTCAGCGAGACCGTCATCGCCCGGGGGTAATCAGTGCGCATAAACCACGAGCGTACCGCCGAAATATTCAACACCTGTTCGTCAGGATTTGTTTTAGAAGGATATTTGGACAGCCTGGAAATCCAATAGCCGCCTTCCATCAGATAAATCGCTTTCGCGGTCTCTTTAATCCAAGTACCCATACCCCAATCCTCCAGTGGTAGATGATCTCAAGGTTTCCCTGATGGTACTCGTAGTTATTAGTTTTATCTGAAAACAGCAAATACCGTTACTCTCCAGCCTGCTGAAGACAGTGAGTGATCTCTCCTCTGGAAACCTTTTTTTCTCAAGCAGGCTAGAGAACAGTTAACGGCTTTTTGCTTCCGCTCAATGTTGGACTATCCAGCCAACATGAGTTTTGACACACCGGGGGTCAGCCCTCGGCTATGTTGGCGGCGGCCATGGGTAGCGCAGGGCGAGTGCGTTAAACCCAAGCACATTTCAACATGGTCCAGCTATACCGGACGACGTCCCTCTGCGAAGCCCGACTGAATGTAATGCTGCGTTGCAGCATTTAAATCTGAGCCAAACGCCGCCCGCAAATCGCCGTAGTTTTGTAAGTAAGTAGCAGCATCAAAGGTTCCGTGGCCACGCCCTTCTTGGCTGCCAAAACGGATGTAGTGAGAGGTTGCAGCCTCTAAATCGTAGCCAAACGCCTGAATTAAATCAGGGTTGGAAGCCAAGTATCGACCCTCGTCAAACAAATCATGTCGGCGATTTTCGAATTGTCCTAAGTTCTGATAGTGAACTGTGCCTGCATCAAGGTTATAGCCAAAAGCAGTTATTAGATCTTGATAAGAGGCCAGATACTGTGCTGCATTAAAGATACCTCCCAACATAGAGCGCCCCTCATGACGACCAAACTGCATGTAGTGCAAAGTAGCCCCTTGGAGATCATTGCCGTAAATGCTCAACAAGTCATCGTAGGCATTTAAATACCGTTGAGCATTAAAGCGATTGTAGGAGCGACCTTCTTGCCGACCATAAGTAAGATAATGCGATTGCAGTGCAGCCGCATCTGTACCCAAGACAGCCATCAAATCATGGTTAGACGCCCCATAGATTAGGGGATCAAATCCCGAGGGCAAGGCTGCACTATTGTTATTGGAGGCAGTTCCCGAGCGGCCGGACAGCGATCGCCCCTCTTGATAGCCAAACTGGAGATAATGCAAAGTAGCTGCTTGCAAATCATTGCCAAAAGCAGCCCGTAAATCACCGTGCGCTGCTAAGTATTGAGCGGCATTGAACAAATTATAGGCTCGCCCTTCTGCCCGACCATGATTCAGATAATGAGCCTCTAGCGCTGCCGCATTGCTACCAAAAGCTTGAATCAAATCACCATGAGAAGCGCCATATTGGAGTGGGTCAAAGTCTGGGGGTAAAGCATTACTCGAAGAAGTATTTGGAGTACTGCCACCGCCGCTGGTCGGGGTGCCACTGCCCCCCGGATTTTCGATGTCACCGCGGCCAAATTTTTGCGTCCAATAATGTCTGCCGGTATAGTTTCCCGGGTCATTTGCCAGGTAATAATAGCCGACGCCAATTTCATTCCAGGTGGCATTTTCAATATTGGCCCGGTGCCCAGAACTGTTGAGCCAACCAGTAAATACAGCTTGGGGAGTCGTGTACCCCCAGGCAATATTTTCGCCCACACTACGGGTCTCATAGCCAAAGTCTTGGGCGCGATCGGCTGGACGTTTGCCATCTAGATTTTGGTGATCAAAAAAGTCCAGGTTGGCCATGTTGTCCGAGTGGTATTGGGCAGCTTCTTCCAGATCAATATCGACTGAAAGGGCGGACAACCCTAATTGGGCTCGGTGTTGATTCGTGAGGTTGATGATTTCTAAAACAAATGCCTCATTTTCCATGATGAATTAGCTGCTGAATTAGCAGTTGTAATGGGTTACAGAATTCAAAATTGCAATATCCTGTCAGTCACACAGATTCGTATGACTAGGAACTGATATTGAGGTAGATGAGGTAGTTCCAATTCCGTCGAAATCAGTTTCATTTCCAAGCATTGGAAATGAGTCACGTCGCTCTCCTGTCATGGAGATTAGCGTTGTGTAAAAACAGGCAATCAGGTAGATGGAGGATGCCTAGCAGCCCTGGAAGATACCTCGCCTCTACTCAACTGAACCTGGATAGATCGCTCAAGGTTGAGTCCCTAACATCCCTGGTTGTTGCAAAACTGTGTGCTGTAAAGGCATAGCATCTTGGTAAATCAAGAGATGCTTGGTTGCCCTAGACAACATATTTATCTGGCCTGAAAGTGATATAAAAACCAGACAATGCCTCGTTAGGCAGTCGAGGTCAATATGAGCTGATGCTGGGGTTCGCGGGGATACTCATATTTCACAAGTGAGCCCCCGTTTTATTCGCCCAATCCTGTCGGTAGATACATGAATTGGCAGATACATTCACCAGGATGGCGGTTGCAATCAAAAAGTGACAATGATGAATTTACTTGGGTGATTAATTATTTTTTTGATGACATTACGCAATAACCGCATATGGGCGAGCTGATTGCTGAGTTTAAGTAAGGTGAGCTCAAGGGTTTTGGCCTACCAGCACAAACTGTACGCTCCCTCTACCGTGTCCTGAATCCGGCGGTGATACAGTTGCCTAACCAGCAGACAAGCGACATCAAACCTGAGTAAGCGGCTCATGCAGCCCACTCAGGTATCTGTTTAGGGCAAATATTTTGGGCGCACCTCTATCCGATGGTGAGCGGACAATGTTTAGGCGCTAAGGGGTATGTTCAGAACAAGAAATAGCGCTGGGCCATGGGCAGCACGTCGGCGGGTTCGCAGGTGAGCAGTTCGCCATCAGCGCGGACTTCGTAGGTTTCGGAGTTCACTTCCATATGGGGCTGGTAGGTGTTGAGCTTCATGTCGGCTTTGCCAATGCTACGAATGGTGTGGACCGCTTCGGGCGGTTTTTGCAGGCCAATTTGGGCAGCGATGCCCGCTTCGACGGCAGCTTGCGACATAAAGCTGACGCTGGTGGCGGCGATCGCTCCGCCATAGCTGCCAAACATCGGTCGCATGTGCACGGGCTGCGGCGTGGGGATGCTGGCGTTCGGGTCGCCCATTTGCGCCCAGGCGATCGCGCCCCCTTTCAACACAATCTCGGGCTTCACCCCAAACATGGCAGGCTTCCACAAACACAGATCCGCCAGTTTGCCCTCCTCAACCGACCCGATGATGTGGGAGACGCCGTGGGTGATGGCGGGGTTGATGGTGTACTTAGCGATGTAGCGCTTGGCGCGGTGGTTGTCGTTGCGATCGCTGTCTTCTGACAAGGCGCCCCGCTGCACTTTCATTTTGTGGGCGGTTTGCCAGGTGCGAATGATCACTTCGCCCACCCGGCCCATGGCCTGAGAGTCGGACGAAATCATGCTGAACGCGCCCAAATCGTGGAGGATGTCTTCGGCGGCAATAGTTTCGCGGCGAATGCGGGACTCGGCAAAGGCCACGTCTTCGGGAATGCTGCGGCTGAGATGGTGACACACCATCAGCATGTCGAGGTGTTCTTCGAGCGTGTTGGTGGTGTAAGGGCGGGTGGGATTGGTGGAAGACGGCAGCACGTTGCTCTCGCCGCAAACCTTGATGATGTCTGGCGCGTGGCCGCCGCCTGCGCCTTCGGTGTGATAGGTGTGAATGGTGCGCCCTTTGAAGGCGGCGATCGTGTCTTCCACAAAGCCCGACTCGTTCAGAGTGTCGGTGTGGATGGCCACCTGCACGTCGTAGTCTTCGGCCACGCTGAGACAGGTGTCGATCGCGGCGGGCGTCGTGCCCCAGTCTTCGTGCAGTTTCAGACCGACGGCTCCGGCTTCCACCTGTTCTCGCAAGCCGGGCTGGAGCGCACTGTTGCCCTTGCCCATAAAGCCGAAGTTCAGCGGAAAGGCGTCGATCGCTTGATACATGCGCCAGATGTGCCAGGGACCGGGGGTGCAGGTAGTGGCGTTCGTCCCCGTGGCGGGACCAGTGCCGCCGCCGATCATCGTGGTGACGCCGGAGGCGATCGCCGTCTCAATCTGCTGGGGACAAATGAAGTGAATGTGGGCGTCGATGCCGCCTGCGGTGAGGATCATGCCCTCGCCCGCGATCGCTTCGGTGCTGGGGCCAATAATGATGTCTACATGGTCTTGAATGTAGGGGTTGCCCGCTTTGCCGATTTTGGTGATGCGGCCATCTTTGATACCGATGTCGGCTTTGACGATGCCCCACCAGTCCAAAATCAAGGCGTTGGTGATGACGGTATCAACTGCCCCATCCGCCCGCGAGATGGGCGATTGCCCCATGCCATCGCGAATCACCTTACCGCCGCCAAACTTCACTTCGTCGCCGTAGGTGGTAAAGTCGCGTTCCACCTCAATGATCAAATCGGTATCCGCCAGCCGCACGCGATCGCCCACCGTGGGGCCATAGGTTTCAGCGTAAGCGCGTCGATCCATGCGGTAGCTCATGGGCAATCCTCAAAAAATGCAATCCACAGGTGAACTGTAGAGATAATCGGCCCGCCGAACCGCTAAATCACTTACAGTCGGCAATATTCTACGGTGACTTGAGCGGTCAGCGGGCGAGTTTCGAGGTTTTGTAATGAATTGAGGCGAGACGATACAAGCAGCGGATAAGGAGGGGTGTGCAGCGATCTGTAAGGGCGTGAGCGATCACCCTCAAAGCTCTAGTCGAAAGTGAGGGTCTAAAATTGAGATACCTCTCGGCTACCGTTGAAGAATTGCTCAATACTTGCAATGATTGCCGTCCCCAACTACATCAGCCCAGAAGAATACCTGGAAATTGAAGACCAAAGCCCCATTCGTCACGAATATCGTCGGGGTTTGGTGTACGCCATGGCCGGGGGCTCGGATAATCACGATCGCATTGCCCTCAATTTGTTGACCCTGGTTAACTTGCATCTCGGCGATTCCGCTTGCCGCTTTCATTCCGGCAATGTCAAAGTCAATTTTCAAGACGACTTTTATTATTATCCTGATGCGTTTGTAACCTGTGATTCTCGTGACCGCGACGATCGCTACGTCAAACGATATCCCAAACTCATTGTGGAAGTGCTGTCACCCAGCACCCAAGAGTTCGACACGGGCGAAAAATTTGCCGATTACTGCCAACTCGATTCCCTTGAAGAATATGTCTTGATCTCGCAAGATCGTCAGCGCGTTGAGTGCCGCCGTCGCACGAGTCTTAATACCTGGGAAACGGTGATTTACCAGACGGGTGACACCGTCGCTCTCCACAGCATTGATTTGCAGTTTGCGATCGCTGAACTTTATCGTGGACTTGATAACTGAGGACGAGCATGATCTGCCAATAGACCGTCGGTGATGATGTGGGGAACGTCTGAGATCGGCCCAAGATGGTTCCTCACGAGTTACTCAAGACGCCGGACAAGACCTGTAAAGCCAGCAACCCACAATGAAGTGAGTACCCAGCCCAACATAATTTGTAGCCAAAAATAGGCGAGAAGAACCCCGCCATCTCGAATCCCTGTCGATAAACAGTCAATACTCTTATCAACGGGCTCACCAAGACTGGCCTTGGGTATCCAGTAGCTAGCTTGATGTAAATCGATCACTGGCAAGAAAACATCTAATGAATACGTGAGCGGGAAGAACTCGGGATAAGTCAGGGATGAATCTTCTGCAGTTGCAATGGTGTAAGCCTCCAAGTCTGATGCTTCTATCCACCCGTCTCGGTAGCCGATGTGAAACAGACCAGTGCCAAAGATAATCACAGCCAAAGACATAAACAGTGCCCGTGTAGGTTTATAGCCATGGGCAATAGTTTTTCCCAGAAACCAGTTCCAAAACCATTTGAAGCGACTCAGATTGCCATACTGACGAGCTGCTTCCTGTTTACCAATTAGAATTTCCGTGGCTTCCTGTTCATGGCCACTGGCCTGGAGGACTCGCGCTAGTTGGGTATAGGGCTGAGGCGAAAAGCGCCCCTTGCCGTGCTGAGGCTGCAGCCATCGCAGTCGATACTGGCTATCAGTTGGGGAATCGGGACTGAGTTTTTCGTAAGTAAAGCCCTCGATCCGCAACTTACCCGGTTGGGGCCACTGAGAACGACTTTTGACCTGAGAATCTGCCAAGGTCAAGGCTCTGGCAAACCTCAAATCAACCTCAGTGGTGGGGGAATCGGGGGCCAGCATAGCGCTATCCAGATACAGACCGTCCGCAATTTGCGCATCTTGCAAAAATATCCTGCCGTGGGCATAAAAGTTCTTTGATAAAAAGACTGCGCCCCCAACTGCAACACTATCCACGAACAGAGCAAAACCATCTGCGTTTTCAAACCGGCCTTGATGACAATCGAGGTTACCGCCAATTGTGGCTCCCCCAAGTGACACAACGCCTTTAGCAAAAAACCCATTACGCAGTAATACAGAACCCTTAATCTCACTGTTATCAACTAGGAGAGCATCGCCGCCCACATTCTCAAACCGGCCCTGACCACACTCAAGGTTGCCGCCAATCGTGGCTCCCAGCAACGACACTCGCCCTACTGCATAGAATCCGTGACGCAATAATACACCTCCCCTAACCTCGACGCCCTCAGCAAACAGGGCATCGCTGTCGGGATTCTCAAACCGACCCTGACCACAGTCGAGAACACTGCCAATTTTTGCTCCCAACAACGATACTCGCCCTGTGGTGTAAAAACCTTGGCATAGAAATACTGCTCCCTTGACTGCAATACTTTGAGCAACTATGGCGTCACCCCCCGCATTCTCAAACTGACCTTGATAACAATTTAGATCTCCGCCAATCTTGGCTCCGTTCAACCATACATTTCCAACAGCACGGAAGCCCCTGCGTAGCAACACATCACCACTGACCTCAATATTTGAAGCGAGCACGGATTCACCGCCCGCCCCCTCAAAGTAGCCTTGATCACACCCGAGATTGCCGCCAATCGTGGCTCCCAATAACGATACTCGCCCCGTGACGTGAAAGCCGTTGCGCAGCCACACAGAGCCTTTGACCTCAATGCCCTCAGCGAACAGGGCATCGCCGTCTGAGTTCTCAACGCGGCCCTGGTCACAATTGAGATTGCCGCCAATGATTGCTCCCAACAGCATCACTGTGCCTGTAGCATAGAAGCCCTGACCCAAGAACACATCACTCTCGACTTGTAAGCCTCTCGCCTCCAGAGCCACCATCACTGTTTGGTCGGTTTCAGGAAGCTTAATGACGCTACCCGCGAGGTAGGAGCCAGAGAGATCCAAGAACTTAACCCTGGCTCACTCTAGACGAATGGCCTCGGTAAATGCGCACTGCTGGCAAATCAAGGGAAACGGTAGCGTGGCAAATTGCAGATCAAGAGAGCCCACAATTTTCGCCCCCTGAATTTGGATGCCCCGATGGGTAATAAACTGGCTGGCTTCGGTATCGGTACAGAGCCAGCTCAACAAAGTCGCCCGTAACTGGCGGCTGTCATCCCAAGTATCGGCCTGAGAGGGATCGTTTTGGGTAGCCGCTTCAGCCAGATAATTTGCGACTTCGCCAGTTTCCACCTGCTCTAATAAGCGGCCTTCTGCCTTGGACAAGCTGAAACGAGTAGAAGCTAGATGACTCAAATTTTTATCAGCAGTCATATGCAGTGGTGCGTTGGCCTAAACGGCAAATCCATTATGCACAGGCAAACTCAGATTTTGCGGTTTGCCATTTTGGCCTGTTGCACCGCAACTGATCACAGCTAATTTTTAGGAAATATTGCTAATTTCGACAATCATCTCGCCTTGCTGTAGTTGCTCTATTGCTTCGGGAAGAGTTGCTGTTAGCAATCGCCGCAAATTTCGATTTGTAACATTGCCACAGGTTAACCACAAGATCTGAGGGGGCGTTCCCAAGCGGCAGACTAAATCGATGAAGTCACTGTCTTTAGTCATGATCACAGCATTTGCAGCTCGCGCAGCTTGAAAAATGTCGAGGTCTTGAGCATCGCGCAAGGATAAGTCTCGCAGTGCCGATGCCTCTAAGTCAAAAGTTGCTGACAACCAATTTGCCAGAGTTGGCGGGAGTTGAGCATCAACCCAGATTTTCATGCCGTCAGTCTAGGGAAATCAGTCCGGCGGGCCGCAAAGAGCAAACAGGCTTGGATGTCTGCTGGCTCTAGATCAGGAAAATCTTCCAAAATTTCCGTGACGCTCACGTTTTCGGCTAGCATTTCCAAAATGTCGGTGACTCGAATGCGCATGCCCCGAATGCAGGGACGCCCGCCGCATTGACCTGAGGTCTGGGTGATCCGGTCTAACAAGCTAGCGGTTGAGTTCATCATCTGTGGGCTGTAGGACTTTCTTGATTTTACTGACTGTGCGATCGCCCTCAACAGCCAGACGCGATCGCTTTTTACGCACGATCCAGAACTCACTCAAACAAGGGCATTTATTCACTACAGATTACGGTTCGATAGGAGTAGGTGCTTCCCGCTGGGTGACGGGGCCTCGGCTGATGAGGGCTCCTTGCTTAAACAAAAAGCAGGGCAGGGTCTCATCGTTGAGCACAAACAACGTCCAAGTCGCCTCATCTTCACCGATCAAGCCATCATTGTCGGGCATGGGTAAATTGCGGTAAACATAGCCTTCGGGGATGACGGTGCGATCGGCGGGTTGATCAACAAAAATGATCGCTTTATCGCGCCAAAACACCCGCATTTGATAGGCCGCCGGGTCGTTGTCTGCGGCACTGGTGCGATAGACATTGATGGCATATTCGGTCAAATCACAATAGGCCACTGTTTCATCAGCTTGGGCGGGGCGGGCAGAGAGTAGGGGAGCGATCGCTGCGCCGACCAACAGCCCAGCAGCCCAGACAACGGTTCGAGAATGCTGATACATGGAGAGCTTGCCACAGAATGCTCTCATCTTAGAGCTAGAGGCACTTTCATGGCGTCAGTACAGGGCTGCTGACTGTCGGTATTCAAGGGAGCGATCGCTCCCACCGATCTGGAGATCCGCCAACCGGAGCGGCTCGAACCGGCGATAGCTTGCAAAATGGGAACAGCCAACCTGCCGCGATCGCGTGCTTGCCAGTGTGATGAAACTCTCTTCCCTTCGCCGATGTCTGTTTGCCTGCCTGCGCCCATGTCAGCAGGCCATGCCGCGACTGCTCCCCCGGGGCTTTCGCCGCCGCTCGCTCTGGAGTTTGACCATCCTTGGCGTTGTCCTAGTCGGTCTGCTACAGGGGATGCCCGCCAGCTCAGCCGCGCCAACGATTACGATGGGCCGCCCCACCTGGGATACGGGGTGGTTTCAGGCCGAGATTTATCGTGAGCTGTTGATCGAGTTGGGATATGGGGTGAAGGCTCCAAAAACCCTCAGCAATGATGATTTCTACACGCAGGCGGCGGCTGGCGAGGTAGATCTTTGGGCCAGTGGTTGGTTTCCATTGCACAATCGCTATTTGGAACAACCAGAAATTCAGGGCCAGGTGGAGCCTGTCGGTTTTGAGGTGCCTGGCGGCGCGTTGCAAGGCTATCTGGTGGATAAAGCCACCGCAGAAAGGCTGAATATTATCACGCTGGCTGATTTACAGCGACCCGAAGTGATTGAGGCGTTCGATCGCGACCAAGACGGTCGGGCTGATTTACTCGGCTGCAACGAAGATTGGGCCTGTGCCGAGGTCATCGATTACCACCTGGCGGAATATGGCCTGACCGAAACGGTGGCGCATATTCAGGGTGCTTACGCTCCGCTGATGGAAGACACGGTGGCCCGTCAACGTCGGGGCGAATCCGTTTTGTTCTACACCTGGACGCCGAACTGGACGGTGAACGAACTGGTACCGGATGAGGATGTCGTGTGGTTGGAAGTGCCCTATCCCAGTTTGCCGCTGGGGCAAAAGCAGCTCGAAAGTGAAACAACTATGACCGGAATTGTCGGTTGTGTGGCTGATCCCTGCACGTTAGGGTTTCCGCGTAATGATATCCGCGCCGTGGCTAATACAGAGTTTCTGGCCGCTAATCCGGCAGTGCGATCGCTGCTCGAACAAGTCACCATTCCCCTCGAAGACATTGCTGCCCAAAATGCCCAAATGTTGGCAGGCCAAGGAGATGAGAATGATATTCGCCGCCAGGCTCAGGAATGGATTCAGGCCAATCGCGAGCTCGTAGACAGTTGGCTTGTGCAGGCCCAGGCGATCGCTGACCTTCCACCCACTGAGGGCTCGCCTGAGACTGCCGCCGATGTCGGTCCCACGAGGCTCTCGGTGACGGCTCCCCTGCGCGTGGTGACCCAGCGCTTTGAGCCATTCGTCATTTACGAAGACCAGCAATATCAGGGCTTTAGCATTGACCTGTGGGAAGCGATCGCCGATGAATTGCAGCTCCCCTATGACTTGGTGGGGGTCAACTCCGTCGCCAAACTGCTGGATGAAGTCGAACGCGGGGCCGCCGATATTGCGATCGCGGGCATTGGCATTACGTCTCAGCGCGAGGAACGGCTCGACTTTTCCTACCCCTATTACGAGTCCGGGCTGCAAGTCTTGGTGCCCAGTGACCAAAGTGAGTTGAGCAAGTTGCTGACCGTGATTGGTGCGGTGTTGCGATCGCCCCGGCTTTATTACGGTGTCGGCATCCTGATTTTGGTCTTGCTCATCGTGGCGCACATCCTATGGTGGTCAGAACGCACGCACAACCACGAATTTCCCGATAGCTATTGGCACGGCATTTGGGAAGCGTTTTGGTGGGCCGCCGTCACGGTGACGACCGTCGGCTATGGCGACAAAGTGCCGAAAAAACCTGCTGGCAGGGTGTTTGGGCTGATCTGGATGTTCTCTGGCTATTTTGTCTTTGCCTACTTCACCGCTAGCATTGCCACCACGTTTACGGTGCAAGAGCTGCAAGGGGTGATCAACGGTCTGGAAGACCTGCCCGGTAAACGGGTCGCCACCGTAGCGGAGAGTGCGGCTGCTGAATTTCTGGACGAGCAAACCAACCTGCTTTTTCAGGAATTTCCGACCCAGGAGGCGTTGTACCTCGCCGTCGATACTGAGAAATCAGTGGATGCCGTGGTCTACGATTCTCCCGTGCTGCAATATTTTGTCTCCCACCAAGGCCAGGGCCAATACAAAGTTGTGGGCGAAGTCTTTCAATCCCTCAACTACGGGATCGCCCTCCAGCAAGATAGTCCCTACCGCGAAGCCATCAACGCGACGCTACTCAAGCTGTATGAAACCGGGCAATATGAGGAAATCTACCAGGAATGGTTTGGTTAGTGCCCCTGCAAGAGTGCTTACAAGGACAAGGTCGCCCAAGCGTTAGATTTCAAGGTCAAGGTATGCTCGGCTGGCGCATCCGGTTTGGGTTTGAGTTTGCCGCTGGCATCATGCAAATCATGCAGTAGCGCCTGGGTCACCGACAGGGGATCTGAGATCACTGCCCAGCGATCGCTCTGATACCGAAACCCAGTGGTGCGAATGGCTTTCCAAGTTTTGAGCAGCGGTTGAGTGCAGGCGACCGCAAATACTTCCGTCGTTTTCAAGGGCTGCAGGGCAAACGACGTTTCTGGCATTTTGGGATACTTAATCGCCGTATCGCCGGGCAGAGAGCTTTCTCGGGCAATCACCTGGCTAGTTTGTTCGCTCCCTTCAGCCATGTTGAACGGCGGGCAGTAAACCGACAGCCGACTTTTATCCACCACACTGAACAAAAGGTAATACACCGTCTCGGTCCCCGCATTCCGCAGGCGGATTTGATACTGTTCGGGGCGGTTGCGCGTTAAGCTGCCAAACGTTAGCCGCTCTGACTGACTCAAGCTACTGCCGTTGAGCTGACGCGATCGCAGCGTTTCTTCCAGCAATAAGAGTTTGCTATCGGGGGCTTGAGTTTCGAGTACTAGCCGCACGGGCAGTTGCGACGACACCGGATTCAGCGTCAACCGCAGGATTTTGACCGCCAGCAGACTATGCAGCGTTGCAGTCAACCGCGTAATTGCCGTTTTCACCGCTTCTTCTTCTTCCGCGGTGGTGCCCGCAATGAGCGACCCATCCGGGGTGAACAAGCCGTAGCCTGGCGGCACAGTAGACTGCTCAGAAGCGAGGTCTGCGGCTTCCAGCGGAATCGATTTGGCCACCGGGGAGGGCGCAGTCGCACTCAAGAGCGAACGGCTTTTGCCAAATAAACAATCCGCCACCCCTTCCCCGGGAGCCGTCGTGGCGATCGACGGCAGACCGGACAGGGCGCTGGTCGCGTCCACTCGCTCGATCCGTTCCAGGGCGGGATCAAGCGCCACAGTCAAGTCAATCTCTTTGGGAAAACGCCGCTCCACTTCAATAATCGGCGTCCCGATGGGGAGGTCAGTCAAATTTTTCAGCGTGGTTTTGGCGCGTAACCCGTTCAACGTTTTGACCTGTAGGACGCCTTCGGGCACGGCGGTGAGTCCTGGCAACGTCGGGAGCGGTTGCAGCTGCAACCCTAACTCACAGTAAGGTAGCAAACCTGATGGCAGACCGCCGAGCCACACGATCGCGCTGTGGTCAGCCTGATCAATCGTTTTAATGACGCCATCGGCGGCGGGCTGCGGCAATCGCCCCGACAACAAGGGAATGCCGGGACGCTGGGCGATCGCCTTGCCGAAAATTTCAGAAGTCTGATCCGTGCCTGTCCAAGCCGACAATTTGCGATCGATGCGACGCATAAACCACTGTTGGCGCTGGGCGGGCATGCTCATCCAAATCTGTTGCGTCAGCGCATAGGTAAAGAGTCCCGCGCTGAAATCCGGCCAGTTGCCTTCGAGGGCGACACCGTTGCCCAGTTGGGGATGCAACAAAATCCCAGGCCAGTCGGTGGCGAGCTGTTGCCACGTTTTGGTCGGTTTGGTCAGCGGAATCGACGCTGGCGATTGCCAGGCACCCTGTGCTGAGGCGAGGCGCGATCGCACCCGAAAGTTACCCCGCCGGAGCGTGGGCGGCAATGTCGAGCTGGCATCAATCACCGTCAAGACCCTCACGCCGCGCAGCTTGGCCAATAACTGCATCAGGCTTTCGGTAAATAAATCATGGATGACGGGCATCGTTTCATCGGGCCAGTAGCTGTCAGCGGCCACCAACGTCGGGAATGTCGGGTCGGTCGCCTGATCCGACAGGGTGGCTTGGCTACCTAGACCACTAAAGTGAAGAATGACGGTATCTCCCGGTTTCGCTTGCTCCACCAGATGGCTTTGCGCCGTCGTCAAAATTTGATTGACTGTCGCTTCCGCATTCGCCAGGGTGACGATGTTTTGGGGGTCTACCCCCAAGCGGTGAATCAGCAGTTCGCGCTGGAGCTCAACGTCCGTAACGGCTCCCTGCAAAAATCGCTCAGTTTCAACCTTGGCGGGCGATCGCCAGACTTTCTCCGGATAAGCATTAATGCCCACTAACAGGGCAAAGCGCTGATTCGTTTCAGCAAAAGCTGACTGGTAGGCTCCCACGGAACCTGCCAGCCAGCTATCCGTGACCCCTAGAGCAGCCAGGACGGCGCTTAAACGCTGCAAAAAATCTCGTCGTCCCAGCGTCACAGCAGGGGCACCCCTTTGTTTCTAGACTTCTTGAGCCACCCGCATGGCCCGCGCCAATTCTGCTGCCACTTCAGGACGAGAAAATTCGGGTGGGGGGAGTTCTCCCCGGCGCAACATTTCCCGAACTTTGGTGCCAGACAGATGCACCCGCTCTTCCGGAGAACTGGGACTCGTTTTGGTAGTGGCCATCGTACTGGTGCGAGTGCAGTAGAAAGCATGCTCAAACTTCAACGGCGTAATGCCAAGCTCATCGGGGGCAAACTCATCAAAAATATGCTGAGCATCATAGGTGCCGTAGTAGTCACCGACACCCGCATGGTCGCGACCCACAATAAAGTGCGTACAGCCGTAGTTTTTCCGCACTAGAGCATGGAAAATGGCTTCTCTAGGGCCAGCGTACCGCATAGCTGAAGGATTAATCGCTAAAATCACGCGATTTTGTGGAAAATAGTGCTCCATCATAATTTCGTAGCACCGCATGCGCACATCCGCTGGGATGTCGTCTTGCTTGGTGGCACCCACCAAGGGATGGAGGAAGAGACCATCCACAATTTCTAAAGCGCACTTTTGAATATATTCGTGGGCGCGATGGATAGGATTACGGGTCTGAAAGCCGACGACCGTTTGCCAACCGCGCTCGGCAAACATCACCCGCGAGACGGCTGGGTCAATTTGATATTTCGGGAACAGAGGATGGGGATCACGCTCTAGCAGCCAGACCGGGCCAGCCAAGTTCACCTCGCCCTGGTCATAGACGACTTTAACGCCAGGGTGCTTTTCTTCGTCGGTACGATAAACGTTGATCGCTTCTTTTTGCTTGTCGTAGGCGTATTTTTCAGTCAGTTCCAAGACACCAACAAAGCGTCCGGCACTGTCATCCAACCGAACTTTCGTGCCTTCGGTGAGGGAGTCGGCGATCGTCGCTTCGACCGACAGCGTCACGGGGATCGCCCAGGGTAGGCCATTAGCCAGCCGCATATCAGTAACGACGGTGTCGTAATCAGCGCGCCCCAAAAATCCTTCTAACGGACTAAAGCCGCCGATCGCAATCATCACCAAATCAGAGACCGCTCGTTCATCGAGGGTGATGCGGGGCATCGTGTCGCCAGCTTCTAAAAAAGCTTCTCGTTGCTCAGGGGTGGCGATGCGATGCACCAAGGTGCCACCGTGGGCGGCGTTAATGTCCAGGGATGTAGTCAAAATACGAACCTCTCAAACTGCTAAACGGACTTGTCCAGTATTCCCAATGCCGCCCGCTGAGTCCGGTGACATCAGGAAAGAACCGGGAATCTTGGCAGCGCTAGGTCGGAGCACTCGCTTGCGCCAGCGCGGCATCTACCCGGGCTTGCACTGGCAGCGGCTCAATGATGCCGCCCCCAAGAACGCGATCGCCGTCATACCAAACGGCCGCCTGCCCCGGGGTGACACCAAATTGCGGCTCGGCAAATACCAGCTGCACGCGTGCGCCCTCGGTCTCAGAGGCCGCGCTTAGCGGTACCAGCGTGGCTGGCACCGCCGTTGAGCGATAACGAATCTGTACGGTGACCGAGAGGGGCTCCGTGGGGGGCGCTGCCGATACCCAGTTTACGCGGTGAACGGTACAGTCTGGATAGTGAACGCTCGCGCGATCGCCCACAATCACCTGGTTGCGACCAACATCTAGGGCGACGACGTAGAGTGGGTACGCCGCAGCGACGCCCAATCCTTTGCGTTGACCGATCGTATAGTTGTGTACCCCTGTATGGCGCCCCAAAATCCGCCCTTGGGTATCCACAATATCTCCCGGTTTTGGCGCTAAATACTTCTCTAAAAACTGTCCCATGGAGCCATGATGCTCAATCAGGCACAAATCCTGGCTTTCGGGCTTGGCAGCGGTGTGCAGACCAAATTGCTCGGCCATTTGGCGCGTCTCCGCTTTGGTCTGCTCGCCCAACGGAAAGTGCAGCGAGCCCAACATCTCTTGGGTTAAATCGTACAGAAAGTAAGACTGGTCTTTGTTGCGATCAACGGCGCGCAACAGCTCATAGCGCTGAGTCGTTTCGTTAAACCGCACCCGCGCATAGTGCCCCGTGGCGATCGCCTCGGCCCCCAACTCGCGCCGGGCATAGTCCAACATCGGGCCAAACTTCACCGTGCGGTTACATTGCGAGCACGGTAGAGGAGTCACCCCAGCCTGATACCCCTCGACCAAGTAATCCACAATATTGGCTTGAAAGGTATCGCGGCTATCCACAATGTGATGGGGCACCCCCAACTCTTCACAGAGTTGCGCCGCATCTACCATCCCTTCTGAACAACATTGCCCCTTGCCTTTCATCAGCCACAGGGTCAGTCCGATCACCTCATGACCTTGATGATGCAATGTTGCGGCAGCCACTGAACTATCGACCCCACCAGAGAGGCCCACAACAATTTTGCTCATCTTCAAAAAAGTCTGGAATTTTTCTATGAATGTAACTATCCTAGGCTAGCATTCGCCTCGACTGTTCGTAGGAAGGCCGAGGTCAGCTCATGGCTTATCTGTGACATCGCCCTCTAGCCCTCAGCTCTTAGCTGATCACGTCTTATGAAATCACATTCTGCTCATTGGTCAAATGCAATGGTCACTTCCCGGTTTCGGCAGTGGTGTCGGCCACGTCTATCCGGGCTACCGATCGCCTGCTTGCTAGGCGGCGGCTTGGGATTGGCGATCGCTTTACCGAGTGTCGCCGCTACCTTGACCGCGCCGGAAGGGGTGACGGATGGGGCGATCGCTCAAGCCCTGCCCACCCCCTTGCCCCCACTGCCAACGAATAGCGGCGTCGCGCCCACCTCGGGAGATCAATATTTAGTGCTCGTTAACGGCAGTAGCGATCTGTTACTGCAGCAGGTGCGGCAAGTCGAGCCCGGGGCATTTGTAAATTTTGTTGATGGCCAGTCAGTGATCCAAGCTGGACGCTTCAACTCCTATGAAAATGCACAATATCGAGCGAATGAATTAGCCGGCTTTGGCATCACTGCCGATGTCCAAAGCACCGACTATGCCAGTGCCCCCATCGCAGTTACCCCACCGTCTGATTACAGTTTGGCTTACCCCGCAACGGGTCAAGGGGTTGCCCAACCCTTTCCTAGCAACACGGTAGCCGCCACCCCTTCGACCATCGAATTTGGTCAGGCGGCCCCGTTTGGTTCTGCGGCCCCCACTTCGGCTGCAGCTTTTCCACCCTCCCCGTCAAACGTCAGTTATCCCAGCGGGCCGCCCACGGGCGCAACGCCGCCGCCGCTCACAACTCCTGCAGTTGTGCAAGGCAACTTAGCATCGGGCTACTACGTTGTGGTACCAGGGAGCTCGATTGAACTGCAACAGCTCGCAAATCAAATTGTGTCTTTAGGCGCACCCAGCGTATTAGTGCAATCGCGCACTGCACCGCGTGGTCCTCATGTAGCGGTGGGACCTTATGGCGATTACGACATCGCTCAAGAATGGAATAACTATCTGCGCGATTCGGGCATTGCGGGTGCGCGGGTGCATTTTCAGTAAATGCCTTTGCTCCCAGTACTAGCAGCGATCGCCGCGCGAGTAACTCGGGACTGAGTCACAATTTCGGATAGCCGCGTCCCAATTGCATAGGTATTGAATACGGAATCAGATTGCCTAAACATTAGGCCCTATGGACGAAGATGCTCGTAGGGCCTTTATTATTGCCAGCGCTGGGCTGCTGCTGCCATCAGTCTGGGCAACCATCCATATCAGACACCTTGACCGAGTGAAATCGTTGAAATCATTTAGATAGTCCATTAGCCAAGCCATCATGATGCATTCCCCACTGCGCGACCAGCCAGACTTTGCCTCCTCGGTGATTGTCACGGCCCAGCAAATGCAAGCCGTGGAAGCAACGATCTTTGCCGAAGGGATGCCCGTAGCAGCGCTCATGGAAAAGGTGGCAGGCAAAGTCGCCCGGTGGATTATGCAGCACTTTCCCCGCGATCGCTTTCCTCTAGTTGGGTGCATTGTGGGACCGGGGCATAACGGTGGGGATGCGTTGGTCGTCGCCCGCGAGCTTCATCATCGCGGCTATCAAATGCTTATCTGGTATCCCTTCGCCCAAGTGAAAGAACTCACCGCCCAACACAAAGCCTATTTGGAATATTTAGGCGTCCGGTTTACCCAGGCGAGTGAGGAGCTGAATTTTTGCGATCTGCTCATCGACGGGGGATTTGGGTTAGGGCTGACACGCCCCTTGACAGGAGAACTCGCGACGGGCATCCGCACCTTGAACACCGGCACCGTGCCCGTCGTCAGTATCGACCTGCCCTCGGGCTTGGAAAGCAATACCGGGGAAGTATTAGGCGTCGCGGTGCAGGCCACGCATACCCTTTGCCTGGGCCTCTGGAAACTGGGATTACTGCAAGATCGAGCGCAACCCTGGGTGGGACAGTGTCACTTGATCCCGTTTGATGTGCCGCTAACAGCGCTCCAACCCGCCTTGCAGGATCAGCCGCCGCCCTGCTGCTTGACTGCCGCTGCCGCGATCGCCCGCCTGCCCTTGCCGCGATCGCCCATTGCCCATAAATACACCGCAGGCCATGCCCTGCTCATTGCGGGATCACGGCAATATGCCGGGGCGGCCCTGTTGGCCGCCCAAGGCGCGCTCGCCAGCGGGGTCGGTATGCTCACCCTCGTTGTGCCGGAGAGTTTGCGACTTATGGTGGTGAGCCAACTCCCCGAAGCCTTGGTCATTGGGGCGACTGAAACTGCCCAGGGAGCGATCGCCGCACTGCCCGATGATTGGGAATGGGATCGCTACGATGTCGTGGCTTGCGGGCCTGGACTAACCATAGATGCGGCCTCCGTAGTGAAGGCGGTGTTGCAGAGCGATCGCCCCCTCGTGCTGGATGCTGACGGCTTGAACAGCTTGGCACAAGAGGATGATCCCAAGGGTCGATTAGCCGCTCGTACAGCACCCACGCTCCTGACGCCTCACGTGGGTGAATTTCGGCGGCTCTTTCCCCAACCGTGGCAAGCTGCCGCATCCCCTAGCTTGGCCGCCAGTCAAGCCGCGATCGCGGCCCACTCTACCCTCATTCTCAAAGGGGCCATTAGTGCGATCGCCCATGCGGATGGTCAATTGTGGTTCAACCCTGACAGCAGTGCAGCCCTAGCCCGAGGCGGCAGCGGCGATGTGTTGACGGGGCTGGTCACGGGGCTCGCCGCGCAACTGGCACAAACCGCAGTCACCGACACGATGCTACTGGATGCCGCGATCGCGGCAGTGTGGTGGCATGCACAAACCGGCCGCGCCATTGCGGCTCAACAGACAGAGCTCGGGTGCCCAGCTAGCGAGTTGGCCAAACAGTTACCGCGAGTGCTAGCCGAGCAACTCCAAACCGCTAACGCCACGGCTCCAGTGTGGTAGTCGGCGATCGATGGAAGCATCAAGTTGCGGCGGCGATCGGGGCCTGAACCGTGATCGGTCAATGAACGGTTGGGCCGCCGAGCACATGCCATGAGTCCAGTACCAGCGGGATACTTTGCTTGCGTCCCCGCACCTGGGCAGGACCTTAGCGTCATAGGACTGGATGCTACTGGGGATCACGGAGCTCACACGTATAGATATGACCGACCATAGCCAGTGCTCCTTACTCAACTGAGTCATCGCCAGTCGCCCCCAACGGTTTCTATATTGGGAGTGCAAACGCTTATCGGAAAGGCGATTGGGTCAACAGCAGTAATCAGCTCAAGTTTCCTAAAACTGCAATCTTTCCGGACGAAGCATGTGCTAAAAGTAATACAGATTTAAGTTGCTCCTATAAGTCACCCCTCAGCTAATTCTGACTGTTTGCGATAGCAATTCACTGCATCTGCGGCATGGTTATGAAGACTCCGACCCACTCGTGAGTACATCATCGTCAAGAGCGCCGACGGCAACTACAGATGAATGCATTGCACTAGCTGACTTCATCGGCATCAAACCGGACTCTCATCGGCGGCTTCAGACAATTATCGAGCAATCACGATGCCGATAGTGAAGTCAGCACTAGCCGTTAGAAATGACCGCAAGCAGTAAGTGCTAGACGTTTGGATGTCAGGTCTGGGGGAGTCATCACCCTGAGGCATGGCGTCTTCAAGCCAATTTTGGGACGATAAACTGCCGTAGATCGATAAGGACGTGGTAAACCAGCTGGTTACTGCTGTTGGGCAGACCGATCGCGATCGCTGGCTGGGCGACATCCTTCGCGGCTGTGAGCAACTTAGCGGCCCCGAGTTTTGCCCCCTGCAGAACTCATCTTCGTTTACTAACCGGATCTGCAACCCCAGTGAGGGCTGCAGTCCAGGCACTAAGGATCTCTCCGATGCAGACAGGATTTTCGTTATCAACTATTGGCTTCGCCGGACTATTAGTCGGCAGCTTGGGATTAGCAGGCTGTCCATCATTGCACCGGCTCGCAGAGTCACCGTCATCGTCAGCACAGGCGTTACCCGTGGTGCAGTCGGGACCCACTCAAGTGGCGATCGCGACGGCCCCCCCCACCGCGATCGCCTACGACATTTGTGGCGAGATCGACGATTGGCAACGTCCCAGTCTCGAAGAACAGACGACCGCCCTGCAGGAAAATCCCCGTTACGGCGAAGCCTTGGCCACGGAACCGCTGCAAAGCCTGTTTGAAAAGTTTTGGCATGAATCGCTGATCACCTTTACGACCTATGGTTTAAGCGCCCGCACGGAACCGATCTACCTGAGTGGCGTTTGGACGGGGATCGATGAAATGTCGGCCTGTTATGAGGGCGATCGCCCCACCGCCATCAACGCGGGTGAGCGCGCCGAAATGTGGTTAATCGGCTATCAAGTCGTCGATTTCACCTGGACGGGCGACCAGTATCAAATGACGGTTGAACCCACCACCACTGGACTGCGCTTTCTCCAATTTGAGCGAGTTGAGAGTGCCGCCACATTACCGCTCGTGGTGCTAGAAAACACCGGGGCAACGCTCACAGTCGCGACCGGCGATTGGTAAGCCGCCACGGTGCTCGATGACGCCAGTGCCCAAAATCTCTGGCATTCTTCTATCGATTAGCGCTTGTCAGACCGGCGATCCCTTTGTGAAAGTGCAAGTGTGGCGCGATGAGTCACATTCGTAACTTCGAGGGAGCTATGTTGAAGGTTATATTTTCTCGCCTAGCGCGACTACTGCTGGTCGCGATCGCTGGCCTGAGCCTACTGCTGGGATCGGTAGCTTGCAGCACGACAACGCCAGACGAGTTGCCCCAATTGGAATCTGTCACCGATAGTCTGAAGAAGCCTCAAGACCGCACTACTACTGACGCGGCCAGCGTTGAGGCGGCAGAAGACACCCTAGAAACCGTGAGTGACACCACCACTAAGGCGGCAAAAAACGTTACCGAAGCGGCGACAGAGGCCGCTAAGGAAACCGTTAAAGAGACGACTGAGGAAGTGACCAAAGCCGCTAAAGAAGGTACTGCTGAGGTCAAAGATAGTGTCGAAGCGATCGCCCCGACTGAAGACCTCACGGATGCCGCAGCCGATGAGACATCTGAACTAGTCCAGACGGTTAAAGACACCGTACAAACAACCGAAGCCGCTCTAGAGCAAAAATTAGAAGATGAAAAAGCCTCCATTCAGCAAAAGTTAGAAGCAGCCAATGAAGAGGCGGCGGAAGCGCTGGAAGCAGAGTTAGAGCGCGCTGCGGCAGCATTTGACGAAGAACTCGATAAGGCCGAGTCTCAAATCGTCCCCGTTGCCGAGGATGTCGAGGATCTCGCCACTGACCAACTGAAAGCGGCCGAGACAGCGGTTGAGAAATAAAAGCCAGGCTTATTTAGGGCACGTTCTAACTTGCCAAAGTCGCAGGAAATCAGCCCAGCGCCACGAGTCGCTGATCCATTCGTCAGGCCAAAACGGTTTCAAGACACGGTCGAGACCTCATCAGGGGACGGTGCCCTTGAGTTCCTCCTGAGAGTATTGGCTGATCCAATAGGGCACCGTCCCCAATGGCGGCTTATTTCATGGTTTGCGGTGTTGCGATCGCGCGATCAATCGATGAAATTAGATTGACCATCCCTGAATCCCAGGGACTTTTCCTAGAGCTGACGTAGAGAAAAAGAGCGATTTTTATTTCTTCGGCAATTTCATTGTCGCAATTGAACTTTGTTCGCTATACTACATAAGCCGACGCGGGGTAGAGCAGTCTGGTAGCTCGTCGGGCTCATAACCCGAAGGTCCATGGTTCAAATCCATGCCCCGCCACCAAATAAATGAAAGGCCCAGACAGATATCTGTCTGGGCTTTTTGCTGTCTGACGCTTTTATCGCCTTGTAGCTTTATTCATGCGGGCAGTCACCTTTAGTGAATCAACCTAATCTGCGGTGGCAGATTGCATTTTCGAAGGCTGACCCTGCATCAGATGAACGATCGCCTGCTTTTCCAACAGCCCCAGCAGCTGACCATTCTCACGAATCACAGCTAGCACCGACAGCTTTTTCTCGTCTAACGTGCGGATGACCTCTAGCAGCGGTTGATCAGACTCAATCGTGGTCAGTGGTATGTCGGTCGACATCACTTCTGCGACACGGGTTGTGGCCCAGCGATCGCGGGGCGTCTCTTGCAGCGCGTCCATCGAGACCGTACCGACCAGCGCTCCCGTCTCATTCACCACAAGGAACTTGCGCCAGTTGCCATGGGTATTAAGCACCACGTCATCGGCAAAAGTGCGCAGTGAAACGTCTTGAGCCACGATCGGGCTATCGCTAACTGTGGCATCTGCCGCCGTCAAACCTTCTAAGCGTTGCTGGACAGTCGCGGACTGCGCCGAGCGATTAGCATTACTCAGTAAAAACCAGCCAATCAACAGAGTCCACACGTTGCCGATGGGACTGATCCCCGCGATGGCGGCAGCACCGATCGCAATGGCTAACCAACCCAGGACTTGACCGGCCCGACTCGCAAACGCCAATCCTTTGTAAGGATCATCTGTAATCCGCCAGACAATCGCCTTCACGACGTTACCGCCGTCGAGGGGCAACCCTGGCAGCAAATTAAAAATTCCCAGCGCGAGGTTGATGTAAGCCAGCAAAGACACGATCGCGCCCAGTGGGCCGCTCAGTGCCAAGACTTGTCCCGCTGTGAACAGAGCAGCAAACAACAACAAACTCACTACCGGACCCGCGATCGCCACTTTGAACGCACCGCCAGGGCTATCAGATTCTTTTTCCAACGCCGCCAGTCCCCCAAAGAGAAACAGCGTAATGGAATTGACGCCAATGCCTTGACGTAGGGCGGCAAAACTGTGACCCAGTTCGTGAGCCAACACCGAACTAAAAAGCAAGAGGGCGGCAAACAAACCCAGTAACCAGGGAGTCGTCCCCGGTAATGCAGGAAAGGCGTCGGCCAAACCGCTGCCATAACTCCAAGTCACCAGGGCTAACACCAAAAACCAGGACACATTGAGATAGAAGGGTATCCCGAATAGGCTGCCCACCCGTATATTGCCGTTCATATGGGGCACCTCAAATTTTCATCAGTGCGGCATAACCCCAAACAACTCGAAGTCATTCCGCGTTTATATCCCTATTGTAACGAAAGGTTAAAATTCACTCCTCTTGCTGGAGCCGTAAAGTCCGAAGCAAACAGTTCGGTTTTGCCGATGTCTTAGCAGCACGCTGGTGCTGCACTATCCGGCATGGGATCAGTTCAGCCCGGGTTTAACGTGACCGACGGCGTCACCTTGAGGGGGAGGGTGACGGTCACAGTCGTCCCACTTGCGGCGTTGGAGGTGAAGGCGATCGCCCCGTCGTGGGCCTCGACAATGCGGCGGGTAATAGCGAGGCCAAGGCCATTGCCAGTGGATTTGGTGGTGAAAAAGGGTTGCATCAATTTCGGCAAGGTCTCTGGCGGGATGGGGTCACCGCCGTTGTGAACGTGAATGTTGACAGTGTCATCATTCACGCAGAGCGAACAGGTGATGCGATCGCCCTCGGGGCAGGCCTCACAGGCATTGCTCAGAAGATTGATGAAAACTTGTGTGAGGCGATCGCGATCGCCATTCACCGTGACGGTTTGCTCCAGGCCAATCGTGTGGAGCTGCCGATTTTGCGCCACCGGCTGATGGCTGAATTCTGCGTGTAGCGTTTGTAAAAATGGCCCCAGGGCCAACGGTTCCAGCTCTAAATGCTGCTCGCGGGCATACATCAAGATTTCGTTGAGCAGCCGTTGTAGGCGTTCGGATTCTTCTAGCGCAAAGGCGAGGCGGTGCTGCGATCGCGGCGGCAACTCCATCTGGGTCAAAGAGTTGAGCCCGAGCAAGATCGTCGTGAGGGGATTGCGCACTTCATGCACAATCATGGCGGCAAGTTCCCCAATTTCGGCCAGTCGAGCCTGGACTTGCTCCATCGCTCGGCGGGCGGTGATGTCACGGGCCAGCGCCAACAGCACTGGCTTGCCGCCGATATCAATGCGACCAATGCGCACCTCGACCGGAAACTGACTGCCATCCTTGCGCTGATGGATGCCTTCGCGAGTCACGGCCTGCCCAGCAGCCAAATCCCAATCTTGGGCCAATGCGGACATCGATACCGACTTTTGCACATCGGGCACCGACAGTTGCAGCAGTTCAGCACGGGTATAGCCCAGAGTATGGCAAGCTTCCTCGTTGACATCAATGAAGCGACCATCCGTATCCACCACAAAGAGGGCATCTGTCGCCTGCTCCACCAGCGTTCGAAACCGTTGCTCGCTCTCACTGAGGGCATCTTCGGCAGCTTTGCGTTCAGTGATGTCATTGGAGACTGACAAAATACACTCCTGACCGTTGAGCTGTACGATTTCAGCGGAATAGAGCACGGTGCGGCTGGTGCCTTGGGCACAGCAAAAGCGATATTCTTGATTGCGAATGAAGCCTTGTTGTCGCAGGCGATGCAGCATGGCAGCGCGATCGCCAATATCAGCCCACAATTTCAAACTAGCAGCCGTTTGCCCAATGACGGCAGCCCGCTCGGCGCCATACAGCGTCAGAAAGCTGTCATTGACATCCAACAGTTCCCCCGTGTCAAACACGCTCAAACTCATCGGGTTGGGGCTGGCATAAAACGATTTGGAAAACTTCTCTTCTGATAGGCGCAGATCGGCTTCGGCTTGATCTCGCTCGGCGATCGCTTCCCCCACCTGATTGACCATTTCCTCAAACGCCATGATCACGTCGCCCAGTTCGTCCGGGCGCGATGCCCCCGGCGATACCGATTCAAACGGAAGCGATCGCGCATCCTCGTTGCGCCGCAAGGTCTGACCGGCACGCCGCAAGTCGCGTCGCAGCGCCAGCACTGAGGCAATCACCAACCGATCCAGCACGATCATGGTGGCCCCGGTGACAAAAACGGAAATGATCAGCACGAGCCCGATGATGCGACCAATGAAGTAGTAAAACTCCCGCCCGACCCAAGTCGCATCATGGCGAATAATCAGCTCATAGCGTCCCTCTAGGGGCGACATTTCCCACACGGCATCGTAGCGTTGGGTGCGGCGGTTGTAGCGATCGCGCTCCGTCAAAACTTGTGGCAGCAGCTCAGGCATTGCAGCTGCTAGCTCGGGCAATTCACCAAAGCTGCCGATCTGGGTGCCGTCAGCACGATAGAGGGTGCCACCCAAAATGACTTCATTCCGGAGCAACGTTTCCAGACTGGCCAGTACCGACTGGTCGTCAATCGCCATCAAATCCCCTTGGCTGCTCAAGATGCCTTCGGCCTGGGCTGTGGAGAGCGATCGCAAATAATTCAACAGCTCCCGCTCCCGCCGCATGACTGACGGCACCAAAATAATGGCCTCAATCACCACAATGCTGAGAAAGACCCAAAACACAATGCGCCGCGACAGCCGCGATCGCCACAAGTTCGCTAGCGACTGTAATTGACCCAAATTCGACGGCATAAATTTTGATGGCATGATGTGGACACAATTGTAGTGGTTTGAGCCCGCAGCCGAGGAGTCATCCCCTCGCAGCCCACATCGCTGGTGGGTAAACTGTCTCCCCACCAGCCATCGCCA
The DNA here is from genome assembly GCF_004212215.1 of Leptolyngbya iicbica LK. NCBI lineage: Bacteria > Bacillati > Cyanobacteriota > Cyanophyceae > Leptolyngbyales > Leptolyngbyaceae > Leptolyngbya > Leptolyngbya iicbica. The sequence continues at coordinate 32,589 of NZ_QVFV01000013.1, forward strand.
GATTGTCGGCGATCGAGTCATGCCGACTCATACAAGTTGACTTTCTCCTTAGTTTTATAAGAGTAGGCATCAAAGTCGCCAATAAAGGCTGTGTGCGTAATCAACCCAGTCCCCTCATGCCAGAGATGCAGATGCAAACCGGGCGGCTCCATCACCATAGTCGGCGGGGCATCGGCAGCAAGTTTGAGGGCGACTTGGTGAGCCGTGCTGGGCGCAACAGTACACAACGTGCCGGCCCACAAAGTTTGAATCGAGCGATGCAGATGACCACAAGCCACCCGCTGCACGTTGGGATACTGCTGAATGAGTTGCGCGAGCGCGACATCCCCCCGACACCGCAGACGATCCATCCCATATAAGCCGCTCTCAAACGGGGGATGATGCATAAAGATGACGGTCGGGCGATCGGGCGCTTCGGCTAGGCGATCGCGGAGCCAAGTCAGGCGATCGCGATCAATATTGCCGTACCCCTCTCCCTCGACTAAAGTATCGAGCACGATCAGCCGCAGCGGCCAGTCTTCAACCACATACTGCACAAAGCCCTCAGCCGGGACGTAAGACAAGTTGGGAAACACCTGACGGAAGGCCGCGCGATCGTCATGGTTGCCCATCACCAAATACAAGGGGGCTTTGAGTGGGGCTAGAAGCGCTTGAAGCTGTTCATATTCCTCAACGCTGCCCTCATCGACCAAGTCACCCGTAGCCACCACTAAATCGGGCTGGGGCGACAACCGATTAATCTGCTGCACCGCAGCTTGCAAGTAGCGATTGGTGTCGACAATACCATAGGCTCGCTGGCCTGCAGGCTGCACATGTAAGTCAGAAACTTGGACAATAATCATGGGTATTGGGGATGCGGAAACTCTGCCTCTGCCAGACTACCCTCGAATCTCTGGCACCCACAATTGCTGGCAACACCACGAATGACCGGTGAACCCTGCATTTTAGGGTCTAAATTCAGGAGTACATGTTTAGCGTTAGTTCGGAATGGCTGATCCTCTCCGATGAGGGGTGCCCGGAGGGCAGGGTGGGTCAGATATCGGTCATGCCTTGACTAAGCCACCCCAACGCCCCGCCTCAGAGGGGATTCAATACCGGCAGAGAGCTTCACGCTAAACCCTTACATTCAGGACCTGGATTTCAGGGTTGTCCACATGCTCCATATCGCCTTACTCACAACAAGCTGGTGCCAACAACCTGCGTGTTAGAAACGACAGCCCTGTCATCGACCAAGAGATCTTGAAAGACTGGCGAATCAGGAGAGAGCTCAATCGACACCAGGCACACTTTACAGCCACGCATCGCCCTACCATGGCCCGCAACAGCAGCTTGCCTCACCAACGTAAAGTCTTGCCAGCCAACAACCGATATTTTGCGCCAATTAAGCCACAATTAAGACATCAGGATGGTTACATGACCGCGATCGCCCTTGGTATTTGCTGCCTGATCGTCAAATGTATCCTGGTTGCATCCTATCGTCACCGAGACCGCGCAGAGCCCAGGGCTCATTCTCACGGTTGCCGTCACAACCGCAGGAAATGAGTCTGAAATTCCTGAACATCGTAGTTCTGCATGCTCCCTCTTAACCCCGGCCCGATTCCGTAGAACTACTTAGCAGTCCGGATGATCGCGGCTGTTAGGATAAAGGACGGTTGCGTTTTGCCTCGTACCCATTGCGGTTACCCTCCCAGAATTACCGACATCCCCTTCAAGGCTGCCGTGAAATCACCGATTCGCCATCCCCAACAGTTGCTCGATGCTTACCAGGCCGGCCAGGAAAACTTTAGCGATTTAATCTTAAAAGCTGTCGACTTGCGTGGGGTTTATCTGCCGTTTATCAACCTCGAATCAGCCAATTTAGAACATGCCGATTTGCGTCACGCCATTTTGACCGGGGCCACGCTCATGCGGATTCGCTTACAGTCGGCGCAGCTTGATAAAGCTAACCTCATTGCCGCTGACCTGATTCGGGCTAATTTGCATCAAGCCTGCCTGCGTGATGCCCTCTTATCCTCCGCCAATCTTTGCGGGGCTGATCTCAGTGAGGCCAATCTGCAGCGAGCGACATTAGCAGGGGCCAATCTCAATGGTGCCAACTTGCGCGGAGCCGATCTCACGGGGGCTAACTTGTCGGGGGCATCGTTGTTTGGCACTAATTTGACGGGGGCCAATCTACAAAATGTGCCGCTAGAGGCCGCCAAGATGAGCTACACCATCATGCCCGACGGCTATTGCCTCGTCGGCGAAAATGAAATTGATGACGATCCCAACAAGGCCAGCGTCTCGATCGCGAATATCTCAGCGTACTCAAGGCTGGCTAAGCATTTGCGTAACAACTGAATCAATCGACTGACCTTACCGGAATAGCAGTCCTTATTGCCCATTATGTGGAATGGGCCGAAGCTGACTCCCGTAAACTGAGCGCAAACCAGGCCACGCCAATCGTCAGCACTCCAGTAATCCAAAAAGGAATACCGTAACCAAAGCTCACCAGTGCCCCGGCGACTGCTGGCCCGATCGCATTCGACAAACTGAGAAAAGAGGCGTTGGTACCCAGCACTTCTCCTTGTTCTTGCGGGCCACTGCGCAGCGACAAAATCGACTCGATCAGCGGCAGGGGGAAGGAGTTGACCGCTGCAAAAACCACCGTAATGACCACAAACGCTTGAATCGTCGGAAACGTGGGAATCAGCAAGAAACAGATGCCTCGCGCGGCCAGCATAAACGCCAAAATGTTGACCACATTGAATCGTTGGCGCAATGGCTCTAGCCCAAACACCTGAGTCATAAAGCCGATAATGCCAAACACCGCAAAAATGAGCGCGAGTCGTCCTGGCGTTTGTCCCAAAATATTCAAGAAAAAGGGTTGAAATGCAAACGTGAAAATCGTGAAGGTAAAGCCGCTCAAAAACGTCACAAGAAAGGTGCGGCCAAAGCGGGGATTCTGAAGCGATCGCACAATGCGCCCCAACTTAAAGTCTGACCAAGTCAGTTCAAATTGCTCGCAGACCTGATGGGTTTCTGGCAGGCAGACCGCGCAGAGGATTGTGGCGATAAGGGCGATCGCGGCTGACACCATAAAACTCATCCCCAAAGATGAGATCCCAGGCAGCGGCGGCACCACCTGCGCCAAATAACTCAGCGGTGGCCCCGCCACAAACCCAAGACGAAAGGTGGCGCCAAAAATGCCGAAAGCCCGGGTGCGCTGCTCAGGGTTCGTGATATCGCTAATAATCGCCTGGGCGATCGAGTTATTGCCTCCGGTCACCCCATCCAACACTCTGGCCAGAAATAAAAACCAGGCAAATGGGGCCAGACTGGCCATCAGGTTAGCTAACACCGTCCCCAGCAAGCTCAAAATCAGTAGCGGTTTGCGCCCGACTCGATCAGACAGGCGACCCAAAATCGGTGTCCCAATAAACTGCGAAGCAGCATAGGCAGTGGTGAGCAAACTGGCCTGAAAGTCGCTCAGGCCAAACTGTTTGGCATAGGGATATAAAACCGGAATGATGATGGTAAAACTGACCGCATTAATAAATGCGACCAGCGTAATAATCCAAAAGCGCCACGGTAAACGCTGCGAACGATCGGCCATAATTCCTCTGCAACAGTGCCCGTTCCATCATGCCGGAAGATGTCAAGGAACGGTGCTCAGGCAGGCTCAGATATCAGCGACCATCGCCAATTCTTAGCCTCCACAGCCCCAATTTGACTACCCACATAGGAAGAGGACCGTTGGTTATTGGCCGATCTCCAGTGGCTCTCTAGAGAGCGATCGCCCGTAGCTCTACCCTTTGACTAAGATGATGGCCAAGCGCGATCGCTCTCTAAAACATCCGGAAAGCCCCCTTAATCCACTAAAAACTTCAATGGATCTTGAGGTTTGCTATTGAGCAGCACTTCAAAATGCAAATGCGGCCCGGTGGAGTAGCCCGTATTGCCGGAAAAACCAATCACCTCATGTTGGGCCACCAGATCATTCACCGATACTTGAAACCCGCTTAAATGCGCATAGCGAGTCCGAAAGCCATTACCATGATCAATCTCAATCACATTGCCATAGCCCCCATTGCTGCCTGCACGGCTAATCCGCCCCCCATCGGCAGCCTTGATAGGAGTCCCTGTGGGTACAGCAAAATCGACCCCCTCATGAAATCGCACCTGCTTAGAAATCGGGTGTACACGCTCACCAAAAGGACTCGACAGGGGAAAACCAGCAACGGGATAACGGAAATCACCCAACGCCTGACCTCGCGTGGGAGCAGCGACTTTCACATCTGCGTCTGCGCCAATTTCTGAAATCGGTGCGGGCATGGGCAGCAGTGGCAATTTCGCAGCCAAGAAGGAGCTAGAGGTCTGAGTGTCTGTAGCCATTTCTGCCACAGTTGTCCCCGCGACGCCGGTCTCCGACAACTTGGCATTCCCCGTGGGCAAAAATGGCTGAGCCAAGATGGGCACCGGGGCACTACTCGCTTTTTGACCCATGACGGTGTAGATCAGTAGCCCGACAAATACACAAGTATTGATAAACGGCAGTACGAAGAACCAGATACCGAGATAAATTGACGCGGGACTGGGTCGCTTGCGGCTGCGACGTCGCGATTGTTTTGACTGCAGGGAAGTCGAAACCTGTAAAACCGTCGATGTTTGTAAAATCGTCCCCGCCCCCGCCAGCTGCAGTGCCTCGTTCGCTAATGAATGAGCGCCATGAGTTGCGATCGCAAAAAGTTCTGGCCGCCACACCGGAATCGGAGCATACCGCTTTGCGCTAGATACACGGGTCTGGCCCGGATAAATGCCCTGGCTCATTGGATATTTAGCTGACTGAATCATGGTAAATGCATCCCTTTGTAGTTGTATGTGTCGTGAGTGTTGCAACGTTTATACAACCTCACGTAGTCACCCATACTAAAAATGCCTAACTCAGCGCGCCCGCTAACGTCAAACGGTTTGAAAATACTTATTCACAGCAATTTTTTCTCATCCTTAAGCCAATCCAAGGCATCACAGCATCGACTCTCCAGCCAGTTCATCTCAACATAAATACTCAGCTAGAATTACAAGCTCATCAATTTTCATTGAAGCCTCTTAGGAAATTCAGTCGCCCTCAATAGCCAAGGCATCGCAGCAAGATTTACTCATCGCGATCGCCCCATCCCCCCTCTAAATCACCCATGTGATTGGGTCAGCTACTGCAACCAACTAAAATCGTCAAACTAAAAAGGATGCACGGCCAAACCGTACATCCTTCAAACTACCTAGCCATAAATCTAAGTGGCGCCCTAGTAAGCGTCTTGCAATTCGTAAAAATCTGGCGAAATGTAGTCTTTGCGCAAAGGCCATCCCTTCCAGTCTTCCGGCATCAGCAACCGCTTCAAATTAGGATGTCCTTCGTACACAATGCCGTACATGTCATAGCTTTCACGCTCTTGCCAGTCAGCAGCCTTCCAAATCCAGTAAACCGAAGGTAGCGTCGGGTTTTCGCGCGGCAAAAACACTTTTACCCGCACCTCTTCTGGACTAGTGGCATCATCACTGACTTTCACTAGATGGTAAAAACTCACTAGAGACTTACCAGGGCCTTCATCATACGCCCCTTGACATTGCAGATAGTTAAACCCATAAGCAAACAAAGCCGTGCAAATAGGAATCAAAAACTGCGGTTCAACCGTTAGCACTTCAATTCCTAAATGATCAGGAGCTAAAGACTCGTGACCAAAGCCATTCTCAGTCAGCCACTTTGATACGGGCCCGGCCTCAACAATGGCCCCGCCATCTTCAGCAGTCTCATTCTGATTTACATCCGCATCAGCCATTGACTTCCTCCTGCTTCGCTTCTTCCAAAGAAGATTCAACCGACATGCCCATCGCGGCCATCAATTCTTTTGGCGGCGTTTCGTGGGTGCCCGTCTGCAAATATTTGCCCGTCAAGATCGGCGAAACACTCTGCATCTGATGCTGGGTCGTATGGTATCGGTGGGTTTGAGCGATCGCGGATTGATCGGCCCAAGATTCAGTCGCAATCTTCTTCCGCAGCTTAATAATCGCGTCAAAAATCGCCTCTGGTCGGGGCGGACAACCGGGAATGTAAACATCCACCGGAATCAACTTATCAACCCCTCGTACTGCTGTCGGCGAATCCATACTGAACATACCGCCCGTAATCGTACAGGCACCCATCGCAATCACATACTTAGGATCAGGCATCTGTTCATACAACCGCACCAACGCTGGAGCCATCTTCATCGTGATGGTACCGGCAGTAATAATCAGATCAGCTTGCCGGGGAGAGGCCCGTGGCAACAGGCCAAAGCGGTCAAAGTCAAACCGCGAACCAATCAGTGCTGCAAATTCAATAAAACAGCAAGCGGTGCCATATAGCAGTGGAAACAAACTAGACAAACGAGTCCAGTTGTACAGATCATCCACCGTAGTCAAAATGACATTTTCAGAGAGATCCTGGGTTACCGTCGGAGCGCCAACTGGATTTATCAAACGCTCGTCAGGAGCCAGCATCGGTGCCTTACTTTCAGGGTTCATGACCATTCCAATGCTCCTTTTCGCCATGCGTACACCAAACCGACCACTAGAATCGCAATGAAAATCAGCGCCTCTATAAATGCCAGGAGTCCCAGCTTGCTAAAGGCCACCGCCCAGGGATACAAAAACACTGTTTCAACGTCAAAAATGACAAATACCAGGGCAAACATGTAATAACGGATGTTGAATTGAATCCACGCTCCGCCAATGGGCTCCATCCCCGATTCATAAGTAGTTCGACGACTCGCCCCTTCTCGCTTGGGTCGCAAAAAGTAAGCGATGCCAAGGGCCAAAATCGGTACTGAACCACATAAGAGGAGAAAGACTAAGAGGTATTCGTATCCGGTTAAGACAAACACTGCGTATCCTCACTCACGATCGCACACAGTCTTTTGCTGTACGCATTTCCATATTAGTTTACATTTGCTTGAACTTCAGACCGTTGCGCGCCGTGAGTGTTTTGCAGTTTCCATGCGGGTGATTAGGCAGTCTCATCATTGAGCCACAGCAAAATTGGCGCGGTTGATCACGACCTTCAAAATTGACCTGGTAACAAGTAAGGTTCAGCGCCATGTCATAATTGGTAAGAAATATTGCAATTTTTCATAATCAGCCTTCAGCGGTCTAATGAAGACTAGCTGGCTGATGTTGCTTGTAGAGCCGTCGAGGGAAATTAGTGATGTCGCCTGAGCCTAATCAGCAAGTTGAGCCGAGCAGCCCGCTTGATGACCAATCGGTTGATCAGCAAAATGCCACACCGATTGAGGAGACAAACGCCGATTCGGCAGCCGAGCCGGACAAGCCGTTAACTCCACGGGAAATGGATCGATTTGAGTGTATGGCCTGTGGTTATACCTATGAGCCGACCAAAGGGGACGATCGCAGCGGGATTAAAGCCGGTGTGCCATTTCAAGACGTACCGCTGAATTGGCGATGTCCGGTTTGCGGAGCCCAGAAAAAGCGTTTTGCCAATGTTGGGCCAGCTGGCACCCCCTCGGGCTTTAAAGAAAATCTGAATTATGGCTTGGGCGTGAATACCTTGACGCCTGGTCAGAAGAATATTCTGATTTTTGGAGCCTTAGCAGTTGGTTTTTTCTTCTTTATTAGCCTTTATGGTTTGCGATAACTCCAGGGCGCCCAGAGTTAAAGATACGAACGTTGATGTTGTTACGGCTGAGGATGGTGAGGCTAGCATGGGTGGTTTATTAGTTCATTTACGAAAGTTTGGGGCGATTGTGGCGATCGCTTTTCTGTGTTTCGGGTGCAGCAATGCGTTTTTGCCCGACCTCGAAAACAATCCTTGGGAGGTCGTGCATCTGGATACAGAGGCGACGTTCTCTGACATTGCTTTTACCGATGATGCTGATCACGGCTGGCTGGTGGGCAGTCGCAGCACCCTGATGGAAACCCGTGACGGTGGCAAAACCTGGGCCCAGCGATCGCTCGACCTGGGAGATAAAGGGTTTACCTTTACCTCCGTGAGTTTTGTGGGCAATGAAGGTTGGGTCGCTGGCCAACCCCAAATTCTGCTCCACACCACGAATGGGGGCGACACTTGGGAACGGGTCCCCCTGAGCGACAAATTACCCGGTAAGCCTTTCCTCATTACGGCCCTAGCAGATAAAGAAGCTGAGTTGGCCACCGATGTAGGCGCCATTTATCGCACCCGCGATGGTGGCCAGAACTGGAAAGGGCTCGTATTAGGGGCTGTAGGCGTTGTCCGCAACATGAGTCGGAGTCCCGACGGCAGCTACGCGGCCGTCTCTTCACGGGGCAACTTTTACTCTCTGTGGTCCCCTGGCGATTTGGAATGGCGTCCTTTCAACCGTGAGAGCTCTCGCCGCTTGCAAAATATTGGTTTTGACCAAGATGGTGGCTTATGGCTGCTAGAACGGGGCGGACAGATTCAGTTTTCGCTCACGGGCGAAGAGGAAGATTGGCAGGAGCCGATCACCCCTGAGTTAGCTACTAGCTGGGGCTTTTTGGATGCGGCCTTCCGCACGTCTGAGGAACTTTGGGTTTCCGGCGGGAGTGGAACGCTGTACTTCAGTCCCGATGATGGGTTGACCTGGTTCAAAGATGCTGACGTTGATCAGGTCCCCTCGAACCTGTATCGCATCATTTTCAATACCCCAGACCAGGGTTTCATCTTGGGCCAAAACGGTTACTTACTGCGGTATGCTGGCGCTCAAGCAGCTTAAGGTCGGCTCGTGGAATGCGGAACTTAGCATCTAACTTGTGATGGATTCCTGAGTTCCGTATCATTAAGTAATAGGATTGATACACACGTTACATGTGAGGTTGATATGGCAGGTGATACCGGCGAACGGCCCTTTGGCGACATTATTACAAGCATCCGTTACTGGGTCATTCATAGTGTTACCATCCCCGCTTTGTTTATTGCTGGCTGGCTCTTTGTGAGCACTGGTTTGGCTTACGATGCCTTTGGCACTCCTCGTCCCAACGAGTATTACCAGAGCAATCAGATGGAACTGCCCATTGTGTCGGATCGCTATGAGGCAGAACAGCAAATTAAAGAGTTTTTGGGCCAATAACGGCGCTCAAAACTGTTAACCCTTAGTGCAGTCGAACGAATTAGTGAGCAGGACATGACGAACACTCCCAATGAACCAACGGTTTATCCCATTTTTACGGTGCGGTGGCTAGCCGTACACACCCTTGGCGTTCCCAGCGTTTTCTTCTTGGGCGCGATCGCCGCAATGCAGTTTATTCAGCGATAGGAGCACACCAGTGGAACGGAATCAGAATCCGAATAAACAACCAGTTGAGCTGAACCGGACATCCCTTTATCTGGGACTGTTGCTGGTCTTTGTGACTGGGTTGCTGTTTTCCAGTTATTTCTTCAACTAAGTCTGGCAAGTCATTAGTTTCATCAGGCTTTGAGCCGCTGTTGTTGTGTTGATTAGTTTGTGAGTAGGAGGTACCAAAATGATTAAGAATGGACGGATTCCTTTGTGGATTGTGGCCACCGTTGCTGGCACTGGTGTGCTGGTGGTAGTCGGTCTGTTTTTCTACGGGGCTTATGCGGGCGTCGGTTCAGCCGTTTAGTTAATCTTGGCAGGCGCTTCTATTGCTGTCATACGCCTCAAAGCGGTTGCTTAACCAGCAGCCGCTTTTTAGTTGCTTAAAATTTGAATCGCTGAATCATTTTATGAATACTCGCGCCTCCTACTTCATCGCCTGCAGTCATGTCGCCTGAGGTGAAGTGAGCGGGGAGATGCTTTTGGGCAATAATGTATTCGCTTTCGGCCTACCGCTGATGGGCGGGCCGACTTCGTTGTTCGAGCCAGAGCAAGAGACCGTTGAAGGCAAAGGCGAGGATGGCGACTGCGATCGCGCCAGCCCAAATTTTGTCAATGCGATTCGTTTGAATGCCGTCGAACAAGAGTGTACCCAAGCCGCCAGCATTGAACTTGGCACCGATCGTCGCGATCGCGATCGCCACAATTGCGGCAATTCTCACCCCCGCTACAAACACAGGCAACACCAACGGCACCTGCACCCACCACCACCGTTGCCATAGGCTCATGCCCATGCCCCGCGCCGCTTCGAGTATCGAGCCATCAATGCCCGCCAGGCCCACGGTGAGGTTGCGTACCAAAATGACCTGGGTATAGATCACCATTGCCACGATGACCGAGGTCGCATTGAGCCCAAACACAGGCACCAGAAAAATAATCAGCGCCAGACTAGGAATCGTGTAAAAAATTCCCAATAGCCCCATCACCGGAACGGAAAGCCAGCGCACATGGTTAATCAACAAGGCAATGGGAACGGCAATCAGAATAGCGATCGCCAAAGCACTGAGCGTCATCTGTAAATGCTGCCAGACCAGGGTTGCGATTTCGCCAGGGTGGTTCAGCAAATAGGCCATCAGTGGTTGTGCTCCCGGGCGCAGGTGCGAATGTGATCCAACGTTAATCGTCCGACGGGTTCACCCTGACGGACAACAGTAAGTTCAGGGGCTCCAGTTTTTAGAATGATGGATAAGGCATCGCGCAGGTTGGCGTCAGCCTCAACCACTGGATGCTGACCGGGTTGAAACGGGGCTGGCAGTGGCATCAGCGCCGCATCGACTGGGACCTGCCCTAACTGACGCACCATATCGTCAGCGCCTAAAAGTTGATGAACAAAGGGATCGGCAGGTTGCGTTAACAGCTTGAAAGGGGTGTCAAATTGGACAATCCGCCCCGCATTCATGACGATAATGCGATCGCCCAACCGCAGTGCTTCATCCACATCGTGAGAGACAAACAGGATCGTTTTTTTCAATTGCTGATGCAAGCGCAGAATCTCTGCCTGCAGGGCATTTCGAGTAATCGCGTCAATCGCCCCAAACGGCTCATCCATCAACATATAGTCGGGATTACCCGCTAAGGCACGAGCGATGCCGACCCGCTGTTGTTGACCACCCGATAACTGAGCCGGATAGCGATCGCGATAGTCAGCAGGCGGCAGTTTTACCAAATCCAGCAGTTCATCCACCCGAGCTTGAATTTTTTGCATCGGCCACTTCAGCAACTTGGGCACCACAGCCACATTATTCGCGACCGTCATATGGGGAAATAACCCCGATTGTTGAATCACGTAGCCAATTTTTTGGCGCAGTGTTGTCGGGCGTAACGCTTTGATATTTTGCCCGGCCATCGTGATGCGCCCTTTAGTAGGCTCATAAAGGCGGTTGACCATCTTTAGCAGAGTCGTTTTACCGCAGCCCGAAGGCCCCAAAATGACGACCAATTCACCCGATTGAATTTCACAAGTCACCTGATCCACCGCTGGGCGAGCCATCCCCGCAAATTTCAGCGTGACCTGTTCAAATAAAATATTGCCCATTGCCAACCTAAAAAGTGGTCAGAATTAAGCCCTGTAAGGGGCAATCGCTGCCGTGAAATGAGTGGCCAAGCTCACTCCGCCCCTCGACAACCAGAGTCAACCCAAGCATCTAAGGCTTTACTCAGCCTCGCTGGCAGCAGCTTCTAGCAGCCCAGACTCTTGCAAAAACTGCAGCGCCACCGCATCTGGCTCCTGAGCTTCACCTGTGACCTGATAATTAAGCGACTGCATCACCTCGTCAGTAATCAGCGGCGCCAGACTATTCAAAATATCTCGGACATCAGGATTCGCATCTAACACCTCTTGACGCACCACAGGCGCAACTTGATAAGGCGGAAAGAGTTGTTGATCGTCCTCCAACAACACCAGGTCAAACGCGCTGATTTCACCATCTGTACCAAAGGCGACAGCCACATCAGCTTCACCATCGACTAAGCCTTTATAACGCAACCCGGCATCGACGGCTTTGTAACTATTGAGTTGAAAATTTCCATAGGCGGCTTGCAGACCCGGTAAGCCGTCTTCCCGAACTTCAAACTCGGGGGGGCCAATTAAAGTGAGGTTGCTGGCTTGAGCTGCGAACTCAGAAATTGTCGTAATGCCCAATTCGCTAGACTTCTCTTGGGTCATGGCCAATGCCTGAGTATTATTCATCGGCGACGGCTCTAGCCAAACCAAATTGAACTGTTCTTGGTACTGACTCGAAACCGTTTCGTATACCACCGTCGGATCACTATTCGCCTCGGCTTTGAGTACCGTTAATAAACCAGTGCCCGTATATTCAGGATATAAATCAATTTCGCCACTTTCGAGCGCCGCTTGGGCAACGGGGGTGCCGCCCAAGTTCAACTTGCGCTCGACCGAGTAGCCTGCGTCTTCCAGCACAAGCGCATACATTTCGCCCAAGATGAGCTGCTCAGTAAAATCTTTTGAGCCTACGCGGATGACATCGCTACCGCCGTTATTACCTGCGCAGGCCACAGTAACGAATACTGCACAGACAAATAGAGCCACTGGGGACAACCAACGTCGCCAAATTCTCATCAGTTCAGTCTCTTCTAATCGGTCGCAACTTCAGTCACTATACGCCTTTGAGAATAGCATCTGATTTTGGTGGAGCTTCTGCGACAAATAACGCAGTCTAGCAACGATATCTGCTGTTGACTGAACGACAAAGCCATCTTGGCCTTTATGGGCTAAACCGCCAGATGATATCGCCAAGAGTCAGAGGATGTTTGATAAATCGCTCAGTCAGTAAAAAAGCTCACTCGCCATAAGCTGAAGATACGAACCATCAGCCCTTGAGTGAGCAT
>NZ_QVFV01000014.1 GCF_004212215.1 Leptolyngbya iicbica LK
GATAGAGTAAGCTTTCATCCCTGTCTCTTAGCAAATTCCAAAACATATTAAGTGTATCTCACGAGACTGGAAAAGGCTGTATGAGAGAAGATAACAGCCTAATTCCCCCATCTCCCCAACCAAACATCCATCTATGAGGGAGATGTCCATGAGGGGCCGAGTCATCAAAAATTGTCTGACTGTAGGAGATAGGCTCTCCGTTTACTCGCCATGCGGTTTGATCGCTCATTTTTTGAAAGGCCGCAATCGCAATCGTTGCATCTTGATTTTCTCCAGAATTCAATTTGCCGCCCATTTCAATCCAGATCTGCTTCTGCACACTAAAGCCAAATTTACCGCTGCTGAGATGCACCCACAACCGATCAATCGTCAGCAGATCTTCGCAAGGAAATGTTCGTACCTGGCCTCCCGTTAAATATTGACGCTCTTCGGCTGCTCTCCCCGCAGCTTTCAGCATTACCTCAAATGTTTCTTGGTCAGCTTCTTCCCATTTACCTGCCTTCAACAAGTCCCGTAGCCGCGTATAGTCAATCCACTTTTCTGAACTCAGATCATCCTCGAAATTCGTTGAGTTAGTTGTCAGCAAATTTTCGTGACTAGCCAGCAAAGCACCTGCAAATTTTGAAGACTTATTATTGGCAGCTTCTTGAACGGAAAGCGCGTCAGCCGTTTCAATAGGTAATGGGAGACATTTCCGCAGGGCATCAAAAAAGCGGGCTTCCGGCAACTTGCCGCCGATTACATCGACCGATTGTTTAGTTGCAACCTGTAGCCACTGACGACCTTCGAGGAGTAGCGGAAAAATCGGCTTGTCAAGTTCAATCGCTCGCGTTAGCTCACAATTGACCCAATGAGATCGCTTTGAGCGAGGCGACATCACTAGCAAAAATACGGCACTCTGTTCTAAATGTTCTTCGATGACATCGGGCCAATCTGTTCCGTAGTCAATGCGATCGTCAATCCAGATCGGTAAGCGGTGCGACTGTAGCGCCTGCACTAATGTACTGACATAGGCTTGGTCTTGCCGACTGTAGCTGATAAAAATAAAACTCATGATTGTGCAGCATCCAGTTTTTTCAATTGCTCGACAACAAAGAGTTGAAAATCTGACAACTGCTTCCAGGCTTCCTGAAAAGTTTTGAAGTTCGGGCTTTGAAGTGCATGGGTATTGCCGTCTGAGTATCTGGGACTAAATCCTAAAACTTCTCTTTGATGAGACAGCTGGTGCCAATCTTGTTGACTTGGCATCCAAACTGCTTTGACGCGACGAAAAACCCCAAAGTCTTCTTCTCGGGTGGCATCATCTAAAAACTCAACCACATGAGTTACTTTTGCTTGTTGATGCAAAATCATGAGATCGCCTGCTTTAGGTAAACCGACCCCATGACTACTACGTCGCCACGTCAATTCAAAAATCGGTTGTTGACCGCTTCTCACACCTTCTAATCGATAAGCCCAGATACCAGAAGGATCTTTAATATTTTTGATGTACAAGATTTTGTCATGGTCAATCTCCTGTATCAATGAGACCGTTGACTTACGTGAAAAATCCTGAGTATCCGGAAGGGAAGTGGAATCGAGATTTTGAGGTTTTACGTCAGTGATGCCCCACTCCAATAAGTCGAATGCTTTTTGGTTTTGGAGTGTCTCACCAAATTTGACGAACTGGTATTGACTTAAAAAGTATTCATCCTCTGGAATACTTTCGATTCCCGGCAACAATACCGGAATGATTCGAACACTTTTACTGACGCATCTCTGTATTAAAGCTCCCAGTTCGAGTTCTTGCCATTTGCCCAAATCTTCGCCGATAAAAATGGCTGCTGCTTTGACAGTTCCGATCGCCCTTTGAATTTCTTGCTGGAAATGTTGCCCTGGAGCAATTTCCTCTTCATCTAGCCAGGGGCGCATACCCCGACCCTTTAGCGTTTGGTAAATTTGCCGAATTAATGGCTTGTCTTTGCTACTGTGCGCAAGGAAAACGTCGAACTGCTGCTCAGTCATTGCCAAAAGCCACTCTGGTACCTACGGAGTATCGCTTGACTCAAATTTTACTTAGAAGTCTCATAAGGGTGTGAGCGATCGCTCCCTCTCTCACGCCGCCACCAGACAAAGTTCAGGTTACTTTTGTGGGCCTATCGTCGGAAAGTGTCGAGGTTTTCGAGGTACCAGGCGTAGGTTTGCTCGATGCCAGTTTTGAGGTCGGTATTGGCTTGCCAACCCAGTTCTTTAAGACGCGAGACATCCATTAGCTTGCGTGGGGTGCCGTCGGGTTTCGAGGTATCGAATACTAGTTCACCCTCAAAGCCCACCACCGCCTGAATCGTCAGAGCCAGCTCCTTGATGGAAATTTCTTCTCCAGTGCCGACGTTGATGAACTCGGGGCGATCGTAGTTGTCCATCAAAAAGAGCAGGGCATCGGCCAGGTCATCCACATACAAAAACTCCCGCAGAGGCTCTCCCGTGCCCCACACCGTCACCGTGGGCGCGTCCGTCACCGTGGCGTCATGGAACTTGCGCATCAGGGCAGGCAATACGTGAGAGTTCGCCAGGTCAAAGTTGTCGTTAATGCCGTAAAGATTGGTCGGCATGGCCGAAATAAAGTTCACACCGTACTGCCGACAGTAGTTTTCACAGAGCTTGAGGCCCGCGATTTTGGCGATCGCATACGGCTCGTTCGTGGGTTCTAAAAAGCCGGACAGCAGGGCATCTTCGCGCATCGGCTGTGGTGCCAGCTTGGGATAAATGCAAGAAGACCCCAAGAACAGTAGTTTTTGCACTTGATGACGATAGGCGCTGTGAATCACGTTGGCCTCAATCATCAAGTTGTCATAGAGAAATTCGCCGCGATATACATTATTGGCCTGAATGCCTCCAACTTTGGCGGCGGCCAGGAACACGTAATCGGGCTGCTCAGTCGCGAAAAAATCTTCGACTGCGGCCTGATTTCGCAGATCCAACTCCTTGCTCGATCGCGTCACTAAGTTGATATAGCCCCGCGACTGTAATGCCCGCACGATGGCACTACCCACCAGGCCATTATGTCCAGCGACAAAGATTTTTGCTTGAGTATCCATCATTTAGCTAGAGGAGAAAGTATCAGCGGACGAGACATCGGGGGGGACAAACACCAGCGGGGCTCAGGCCATCTATCCATTAGGCAGCATAGCCTCTTGAGCAGCATCGCCGCCCCCAACACCTGGCGAAGCCAAACAGCTAATCCGTAAATAGATGCAGAGACATCGACCCTGGGTCATCCCGGGACTAGTAGTAGAGACAGTGTGCTGCCGGAAAAAACAGCCTCACAGACAGCCCCTTTCAGAATGCCCGACTCTGGGGGCATTTATACCAGCCATCAACAATCATCAGACTGGGCTACCCAAGACGACTCCAGTCAATAGACCCAACAGTCCCCCACCGAGCACTAGTTGCCAGGTCGGCACCTTAAATCGAATGAGTGCCACTAGGGAGACAATGCCAATCAGGGCGGCGATCACCATCAGTACTGGGGATGACTGCTCGACGATCGCAGTCTGCATGAGGGGAATAGCAGCAGCCGCGATCGCCCCCAACACCGCTGGCCGCACTGCCTTGAGAAACGCCTGCACCCAAGGATTGGTCCGCAAGCGGAGCAATACCGGAGCGCCCGCCATGATGAATAAAAAGGATGGGAGAAAAATACTCACTGCTGCCACCACGGCCCCAACGAGACCCGCCACCTTATAACCAATAAACGCTGAAGTCAGCACTACCGGGCCGGGACTCAGCTGCCCGATCGCCACGCCGTCGATAAATTCGCTGCGGGTCAGCCATTGCAGTTGATCAACGACTTCAAATTCCAGCAGGGGAATGATGACCAAACCGCCGCCAAAGGTAAAGGTGCCCGTCTTGAAAAATAAGGTCACTAGCGGCCAGAAAAACTCGCCAATGCGCTCCCAGCCCCAAAAGCTCGACAACGCCAAGACATCAGTGGACACCGTAGCCAGCGGCAAGCCGCTCATTAGGGCCAGCGGCAACCACACCGGCTGAGGCGCACCCCGGCGCGGATGATACAATATCGACCCCAGCAACCCAGCCACAATGAAGGCAACCAACGGGTTAAACCGCCACACTCCGACAGCCAGGCCCACGGCAATCGCGATTGCGACTCCGGGCCAGTCACGGATCGACTTTTTGCCCAGCTTCCAGCAAAAGCCCAGAATGATAGCAATCATGACTGGGGCAATGCCAAAAAACAGCGCGTCTAGCTGCGGTAGGGCCTGCCAGCGAAAATACGCCCAAGACAGCACCACAACAATTAAAAAGGCCGGTGCAATAAACGCGATACCCGCCACCAGCGCCCCTAGCTGTCCGGCACGGATGTAACCCAGATAAATGCCCATTTGGGTCGAGGCTGGCCCCGGCAACATTTCACAAATGGCCAAACCGTCGCTAAATTGCTCCTGCGTCAACCATTGGCGGCGCACCACAGCTTCGTCATTTTGCATGGCGATATGAGCTTGTGGCCCCCCAAACCCCAGACAGCCCAAGCGACTAAAAATTTGCACCAGTTCACGCAGGCGCAGACTCAAGGGCAATGGGGGATGCGTTGGGGGGGAAGACATATGGACAATACAGGGCAAAACGTTGAGGTGGACTAGTCAAACGACTGCACTAAGTAGCGCAGTCAACCGCTAGCCGCTGAATGTCTTTGTATTGTCAACGAGAACTGCTATCTCGCAGGATGTCTAGAACACATCAGGGCGTCACTCGCTGCCAATTGGGCGATCGCCCATCCACACTGGGTCATCCTCCAGCAATGTCAACCATAGAAACCTTAAGGAAGTCCATAGTTAATTGAATCCTTGGCCATCGTTAGATAGATTGAGGACAATAGATCGACTTCAAAAGCTTTAAAGCTGGGTCCAGAAAGCTTTCCATCATAGATTGCCGACACGGCAAAGTGACAAGTTAATAGAATTTGGTCTATGATAGCCTTGGCGCACAATTGGGAGACTTAGATCTTTGTTTCACGCCACGCTACACCAACTCAAAGTTTTTGAGGCAACCGCCCGTCACGGAAGCTTTACCCGCGCTGCTGAAGAGCTGTATCTGACTCAGCCCACCGTCTCGATTCAGGTTAAGCAACTAACGAAGGCGGTCGGACTGCCTCTATTTGAGCAAATTGGGAAGCGGCTATATCTCACTCAAGCTGGGCAGCAACTCCTTGATACCTGCCAGCGCGTCTTTGAGGGGCTGGAACAATTTGAGATGGCGATCGCTGATATCAAAGGCATGAAACAGGGCCAGCTCAAGATTGCCGTTATTACCACCGCCAAATATTTTGTGCCCCGCTTACTCGGGCCGTTTTGTCAGCGCTTCCCCGGCATCGACATCTCGCTCAAGGTGACCAACCACCAAAATATCCAAGAGCGCATGGCGAATAACGAAGATGACCTCTACATCATCAGCCAAACGCCCGAACAGCCGGATCTCAAAGTGCACCCCTTCCTCGAAAATCCGTTAGTGGTAATTGCGCCGAAAAATCATCCGCTGGTGGGCAAGAAAAATATTCCGATTCAAGAACTCAGTGGCGAACAGTTCATTATGCGGGAACCGGGATCGGGTACCCGCCAGGCCGTGCAGTCCTTGTTTGACGAGCATGAAGTGGATGTGAAAGTGCGCCTAGAGCTGGGCAGCAACGAAGCGATTAAGCAAGCGATCGCGGGTGGCCTGGGCATTTCAGTACTCTCTGTTCACACCATCATTTCCGAAGGCACGACGGGCGAGTTCGCCATTTTGGATGTCGAGCACTTTCCCATCGAACGGCATTGGTATGTTGCGAGTTTGGCAGGTAAGCAACTGTCGGTGGTGGCCGACACCTTCCTCAACTATTTGCTGGAAGAAAGTCATCCGATGGCGCAAAAACTCTTACCAGACATCAAGCTCGCCACTGCCACCACGTTAGAAGAAACCGATCCTGAATTGGTGACCTCTAGCAAGTAGAGGCCCGGCACATTTGTCAGCTATTGGTCAGCAGGTAAATTCAGTGCCCGCAGCCTCTGCTCGCTATGTCTAGCGCATTGAGTCACCCAACCGCGATCGCTTCAGCAAAGGTACTTGTTCTTAGCAACCCCAATCGTTAGAGTTGGGCAGTGCCTAACCCCTACAATCCCTTGGCTATCTGGAGAGCTGATTTCAGCGGACAGCCTTAATCACGCACAACTTGACGGATGACCTCGCCCTGGGCGTTGTAGATTTGGATATCTAACGGCATTTGTCCCGCCGCGTGGGTCGAGCAAGAGAGACACGGGTCGTAACAGCGAATTCCCGCCTCTACGCGATTCAAGAAGCCTTCTTGAATCTCTTCCCCGTGGATGTAGTGCTGGGCAATTTGCTTCACAGTTTTGTTCATCGCCAGGTTGTTGTTGCCGGTGGCGATAATCAAATTCACTTTTTCGAGCAGACCGTTTTCATCCACCTTGTAATGGTGGAACAGGGTACCACGCGGCGCTTCGCTGACCCCGATCGCTTCCAACTCGTTGACCCCCGCCTCAGCCCGACAGCGATCGGACATCAGTTCAGGATCATCCATGTACTCTTCGATTTTTTCCAGGCAGGCCAGGATCTCAATGAGACGGGCGTAATGGTACAAGAACGACGAGGTGGGTATACCACCGGCATAATTGCGGAACTCCTGCAATTCGGCGTTGGCTTTCGGGGTGTCGATGTGGGTGCAGTTATTTAACCGGGCGAGTGGCCCCACCCGATACAACCCGTCGGGATACCCCAAGGCTTTGTAATAGGGAAATTTCAGATACGACCAGTCTTCCACCGCTTCGCCCACGAAGTCGGCGTAGTCGTCTTCGCTGAGGTTATCCTGCACGATGTTGCCTTCGCTGTCGGTAAAGCGGAGATGGCCGTCGTAGTGCTCCCACGCGCCGCCTTTGCCCACCAAGCTCATGAACAGCGAGGGGAATTGACCGAAGACCTGGACCTCCTCTTTCATCGGGCCGTTGATCAGCTGTTTGAAAATGTCCAGTCCTTTCTGAGCCGTTTCGAGGGATTCGGGGAGGCGCTCTAAAATCCAGGAACGACCTTCCGCAGAGAGGGGCGATCGCACCCCGCCGGGGACGGTCCACGCGGCGTGAATCTTGCGGCCCCCGAGGATTTCAATCACCTGTTGACCAAATTGCCGCAGGCGAATGCCCGCGCGGGCCAGATCGGGATCCGCCGCGATCAGGCCGAAAACATTGCGCTTCGCGGGGTCACTGTCCCAACCCAGTAAAAAGTCAGGGCTGCTGAGGTGAAAAAAGGACAGCGCATGGGATTGCGTGATTTGCCCCAAATTCAGCAGCCGCCGCAATTTGTCTGCCGCCTTCGGAATTTTAACCGCGAGAATTTTGTCGCCGGTTTTAGCGGCACAAATCAGGTGACTCACCGGGCAAATGCCGCAAATGCGGGCAGTGATGCCTGCCATTTCCGTAAAGGGACGGCCTTCGCAAAATTTTTCGAACCCGCGATACTCCACCACGTGGAAACGGGTATCGGTGACCTCGCCCGCGTCATCCAACATGACGGAGATTTTGGCGTGGCCCTCAATGCGGGTGATGGGATCGATAACGACAGTTTTAGACATGGATGATGGCCTCCCTTCGACGGTCGGTGTGGGGGAATGGGTGGGGTCGGTAAACGTAGAACAAGGCTTAAGCGATCGCGGGATCCCCCCTGCCCCCCTTCACAAGGGGGGTGGCGTAGCCGGGGGGATCGTCAGGATATACACACTCAGGCTGACGGTATATCCGCCGCCACCTCAAAGTGGAACCTAATCCTCGTAGATGCGCGCTTCGGGAGCGTCAGGATTTTCTTCGAGGTATTTATCGAAACTGGTCTTTTCGGGATTTTGATGCTGGTGGGAAACTTCCGCCTGCATTTCTTCGACAACGTCCCACGCAGCCGCGCAATCAGGCGAACTGTCGCCCTTTTCGGCGCAGATGGCTCGCGCATCGGCGCGCGCTTTCTCTAGCTTTTCGTGAAACTCTTTACTATCAACACTCATGAAATCAAGTCCTCTCGGTACTATCCAAATTTGATCATCTCACGACCAACCATTTCTGGCGTCTTACCTTGCAGCAATGGCTCCAAAGTGGCGCGAATGCGGTCAGCCGAAGGGGGACACCCCGGCATAAAGATATCAATCGGAATGACCTCATGCACAGGGAGCACCCGGTCCAACAATTCGGGCACAATGCCCGGGGCATTGGGAAAATGCGGGTTTTCGTCTGCCAGCTCAATGTAGCCGCGTTCGAGCACCGGTTCGGCGGTTTTGTTGCCCATCATGTTGCGCATGGCGGGCACGTTAGCCGTTACCGCGCAGTCCCCAAAGGAGATCAGGGTTTTGGTTTTGCGGCGAATTTCCAGGGCGAGCTCTAGATTTTCTTCGTTGGCGATCGCCCCTTCCACCAGGCAGACATCGACGCCTTCGGGATACTCCTTCAGGTCAGTACCCACGGGGCTGAACACCACGTCCACGAGCCCTGCCAGGTCGATCAAAAACTCGTCCAAATCGAGAAAGGACATATGGCAACCGGAGCAACCCGCCAGCCAAACCGTCGCAAACTTTATCTTGTCCATTGTTGCTTCTCCCGTGCTGTGGTCAGGAAGGCCATCTTGCCGCGATCGCCCTCTTTTTCGCCCGTGGTTTCGCCCTGGTGGAAAATGGCTCCCGTGGGGCAGGCATCGACGCATTTGCCGCAGGAGGTGCAGGCATCCACTTCGCCCCAGGGCTGATCGAGCCCCGCCACAATAAAGCAGTCAGGCCCGCGACTGCCGACATCCCAGACGTGCGCCCCTTCCACTTCGTCGCAGACTCGGACGCAGCGAGTACACATGATGCAGCGGTTGTGGTCGATGCCAAATTGGGAGTGAGACAGGTCGCAGCCGCGATCGGGGAAGCGGTAGCTAAAGCGAGAATGATCCATCCCCACTTCCACCGCCACATCCTGCAATTCGCAGTTGCCGTTCGCCACGCAGATGGAACAAACGTGATTCCCTTCCGCGAAAATTAGCTCCACCGTCATCCGGCGATAATTTTGCAACTTTTCGGTCTGAGTGTGAATCACCATGCCTTCGGCGGCGGCGGTGACACAGGCAGGCAATAGCTTCGGCGTGCCCTCGGCTTCGACAATGCAGAGGCGACAAGCCCCAACATCATGCACCCCTTCCATGTGGCACAGCGTCGGAATGGGAACGCCCGCTTCTTTGGCCGCATCCAAAATCGTTTTGCCCGCCTCAATGGCGATCTCTTTGCCGTCAATTGTGAGGGTATTAACTGCCATAATTCATATCTCCATTGAGTCGGCTATACAGACACCGGCTTGGCTTCGGCGGCGTGCCCATTCAGGTAGGCAGGCTGCACCAACAGCGAGGTGTACTCTTCGGGGAAATAGCGCAGAGTGCTCAGCACCGGGTTCGGGGCGGTCATGCCCAGGCCGCAGAGGCTGGTTTCCTGCACCATGTAAGAAAGCTGCTTTAACTGCTCCAGGTCGGCTTCTGTTGCCTGCCCTTTGAGAATCTTGGTCAACAGGTCGTAAAGCTGCACCGTGCCCGTGCGGCAGGGCACACACTTGCCACAGGTTTCCTCCCGGCAAAACTCCATGTAGAAGTGGGCGATTTCGACCATGCTGGTGTTTTGATCCATCACCACCATGCCGCCCGAGCCCATCATGGAGCCCACCGCTTTTAGCGAGTCGTAATCTACGGGCGTGTCGAGCAGATCTTTGGGAATGCAGCCGCCAGAGGGGCCACCCGTTTGCACCGCTTTGACTTCGCCATCGGGGACGCCGCCACCCATCTCTTCCACAATCGTGCGGAGGGTGATGCCCATTGGCACTTCGATCAGGCCGTTATTGCGGATGTTGCCCGTGAGGGCGAAGATTTTGGTGCCTTTGCTGTTCTCGGTGCCGATGCTGGCATACCATTCCGCCCCTTGCTTGATGATGTGGGCAATGTTGGCAAAGGATTCCACGTTGTTGATCAGCGTCGGACAGTCATACAGCCCGGACTGAGCGGGATACGGCGGTCGCGGCACCGGATTCCCCCGCGCCCCTTCGATGGATTGAATCAGGGCCGTTTCTTCGCCACAGACGAAGGCCCCGGCCCCGATACGAATATCGACTTTGAAATCAAAGGGGGAATCGAAGATCTGGCTACCCATCAAACCGTACTTTTTCGCCTGCTTGATGGCTTTTTGTAAGCGGGAAATGGCGAGGGGATATTCGGCCCGGACGTAGACGTAGCCGTGGTCAGCCCCGACAGCATAGCCCGCGATCGCCATCCCTTCCAGCACTAAATGGGGATCGCTCTCCAATACGCTGCGATCCATAAACGCGCCGGGGTCGCCCTCGTCGCCGTTGCAGATAATGTACTTCTGGCCTGCTGGCATTTTGGCGACGGTGGCCCACTTCAATCCGGTGGGATAGCCACCCCCACCCCGACCCCGCAGACCGCTGTCAGACACTTCCTTCACCACATCGGCGGGCGTCATGTCATGCACGACTTTGTACAGCGATTCGTAGCCCCCGACCGCGATATATTCTTCAATGCTTTCGGGGTCGATTTTGCCACTGTGCTTGCGCACCACCGGGGTTTGATAGGCAAAAAACGGATGCTCCGGATCGAGCTGCTCGGCCTCGGTGCTGCCTGCTCCTAAAGTCGTCGCCACGAGGCTCTCGGCTTCTTCGGGTTTCACCTGGGCGTACAGTTGATTGTCGGGATCAACCTGCACTAGCGGTCCTTGGCCGCAAAAGCCCATACAGCCCACGCTGACGACTTCAAGGCGATCGCCACAATCATGCTCTTTGACCGCTGCCTTGAGATTGTTATAAACCTCATTGGCGCTGGCCGCACGACAACCCGTCGAGGTGCAGCAGTGCAGTCGGATCGGGCGTTGACGCTCTTTTTCTTGTTGGGCAACTTCTCTGAGTTCGGTTATGTCCATATGCCCGTCTCCTGTATGGGTCTGGAATCAGTCAGGAATGGATGGTTGTGATGGAATGCGAGAACAAGGTATTTGGGAAAGAACCTCACCTAGCCTCTCCTTCGCAAGGAGAGGAACCGAAGTTGGGAACCTCACCTAGCCTCTCCTTGATAAGGGGAGGGACCGGATTGCGGTTGGAAGAATCTGGTTATGTCCCTATCAGGATTGGACTCAACCTCTCCTTGATAAGGAGAGGTGCCGCAGGCGGTGAGGTCATCAGCACCTTCAGCCACCCACCAATCCACCTTGCAGTGAGTCTCAAGCTCGCAATTCGTTGATTTTGGCGATCGCCCCTTCAGCTTGCTGCTTACCCGCGACTTCACCGTCATAAACAATCGCCGGAGCAATGCCACAAGCGCCAATACAGCGAGCCGACATCAGCGAAATTTTGCCATCCGCCGTAGTTTCGCCCTCTTCGATGCCGAGTTCGGCCTTCAGGGCCTCCATAATTTTGCCTGCCCCTTTGACATAGCAAGCCGTGCCCGTACAGACGACACAGTTGTGTTCGCCATTGGGCTTCAGGCTAAAGAGATGGTAAAACGTTGCCACGCCATACACACGGCTGAGGGGTAATTTCAGACCGTGCGCGACGTGTACCAGCACGTCTTCATCCAAATAGCCAAACGCCTCTTGGGCCGCGTGGAGCACTTCGATCAGCGCATCTGGTTGAAACTGATTGCGCTTCATCGTCACATCCAGACGTTTGAAGCGGAGATCGCCTTGGTCTTTCTTTTTGTCCTTAGGGACAACTCCCTCGGCTTGGGCCAGCGTTTCGGTCTTCGAGACAGCGGCAGTAGTGGGCATAGCAAACCCTCACTTGAGCATCAGCCCGGTCGGCCCAACTTCACGAGACCGACGCAGTTACCTACCGTGGTATCCGACAAGATTGATCCCCGGTCAAAGCCACAGACATTTTTAACGTTCGCGCACGGAAAAGTTACGCTTCTTAGAAAATATATTCGTCGCAGTTTAAGGAACTTTAGCTGCGGCGGTTTCGGCCAAGCAGCCATTACCGTCGGCTTACAACGGCACAAAAAAAGAGGGGCGATCGCCCCTCTCCTCGACAAAAGCTAATTGTTAGCGCATCAACGAATGTCGTTTACGACTCCACCAGCTTGACCTTGCGCGCCAATCCCAGCGCTTGCAAGACGCGAATGTGTATCCAGGTGATATCAAATTCGTACCATTTCAAACCGTGCCGTGCCGAATGCTGGTAAGCGTGGTGATTATTGTGCCAACCTTCGCCATAGGTGACCAATGCCACCCACCAGCAATTCGTCGACGTATCGTCAGTGTCATAGGTGCGGTAGCCAAACTTGTGCGTAGCGCTATTCACAAACCAGGTGCAGTGGTACACCACCACCAAGCGCACAAAAATGCCCCAAATTACGAATGGCCAGCCGCCCAATAAGTAAAGGATGACGCCCAAGGGCACCTGCATGAGCAAGAAGTATTTCTCAAAAAACTTGTAAACCGGATCATCCGCAATGTCGCGAGTGAATTTATCGATTTCCGCCTTGGCTGGCACGTCTCGCAGCAGCCATCCCATGTGGCTCCACCAAAAGCCTTTCCCGGCATCGTGGTGGTCATTAGGCTTATCAGAATAACGATGATGATGACGGTGTAGACCAATCCACACAATTGGCCCGTGCTGGCAAGCTAAGGTGCCACAAACCACAAAGAAATATTCGAGCCACTTGGGCACTTCAAAACTTTTGTGCGCAATCAGACGGTGCCACCCCAGGGTAATGCCCAGGCAACCGGTGATCCAGTGTAAGACTAGCGCCACGCCAACGGCGGCCCAAGTCGTATTTCCAGGAATAAAAGCTAATAAAGCTAGCCCATGAACGGCCACCATAAATAAGGCGGTAGGCCAATCAATAGCGGGTTTTTCTAAATTTCTTATAGCTGTGGTCATTCGCAATTTCTCAGCATTTGGACAGAAACACACAAACTCGCGAGAGAATATTCTCTGAAAGAGAATTCCTTACCCAATGAAGTTTGCAGATCAGACACTCGCACTCAACGACATACTCTCCCAACGGTTTGGGGAGATTGATCAACAGGTCAAAACCAACCTGAGTCGAGTCTTGGCAGCAATGCGACGACACCGGGTTGGCAGTCACCATTTTGCCAGTGTGTCGGGATATGGTCACAACGACTTGGGTCGTGACACCCTCGATCGCGTCTTCGCCGATGTCATGCAGGCCGAAGCTGCCGCTGTACGGGTACAGCTCGTCTCCGGCACCCACGCGATCGCGTGTGCTTTGTATGGCGTATTACGCCCCGGTGACGAACTGTTGGCCGTGGCAGGCTCACCCTATGACACTTTAGAAGAAGTGATCGGACTTCGCAGCAATCACCAAGGTTCCCTTAAGGAATTTGGTATTACCTATCGTGAATTATCGCTTACTGCGGACGGTTCCGTTGACTGGGATCACCTGGGGGAATCCGTCACTCCGAAAACCCGGATGGTCTTAATTCAGCGATCGTGCGGCTACAGCTGGCGGCGCAGCCTTGCGATCGCCGACATTGAGCGCATCGTTCAGATTGTCAAATCACAGAACCCCAATACTATTTGTTTTGTCGATAACTGCTATGGGGAATTTGTGGAAGATCGGGAACCCACATCCGTCGGTGCGGATTTGATGGCCGGATCGATGATCAAAAACCCTGGCGGCACGATCGCCACCACCGGCGGCTACCTCGCCGGACGAGAAGATTTGGTGGAAATGGCCCTCTGTCGGCTCACTGCCCCCGGCATCGGCAGCAGCGGCGGCTCCAGCCTCGACCAAAACCGCCTCTTCTTTCAAGGCTTGTTTCTCGCGCCGCAGATGGTCGGCGAAGCCATGAAAGGCAACGCCCTTATCGCCCACACCTTTGACCAGCTCGGCTATCCCGTGAATCCCCCTGCGGATGCTCGCCAGCGCGACGTGATCCAGGCCATTAAGCTGGGCTCCCCCGAAAAGCTGATCGCCTTCTGCAAGGCCATTCAGCAACACTCTCCGGTGGACTCCTACGTGGAACCCATCCCGGCGGGGATGCCCGGTTACGACAGCGAACTGGTGATGGCGGGCGGCACCTTCATCGACGGCAGCACCTCGGAACTCTCCGCCGATGGCCCCCTGCGAGAACCCTACGTGGTCTACTGCCAGGGCGGCACCCACTGGACCCATGTGGCCTTGGCGTTAGACGCAGCCGTGGCCGCGATTGGGAATGCTAAATCTGAATAAAATGTTGGTCAAGACGACAAAACGGAATCCAAGGAAATTTAATGCCTTTATTTCGGATCGATAAAGAGAACAAGCTGGAACGCATTGAAGAACATAAATTCAAGCTTGAAAAGGATATCCAGAGGTTGACCGAAGCCAATTTATTAGAGATTTTCAGTTTAGAGTTCGTCAGAACTGAGTTTGCTCTACATCAATTTAGGATTGACACCCTTGCTTTTGATCCAGAAACGAACTCATTTGTAATTATCGAATACAAACGGGATAAGAATTATAGCGTGATTGACCAGGGCTACGCATATTTATCTCTAATGCTGAACAATAAAGCAGATTTTATCCTTGAATATAATGAAAACGCAGATTCTACACTTAAGAGAAAGGATGTAGACTGGTCCCAATCAAAAGTGATTTTCCTCTCACCTTCTTTCACTAACTATCAGAAGGAGGCTATCAACTTTAAGGATTTGCCGATAGAACTTTGGGAAGTGAAGCGCTTTAAGAATAAAACTGTCTCGTATGTTCAAGTTGAAACTTCTGGAGCAAAAGAGAGTATCAATACAGTTTCCAAACAAGATCATACTATCGAAACCGTTAGCAAGGAAATCAAGGTATTCACAGAGCAAGAGCATCTAGACAACGCAGAAGATGATATCAAAGAACTTTATCTTAAATTCAGAGAATCAGTTTTCAACCTTGATGATGATATAAACATTAATCCCAGGAAGTTTTTCGTCGACTTCCAGTACAACAAAAAGAGCTTTACTGACGCAGTCATACTGAAAAGAGGGTTGAAAATCTACTTAAATTTAAAGAGTGGTGATTTAGATGATGCAACAGGAATTGCAAGAGATGTCTCCAATGTTGGGCATTGGGCAATGGCGCATATGAAATAAATCTTAAAGATGACTCTGATTTTGAATACATTCTGAGTTTGGTAAAACAGTCTTTGAACAAGAATAAAAATACTTTTTATGTCTGAGAACAAGTCTAAGAAACTCCCTGAATTAGCCTCTAGTAGAGAATTTGCTGAGTTCTTCGAAACTCACGATATTAGTGAGTGTGAGCTTGAGGAAACCCACTTCGACTATACGAAAGCAAAGCCTAATCGGTTCGTCGTGCAATCTCGTAAGGATGGAGAGCGCAAGCGCCTCGAAGAAAACACGAGGAGCGATCGCGAGACTGGGAATTGAAGGGCGATCTCATTTAGCAGAAGAGGGGAAGCGATCGCTTTTATGCAAGTTGATAAGATTCAATAATTTGCCTGTTCAACTCTTGCAAATACTGTTTGCCCAGATCGCCTAACTTTCTGACAACTAATCGTCGTTCAAGCGTAACTACCCGAGTCACCCTAACTTTTGAAGAAACTCGCAACCCTGTTTGCCGAAACTCCAGATCGTTAATTTCAAGCTTGAATTCTCCTGCTTCGAGATGGTCTAGTTGCTGCGATGTTATGGCACAGACCACAACGTCAATACCAACAGGAGCAACCCATAGAATCACGGCAGGACGCAGCTTGGTTTGACTCAGATCCGTAAAGGGAAAATTAACCAGTACTACACTACCTTTTACGACCACGTGACGGGTTCTCCATCTTCAGATGAATAGATTTCAGGTTCATCGCGCCAAAAATCAAAGCTGCCGCCTTGCTCGGCAAGATGCGCGATTTCGGAGGCAGAAGGATAGGGGATCTTGCCCAGGAGCTTATCCAGTAAAAGAGATTGCTCATCAGCTGAGAGTGACTGAATCAGCTGAATCAGCGACTCAACCAGTTGAAGGTTCGGTGAAGATGCCGTTGATTTCATCATGAGTGCTGTGGATATCTATCAACAGGTTACTCCACACATTACCCTTAGGCTTGAGAAGCATTGAGAGTTATCGAGACCAGCAGGCAGACCAGCTTGGTTACTTATTCATCGTTCATCCTCTCGGCCAGAACAACCGACCTCTAACCGGTTTTGCCATTGCCTCAAAGAAGATGACGGGAGCGATCGCGAAACTAGGAATTGAAAGGCGATCTACTCTTTTGGGTGAGATTACTTTGAAGGTGGTTGGAGGAGCGATCACCTTCCGGCTGTTTCAGCATCTCTCCAATCCCAAGCTGGCTGCGGTCTACACCCGCATTTTGGAGATTGCTTGGTGAATCGTCGTGGGAGAATGAGCCTTTATGAGGCCTTGTTATGCCCGCTGCGTATATTCAAAACGAAACTGAATTTGATGCTCTGCTCGCGTCCGAATCCCTCGTTGTCATCGATTGCACCGCGACTTGGTGTGGCCCGTGCAAATTAATTGCGCCCCTGATTGACCAACTGGCCGATGAATACAGCGATCGCGTCAAAGTTCTGAAATTAGACCTCGACACCAACAAAGAAGTGGCCAAAAGATTTGGCATTCGCAGCATCCCAGCGGTGATGTTTTTTGCCGATGGCAACCTGGCGGAAACCATGGTGGGGGCCAAAAAACACGAAGAATATCAGGAGGCAGTGGATCGGCATCTCGCTTGATGGCCGGCGCTTGCGAAAAGTCGTGACGCAGCCGCAAGGGACGAGTACGGCAACAGTGGATGCGGCTTTGTCCGTGAGCGAGTCAGGGGCATTTTGGTGGTGGCATGGGGTTGGGTGCGATCGCAAACAACAACGATTCGTAGCCCTACGATGAATCGACTTCTACACGAGAATCTTTCAGCTCCCCTTGCTCCAATCATTGTTGAAATCTATCCCGATTCTCAGCCTGTCACCCCCCTCTGGTTGACTTTTTAGCCATCCCCCAAAGGTATAGCAGTCCGCAGTAAGGTACCAACAGGCAAGGGGCTTAAGCCCCTTGTTCCGCAGCATGGGGATGTACGGAGCTATCTACGCGGCGCTATATATTTATCCACGATAAAGATATTGATGATTGATGAAAGCGAAAGAGAGTGCGCCAGAGCAGGCGTTTGAATATCAGGTCAGAGTACAGCCCCATCACACCGACTACGGGGGCGTCGTGTGGCACGGCAACTATATTGCGTGGCTAGAGACTGCCCGAGTGGAATGCCTGCGATCGCACGACATTAACTTTGCCGATTGGGTAAATTGCGGAGTCGATTTGCCCGTGGTGGATTTATCCATTCAGTATCGGCAACCCTTGATCTTGGGGGCGATCGCCCTGATCAAGTGTTGGCTGTTGCCCAGCCAGAATGTACGGCTCATCTGGCAATACCAGATTCTCAATGCCGCCACTCAGGAACTGTGCGCCACGGCCCAGGTCACCCTCGTCCCGATTCAGCAACAACCGCGCAAAATTTTGCGCCGCTTACCTGAACCCATGCAGTCCGATCTCGCCCGGTTGATGGCGCCGTCAGCCCCGTCAGGATGATAAGGCCGAGTTTGGCGAGTGGCTCGTGCGGAGCATGTTGATAAATACCTCGACGGCGGGGGCATGGGGCGTTTGGGCCAGGGTGGCGACCCCGATCACCCGTTCCAAGGGCTCCGGCAGCGATCGCACCTGCACCCCAGCGGGAATGGGCAGCGCCGCGAGTCGAGGCAAAATCGCCGCCCCTAATCCCTGAGCCACCATGCTGACAATGGTGGAATCTTCTTTGATCACATAGGCGACCTTGAGCTCTTGGCCCCAGCGCTGCCAGTGATCCCGCACAACGTTCGTGCATTCCGCATAGTTGTACAAGACGAAATTATAATCGGCCAGGTCGTGCCAGGTCAGGTGGGGGGACAAGTGCTTCATCCCCGCAGGCAACAGGGCCACATACTCATCACGGGCCACTTCCCACACGGCAAACTCTTCGGAACGGGGCAAGGGCACCAGCCCCATATCGACCTGCCCTTCTCGTAGCGCTTGCTCGACGCCGGCTGGTTCCAACTCGGTCAGACTAATTTCCACCCGGGGAAACTGCGATCGAAACTGGGCCAAAATCGGGGGCAGCAGATGGGTTGCCGCACTCCGAAAGGACGCAATGCGTAGCCGCCCCGCGTACAACCCTTTTTCTAGATTCACCTCGTACTCGATCTGCTCCCGCAGGTCCAGCATTTTGTGGGAGTGATACAAGACCCGCTCACCCACCTGGGTTAACTTGGCCCCAAATCGCCCTCGCTTGAGCAGGGGCACACCCAACTCTTCCTCTAAGGACGCGATCGCCCGACTCACCGCCGCCTGAGACGTATCGAGCGCCAGGGCGGCATGGGAAAAAGTTCCTTCGCGGGCGATCGCCGCTAACACAGCCAACTGATGAATGTTCATAACAACAATCTATTCGGCTAGCGAATAGATGAAACTCGCAGAGAGTTTTGATCTCCCTTGGGAGTAGAGGTTAGCGTGACGGGCAAGCTGAAATCATGTCGAATTTGACAGGTTGCCATGTTTGAACTCATCTCCTTCCACCGCTTTCGTGACACTCCCAGCGTGCAGTTTTTTGATATCACGGTCGCCGATTCCAACGCCCGCGATTTAGTCTTTCACGACGGGCCTGCTACCAGCCCCAACAATTCGGCCCAGGGAGGCTGGCAGTTTTATCTGCACCCCAACCAAGAAGACAACTTACTTGCCGTTTCTGGGGGCCGCACCTTTTACCTGGTTAACTTTGCCTGGGAATATCCCTTCCACGAAGTGCGACTTGATGCCAACCGCCACATTTTGCGCTTACCCCCCGGCACTTTTCACCGTTCGGTTTCAGACCCCAAGGGTTCCCTCGTCATCAACCAGGCCGTGCGCACCGCCCAAGCGACTGTCCAAAGCGAATTCCGCGTTTACAACAGCGACACCATCCCCCGGCTGCGGCGTTTGCTCAACTCGGGGCTACAACCCATGCGCCACGGCTTTATCGAAGACTGGCCTATGGCGGCGTAGACGAAGTCAGCAGGAAGCGTGAGTGAGGGGACGGGTCTCTGAGGCTGCCGTTAAGGTTATGTTTTCCCTTCGAAAGAGACCCGTCCCCTGTGGAGTTATCGCGTCACAGGGACGAGATGCCCTTCATCCAGCACATGCTGAATGACATCACCCATGACCTGCCGCAACATATGTTGGTTGCCGCTGTTGTCAATCGTCACTGTCAACACATAGCGCTCATCGTCGATCTTCAGCGCAGTCGAGCTGCCGATGACGTTCGAGTTTTGGCCGGTCTTTTCGCCAATCCACGCGACGCGCTTATTGCGCAGCTTGCTAATGGCGGTGTAACCAAAGTCCCAGTCATACTGGCCGACCATGGCATCCAAAATTTCGTCTGACCCTGACCCTTCGAAGGTATAGACCTGGCGCATCATTTCGGTGATTTCATTGGTGGTCATTACGTTGCGACCCACAGACCGATTTTTCGTTGGGGAGATGCGGTTGCCGGTTAGCTTAGTGCGAATCTTGGTTTGCTCATAGCCCAGCTCTTGCAGAGCCTGATCCATATATTCCCACCCCAAATAATCCAGCAGTTGGTTCGTGGCGATGTTGTTGCTTTCTTTGATCATTCGCACCATCACTTCGCGGATGGGATACGTCTCAGTCACGAAGATCTTGGCGCCCCGAGCATTTTCCGTAAAGTTGTGCGCGTCGATATACATCGGCTCGTCGATATCGATGCCTTCGTCGGTCAATTTTTTCATCAAGACGACGGCCACAGGCAGCTTGATCAGACTGGCGGGACTCGCGGGTGGTTGATCCCCTTTGTAGTCCAAGCAGGTGCCGTCTAGATGGCAGAGGGTAATGCGAATGGCGTGGGGCCGCCCCGTGGACTCGGCAATCTCGGCTAAAAAGGCTGACTGTAGCTCACGAATATCTTCTTTAACCGGCTCTAGAATCGCTTGATACGTCTCGCGGCGAGCGGCGGCCACCTCAGCCACACTCGAGGATTCCGGAATTTGGTCGAGTTGGCGCAGGGCCGCTTCCCACAAGTATTCCTGCTGCTGTAGCTCGGCCAGGGTTTCTTCGCCATCGGCGCGTCCGGCATCTCGGGTGGCAATGCCCTGCACCGCCAGCTCTTTAGAACGGGCGAGATTGGCATCGGCGATCGCCTCTTGCTCTAGTCGCCGCCGGGTCAAGCGCACTGCCTGGGTATCGGTAAACTGAGCAGCTAAATCAACGGATGCTGCGGCTTCCGGCACTAAAGCTTCATCAGCATCAGCCGCACTGTCAGTCTCGCTATCGGTTGATGACGGTTGCAGTCCTGGTGATGAGATCGTTGGGTACAGGGTGCCTACCGCGATCGCCACCGCCAAACCCGACACCAAGCCAGCCCCAAACAAAGCCGGTCCGCTCCAGCCTCGCCCTGCAAACCGATTTTTTAGACTATCTCCTAACACCACGGCTTCTCACTCCTTACGGACACACACCACCACCGCTCGCTAAATTATCGCTCTTGTGAGGCGCATAAATGTCCTGTGGAATACGAATTATGCAGAAAGCCCTTTGGGGCTGATCACGAAGCAACGCTGTCAGCTGGCTAGCCAATGCCACCGCTCTCCCGCCAAGAACCCGGTTAGCAAGCTGATACAGCTATTCAGGCGAGGTCGCTGACTCGGATACCAGCGGTTCCAGGCGCTCAGCAATCACTGCGTAAAAGGGATCGCTGCTGCCCAATCCCAGCATTTGCAACATCACGGGCACTGTCGAGGCTTGGGCAATCACTTCTGGCGTACCGAAACCGGGCACCGATTGAAAATACTGCTTCACTAAATGCACTCGCTGAGCTTCGGTGCCATCGCGCCAGGCCGCGATCGCTTTTTGGTAAAACATGCGATTCGAGAAGCTGACGATCGTAATGCCACCGGGTTTCAAAATTCGATACATCTCAGCAAACACCGCTTCGGGATATTGCAAGTACTGCACCGAGACGGTGTTGAGCACAGCATCAAAGGACTGATCTTCGAGAGGCAACTGATCGTTCTCGTTCAGATTTTGCACAAAGTAATGATTTAGCTGAGGATTCTTGGCCAGTTCCTCACCATTGAGACCGTGGCCTTCGACCCACTCAAAGTCCATGTCATCAGGTAGATGGGAGATCCAGCTGCTCATCATGTCAAAGATGCGCATGCCCGGCTTGAGGCGATCGCGATACAGATCGGTCAGCTGCTGAATAAAGCCATCATCTACGTGAGTGACGAAGCGGGGATATTCGTAAAACAGCGAGTCGCTGGTGGGATCAAGTTTGGTGCGCTGGTGGGATTCGAGCAGGGCTTTCATAAATTAGCAGGCAAGATGAATGCAATGTTTCTTAATCTTCTCAAATCTGCGAGTTTTTGGCAGGGCAGGGGAGAAAGGGGGCAGAAGGGTAGGGGAGCGGGGGAGAAAGGGGGCAATAAAAATCCTCTAAAGCAAGCGCTGTGGGAAGGGCTCGCTCTAGAGGATGGACTTCTTGGATAAAACGATGGGCTGGGTATGCTTGGCCTGCGAAGGGAAGCGTTCGAGAGTACAGTACCGATCCCTAACTGCGCGACTCATTCATCCAGCCACCCAGCCACCCAGCCACCCAGCCACCCAGCTACCGAGCCACCCAGGTAACGGGAGGTTCGAGGTTGGCCGATCCTTAAGCCCCATTTTCGGCCAGGTATTTGGCGACGTAGTCGGCGATCGCATCCGCCGTGATTTGCGACATGGGGCGACCTTCCTTTTCGACCGCGACTTTCAGCAACTCGTAGGTATCGCTGTAGACACCGATGCGGTGACGCTGATCTTTTTTGCGCGGCTGGTACGTGGCGGGGTCGTAGCCAGCGGAGAACTTGCGCAGGGCGTCGAAGGAGACGCGATCGCAAAAGTCACCAAAGCTTTCGCCCACGCGCCGTTGGTCGCGGAAATAAACAAACAGAGGCTCTAGGAAGAATTCCAATTCATCGACAGGGAGCCGCTCGGTATAGGCGCGGGCCAGACGGGTTTGATTGGGCGAGCCACCCAGCCAGATTTGATAGCTCTCGGGCGCACTGCCAACAAACCCAAGTTCCGCCATGTAAGGACGCGCACAGCCATTGGGGCACCCCGTCATGCGCACGACAAAGTGCTCGTCGGGCAAGCCCAGTTTGGTCAGCAACGCGCGCACGCGACCCAAAATGTCCGGAATCACCCGCTCTGACTCGGTCACCGCCAGGCCGCACATGGGCAAAGCGGGGCAGGCCATCGCCTCGCGCACCATCTGATCTACTTGATCGGGACGAGTGACGCCGTGCTCATCTAACAGCGTTTGAATGGCGGCTTTGTCGCCGGGCTCAATGTCATAGAGCACAATGTTTTGGTTCGCCGTGATGCGCATCGGTACCTGGTAGCGCTCGACAATGGTGCGGAGGGCGCTGCGTAGGTTGAGGCTGCCGTTGTCGTAAATTCGGCCATTGTCGATGTTGACGCCGACAAACCACTTGCCGTCGCCCTGTTCGTACCAGCCAAGGTAATCTTCAAATTTCCAGGCGGGCAGCTTTTTGAAGGGCTTGAGCGGTTTGCCAAAGTAGCTTTCGACTTGCTCGCGGAATTTTTCGACGCCCCAGTCGTGGAGCAGATACTTCATCCGGGCATGACGCCGCTGGAAGCGATCGCCATAATCGCGTTGGGTCGCCACGATCGCCTTCACCGCGTCAAAAATATCGGCTTTGTCAACGTAGCCAATTTCGTCAGCAATGCGGGCAAAGGTTTCTTCTTTGTTGTGGGTGCGGCCCATGCCACCGCCCGCGAGGATATTGAAGCCTTGCAGGGCTCCGGCTTTGTTCGTAATGACGACTAAGGTCACATCCTGAGTGTAGGCATCGACGGAGTTGTCACCCGGCACCGTTACCGCCATTTTGAACTTGCGGGGCATGTAGTGGGTGCCGTAAATCGGCTCAGCGCTGTCGGCAAAGACGGTGCCGTTGTAATTTTGCTGCCGCGCGGCGACCACGTCGGGGTGCTCCTCGACCGTGACGGCTTTTTCACCATCCAGCCAGATCTCGTAATAGGCCTCGGTTTGGGGACGCAGCAGGTCGGCAATTTTGTCCGCGTACTCTTGAGCAATCAGATACTCCGGCTTGTCTCTGAAAATAGCGGGGGGGGCCATGATGTTGCGGTTGAGGTCACCACACGCGCCCAGGGTCGAGCCGAGGTTTTGAATGATGGTCGCGACAGTGGCCTGCAAGTTGGACTTGAGAATGCCGTGGAGTTGAATGCCCTGGCGGGTCGTGGCCCGCAAATGACCGTAGCCGTAGCGATCGCTCAACTCATCCAACGCCAGGTAGAGCTGTGGGGGAATGAAGCCACCAGGATTCCGCGTCCGCAGCATCATCCGGTAGTCCTTTTCCTGACCTTTGACCCGGTTATCCCGATTGTCTTGCTGGTAAGACCCGTGAAATTTGAGGATCTGCACCGCCGCATCGGTGAAATGATTGGTGTCTTGGCGCAATTCCGTCGCGAGGGGTTCGCGCAAAAAGTTGCTGCGCTCTTTGATGCCTTCGAGCTTCGAAACTTTGTGGTCAACAGCAGATTGCAGAGATTGGGGGTTGATCGGAGTCTGAACCATAGGGCGCTGAGAGTGAAATAAGTAAAATCCATTTCCCTGGAATAGCCGAGAGCAGCAACCCGGCGCGATGCTCGGCCCAGGAATATACGGTAACCCGGTCGGGATTTGGGTGAATAGTCACAATCTTAGCACTGGATCCCTGGAAAACATCACCCCCATCACTAGGGAGTTGCTCATTTTCTTCACCCCGAAGACAGGCTATCAAATAGCTGTATGGCTTGGCCGACAAGCTGTTGGGTACATTCTCGCTCACCCCCCGGCGACGCTACGGCCTGCCACGCTACAAATCTTGACAGTTGCGCATCAACAAATTTGGTTGAGCGCAAGCCAGCTAAAGACAACAAAAAGGAGGTGCGATCGCACCTCCTTTTTGCCCATCACCGTCGCCCCCAGGCGACCCTCTTGCAGCTTATTAGCTAGCGGGAGCCTCGGCCCCTGCGGCAGCCCGAGCGGCAGCCGCTTCATCCGGATGGATATTCAGCCGCGTTAAGTTGACGCGCCCCCGGTTGTCGATTTCGCGGATTTTCACCACGACTTCGTCACCCACAGACACCTCATCTTCGACTTTGTTGACGCGATAGTCAGCCAACTGCGAGATGTGAATCATGCCATCGGAGCCGGGCAGAAACTCCACAAACGCGCCGATGGGAATGATGCGCACCACCTTACCGAGGAACACGTCACCCACCGAGGGCTTGAAGACGATCGCTTCGATCATGGCCTTGGCTTCTTCCGCCTTCTTGCCATCCAGCGACGAAACGGTCACCGTGCCATCGTCTTCGATATCGACCTTAGCGCCAGTCTGTTCCGTGATGCCCTTGATCTTCTTGCCGCCCGGGCCGATGACCATACCGATCATCTCCGGATCAATCTTGAAGCTGAGCAGTCGGGGCGCAAAGGGGGAGAGTTTTTCCCGAGGAGCCGCGATCGCTTGCAACATGGATTGCAGAATATGCAGCCGGGCACCCTTGGCCTGACGAATCGCCTGGGCGATCACTTCCACGGGTAAGCCCGTGATTTTCATGTCCATTTGTAAGGCGGTGATGCCGGTATCCGTGCCCGCCACCTTAAAGTCCATGTCACCGAGGAAATCTTCGATGCCCTGAATGTCAGTCAAAATTCGGACTTCGTCGCCCTCTTTGATCAACCCCATGGCGGCCCCGCTCACGGGCTTGGTGATAGGCACCCCGGCATCCATCAAACTCAGGGTCGAGCCGCAGACGGACCCCATCGAGGTGGAACCGTCGGACGACAACACTTCCGACACCACGCGAATGACATAGGGGAAGTCTTCTTTCGGCGGCAGCACCGGAACGAGGGCGCGCTCGGCCAATGCCCCGTGACCGATTTCCCGCCGACCGGGCGATCGCATCGGGCGCGTTTCGCCCACGGAGTAAGGGGGGAAGTTGTAATGGTGCAGATACCGCTTGTCGTCATCGGGATGCAGATCATCCATGATTTGCGCATCGCCAGAGGTACCCAAGGTAACGACCGACAGCACCTGAGTCAGCCCGCGCTGAAATAGCCCAGTGCCATGCACTCGGGAAGGCAACAAACCGACCTGCGAGCTAAGCTTACGGACTTCATCCAACTTACGTCCATCGATGCGAACGCCCTCTTCAACAATCTGCTTGCGCATCAGCTTTTTGGTGATGCCTTTGTAGGTATTGCCGAGGGCTTTGGGATTCTCCTCAACTGCTTGCCGTACCGGATCATCCTCGGGCTTGGCGGCAATCTCTTCGGCAATCTCTGCCTTAATGGCGTCGAGTTTTTCATCGCGTTCAGGCTTCGGCAAATCAAACTGCTTGAGGATGCCTTTGATGGGCTCAGTCGCCCGCTCTGTCAAAAACTGCTCCAGCGTTGGATCCGTTTCCGGCGGCGTCGCAGTCACGCGCTCAATGCCCAGTTCCGCCATCAATTCGTTCTGCGCTTTGATCAAATCTTGCACGACTTCATAACCAAAGTCGATCGCTTCGATCACATCCTGTTCAGGCAGTTGGTTGGCTCCTGCCTCGACCATGATCACCCCGTCGGGCGAACCGGCCACGATCAGATCAAGGTCGCCCTTTTCGATTTCTTCATACGTGGGGTTAATGATGAAATCGTCGCCGATCAGACCAACCCGCACCGTTGCCATGGGGCCGTTAAAGGGAATTTGAGCCAGTAGAGTGGCGATGGAGGCTCCAGTTGCCGCCAGCACGTCCGGAGGTACTTGCTCATCCATCGAGAGGGTGCTGGCCACAATCTGAATGTCATCCCGCATCCAGCTCGGAAAGAGGGGCCGCATGGGGCGATCGATCAATCGACTCACCAGGGTGGCCCGCTCGGGCGGTCGGCCTTCCCGCCGTAAAAAACCACCGGGGATACGCCCTGCGGCATACAGTCTTTCTTCGTAATCAACGAGTAATGGGAGGAAATCAATCCCTTCACGACCGGATGAACGAGTGGCGGTCACAAGGACTGAAGTTTCGCCAGACTCGATCAACACGGAGCCCCCCGCTTGGGGCGCTAGCAAACCTACTTTAAGTCGGATATCCCGTCCATCAAAGGATATTGACTTGTCAACTTCTTGCATGGATTACTTTATCCTTTCGTTTTTTTGTTTCTCTTTTGTGTCGCCCTCAATCGTAACACTGTAATTGGCAAGCGTTTTTTTCCTTAAGAGACTGTTGCAGGCAGGGCAGAATTGCGATTTATTGAAGCACTGGAAATCTCGCTGTAGAAACTGCTCAAGCTTTCAAAAAAGCTAGTGAAATCAGGATTTTCAGCGTTTTTGCGAATGCTCATTGGGCGGCCACTAAGCCGATCAGAAAGCCCTCCACCCAGGCCCAAAGACAGTCTCCAAGCACAGCGCCAACCAGCTTTATGAGAATAAGCTCTAGCCCTGAACGACTGCCATCACCGTCGTTTTTAGCCACGAGATTTTTGGATTTAATTAATGTTTGAGGGGGGTTAAGGACGGCACCGCGATCGCAAATGGCTTACAGATAACTAGAGTCGAGACTTTCCGCTTCGCCGGGAGTTTGGGGTAAGTGCAGCCCGCACTCTTGTTTCATGCCGCGAAATCGGGTGTCGCGATCGCTCTCATCCTCAGCCATGAGCGGACGGCTGGAATGCCAATCCCCAACTGAGACGTAGCCCTTGTCAAATAAGGGATGATACGGCAAATCATAAGCCTGGAGGTATTTATAAATATCTCTGGCATGCCAATTCAAAATGGGCGAAATTTTATAGATATCACCTTGTTGCGTAACCACATCCAGCGTTTTGCGATGATCTGTTTGATCGGCTCGCAGCCCCGCCAGCCAAGCAGTGGCCCCCAACTCGCGCAACGCCCGCTGCATCGGTTCTACTTTGCGCATGTAGTCATATTTATTAAAGGCTTCGACCTCTTGACTCGCCCAAAGTTTGCCGTACAGGGCTTCCATGCGAGCCGGACTAATGGGGGACTGATAGACCTGCAAATTGAGCTGCAGCCGCTGGGTAAGGGCCTCAGCAAATTGATAAGTCTCAACTGGCAAGTACCCCGTATCGACCCACACCACCGGAATTTGGGGCACCACCTGCGTGACCAAATGCAGCATCACCGCTGACTGAATGCCAAAACTGGTACTCAGAATTAGCCCCGGGCCAAAGGTTGCCTGAGCCCAGGTCACAATTTGAGTGGCATCTTTGTGATGGAGGTCAGTCTCTAGCGCTTGGTTGGCTTGCTTGAGATCAATCATGCTGTCGGGAAGTGGAGATTAGCCGCCGATGCTTTGGCAAGTGTACGACGGATTGGCTAAGTTGGTGGGCTTAGCACTGTCGTTCACCGACATCTCTACCACAGGGTAGACCATGGTCGGGGCGGCGAGGCTCTGATGCCACCTCAGGCTGATGGCCGCAGCTTTTGCGTGTGGCTGACCAAGCTCTCGACTAACCCATCCAGTCGCTCAGCCAATTTGGCATCGACCAATTTGCCCTGTTCATCAAACGCCTGCCACGCTTGCCCGATCGCAACCTGTTCGGGAATCACCCAGGCATGTACCCAACGGGCAATTTTGCGCAAATCGTTCAGCGCGTTGCTGTTGGCCTGTCCGCCCAAGACGCTGATTGGGGCAACCACCTTACCCTCTAAATGCTCAAAGCTCATCAGGTCGAGGGCATTTTTCAAGACGCCGCTCACGCTACCGTGATATTCCGGCGTCGCCAAAATCAAGCCGTCAGCGTCCTTCACCGTTTCCTGCAAGCGGGCGACATCCGGATAGTCGCCGTAATCACCTCCATTGCAGAAGGGCAGCGTCATCTCGCGCAAATCGAGCACGGTGACCTCAGCGCCTAACTCCTGGGCTTTGCGAGTGGCGATCGCGAGCGCCTGATGGCTGTGAGATTCGGGACGTAAACTGCCCGCAATGCCAACCAACTTCACCATTGGGGTTCTCCTAATACTGCAAATCAATCAAACAATAAGACGGACTCGTTATGAGTATGAGATAACTATAGCATTTTATTCCCCCGGCGATTGCAAACGATCACAGGGCGCGATCGCTGCGTTGCAAGGAGCCGGCGATCGGACAGCACACCGGGCAGCCGCTAGATTTCCGAGGGCTCGCTCATTGGCATCTTGTTAACTCGAGGCGGTGTTCTGTGGGTCAAGCCTTAAGATACTGAGGCGAGTCCCAACGATTGGACTCGGCGAATGCAGAACAGGTGCGGCGGGTCCTCTGGTCAGCGATGACAGTCGGCGCGGTACCCGTTGACGCGGTGAGAGGCCATTGTGACGCCCACAGCGGTATTGCAAAGCCCAGTCTAGTTGTCGAGTAGAGGGTGACAAAGCGATGAAAAAGTGGATGCTGCTGGTGCTGCTGTCGATGTCGATGTTTGTGGTGGTCATCGACACGACCATCATGAATGTGTCGATCTCGGCTCTGGTGGCCGATCTCAACACCACAGTGGTAGGCATTCAGTCGGCGATTTCGCTATACGCGCTGGTGATGGCGGCGTTCATGCTTGTTGGCAGCACCTTAGCCGATCGCTTTGGCAAACGGCTGATCTTTTTGACCGGCATGGTGATTTTTGGGGTGGGAACGTTCACCGCCTCACTGAGTCAAACCCTGGGCATGCTGGTGATCGGCTGGTCCGTTTTAGAAGGCTTGGGCTCAGCGCTGATGGTGCCCAATTTGCAAAATTTGCTGCGCGATCGCTACACCGGCAAAGATCTCGCTTTTGCTTACGGCATTATCAGTGCGGTGAGTGCCGTGGGCGCGGCCCTCGGGCCTATCATGGGCGGCTATTTGACCACGTTTCACAGTTGGCGCTGGGCTTTTCGTCTAGAAGTGATCGTGGTGATTGCCGTCTTAGTGCTGAGTCGCAGCATTCCGGGCGATCGCCCCCAAAATCCCCCCCGCTTTGACATCCTAGGGGCGCTGCTATCCATTTTTGGTTTCTCCACCGTCGTGCTTAGCATTCTCATGGCTCAACCCTACGGGGTCTGGCTGGCGAAGCAACCCCTGACGATCGGCTCCCTCGCGATCGCGCCCTTTGGTCTCTCCATCGTGCCCTTCATGTTTGGCGGGGGGGTATTGCTGCTGCTGCTTTTGCTGCTCTGGGAACGGCATCTTGAGCGCCACGGTCAAGTGGGCCTGTTCAAGCCGTCGTTGTTTCAGGTGCCGGGTTTAGTGTCGGGGTTTGCAGTGCGCTTTTCGCACATGGGCCTGATGGCGTCGTTCTTTTTCATTGTGCCGTTGCTGCTCCAACTCACGTTTGAATTCACCGCGATGCAAACGGGCATTGCCCTATTGCCGCTGTCGATTTCGATTCTGATTTTTGCGATCGCGGGGGCCAGGTTATCCGGTCGCTTTCGCGCCAAGCGCATCATCCAGGTCGGCTACATTTTGGCCATTCTGGGCTTGCTGCAACTGCTGTTCACAGTGCAGCTTGATGCGACGCCCAACCAACTCGCTAATGCCATCATCTTTGGCATCGGTTCGGGGCTCATTGCCTCCCAAATTTTGAACCTAATTCTCTCTTCGGTGGAAGAAGCCGACACCACCGCTACCGCCGGACTCAATTCGACCTTTGAGCAATTGGGTAACTCCGTCGGCGTCGCCTTAGTGGGGGCCGTGATGCTGAGCACCTTGCTGATCGGGCTACAACGCAACATCACCAGCGACAGCGAGATCCCCGCCGATTTGAAGCCCGACATCGTGGCAGGCTTAGAAAGCCGCATCCAACTGGTCTCTGATACCCAAGTTCAACAGGCGCTAGAGCAGACCACCCTGTCGCCTGAAATCAGCGATCGCATCGAGTTGGCCTATCGCACCGAACGCCTGCGGGCATTCCGGGGCGGCATGGTGTTTCTTGTGTTCATCGCGCT
Organism: Leptolyngbya iicbica LK; assembly: GCF_004212215.1. Classification (NCBI taxonomy): domain Bacteria; kingdom Bacillati; phylum Cyanobacteriota; class Cyanophyceae; order Leptolyngbyales; family Leptolyngbyaceae; genus Leptolyngbya; species Leptolyngbya iicbica. Next base: position 30,048 of record NZ_QVFV01000014.1, read on the forward strand.
GTTAGGACTAGTCCTGACCCCTGGCTTGCCCGATCTCAAACTGGGCTAAACCCACTGGTTAAAACTGGGCAGGCAAATAACATTCCAGACTCAAACTGTAAAAAAGCGAATGGGCAAGGTCAAACCGTAGCCAAAACCTTGATTGCAAGCGCATCTCCAAAGCAGCACACCTCAAAGCAGCGATCCCCAGTGCCATCACGACACCATCCTGCCTCGGGTTGAGAAAATTGGGTCGCTGCAGGAGTAGAGTTTGCTTAAAGATGTGCTGCAAAGCGATCGCTCAAACCTGGCTGGGTAGCGTCGGCATCTCTTCGCCCTGATAGTCTCGCGTAGGAGCGTCAAAGCCGCAGGAGGTGCCGTCGGTATGAACCACGTCCTCTTCCCAAGGCAAGCGGTAGTTGCCATCCACCATGTCTTTCATGTAGGTGTAGGGGCAGTCTTGGGCACCGCCTTTCACTGCGACGTACCCCCGATGACCAAACTGGTAAATATTGTTCTCCACGCCCCAATATTTGCGGGCTTCGCGCACCAAGTCGGGACGCACTTCGGCGGTGATGATTTCATCGGGGCGGTGGCTGCCCATTACCAACGGTTCGCCGTCGAAGTTGACGATCATGCCCTCGCCCATCGAGTCGAAGGTGCCGTCGGTGCCGCACATACAGACAGAGGCCGTCACCATGAGGTTGCTGAAGGCGTTGGCCTGATTGGTGACGCGCCAGGAATGACGAATCGGGGCGGTGTAGCCCGCCGTGCGGATCATGATTTCGGCCCCTTTGTAGGCACATTCCCGGGCCATTTCGGGGAACATGCCGTCGTGGCAGATGATTAGCGCCAGAGTGCTGCCGTTCGGCCCTTCACAGACCGGAATGCCAATGTTGCCGGGTTCCCACGGTTCCACGGGCACCCAGGGGTGGAGCTTACGGTAGTAGAGCTTGAGTTCCCCCTGGTCGTCGATGATCAGGCCGCTGTTGTAAGGGTTGCCCTTCGGGTTGAATTCCATGATGGAAAAGCAGCCCCAGATGGCGTTGTCGATGCAGGCTTGGCGAAAGGCGGCAACTTCTGGGCCATCGAGGCGACACATGATGTCGGGGTTAGTGTCCATCGAGAGCCCATGCAGCGAGTATTCGGGAAAGACCACCAAATCCATCGTCGGCATGTTGCGGCGGGCCTTGGCGACCATGTCAACGATGCGTTGGGTTTGGGCGGCGAGGTCATCCGGCGTTACCACATTGGGCAACTGCGCCTGCACCATGCCCAGCACGACCCCGTTGGGGGTTTTATTCAGTCCACCAAGTCCACTCATGGCAATCTTTAGCAAATATTAGGAACATGGCTACTGTGCCACTGGCGGGAACTCGATTTTGTGGCGATCGCTGCAACCCTGCTCAAATTTAGGCATTCATATACTTGCCTAACCACATGCTCGCCCTCACCCTAAATCCCTCTCCCAAAACTGGGAGAGGGACTTGTCCGGCCCCCCTTCTCCCAAAACTGGGAGAAGGGGCTGGGGGATGAGGGGAGTGGTTCGCCAAGTATGTCATCATCCAGATTTAGACGTCAGGCACGCACTCAAAAACACTGACACCCAAGCGGGATATCCTACAACCCAGTTACCCGCCTTAGAAATCAGCACACCCCGCAATTGAGTCAGCGATCGCTAGGATAGGATCGCAATTCGTAACTGTGGATACATCAATGACCGAGCAGCGTCGATATCTAGCGGGGATGACAGTGGGCTGTGTGCTGCTGGGGGCGACGATCGCGGGCGGTTGCAGCCAGTCACCGATCGCCGACACGGGAGAGCAAGCTGAGACGGCCTCGGTAGCGCAGCGCGATCGCAATACCTTACGCCTGTTGTATAGCCGCGTGCCGGTGACGCTAAATCCACATCTGGCGACGGGCATTCAAGATTTTGAAGCGGGGCGCATCGTTCTCGAACCTCTGGCAACTGCCAATAAGCGGGGGGAATTGGTGCCGATTTTGGCGGCAGAAATTCCCTCAGAAGAGAATGAGGGCGTCGCGGCAGATGGGCGATCGGTGACCTGGCAACTCCAGCCCGACGTCGTGTGGTCTGATGGCGAACCGTTGACCGCTGAGGATGTCGTTTTCACCTTTGAGTTTGTCAGCAATCCTCAAGTGAGAGCCGCGACCGCCCAATATTATGAGGGCGTGGAATCGGTCGAGGCGCTGGACGAACAGACGGTCAAAATCAATTTCACCGATGTCACCGCCGCCTGGCAAATTCCCTTTACGGGGCAAACTGGCGTCATTTTGCCCAAACACATTTTCGAGTCAGCCAATGGCGCGGAGGCCCGAGATGCCGAAGCGAATCTGGCCCCCATTGGCACCGGCCCGTATCAGGTCAGCGACTCGCAACCCGGCAGCATTTCCTTTGTCCCCAATCCGAACTATCGCGGCGAGACTCCCGCCTTCAAGCGGGTGGAATTTGTGGGTGGCCTGGCCCCCTACGCGGCAGCGCGAGAAGTCTTGAGCACGGGCGAAGCCGACTTTGCCCACAACTTGCAAGTCGAGGTCGAGCTGCTCAAAGACCTGCAGCAGGATGGGCAAGGTGTCGTGGACACTGTCTTTGGTGGCCTGGTAGAGCGGATTATGCTCAACCCCACCGATCCTTTTGCCGAGACGGAGGCGGGCGAGCGCTCCAGTCTGCAAGCGCCGCATCCCTTTTTGAGCGATGTGCGAGTGCGGCAAGCGATCGCCTACGCCATCGATCGCGACACCATTGCCGAAGAGCTGTACGGGTTTACGGGTCGCCCCACCGCTCAATTGTTAGTTGCACCCCGGCCCTTTGCCAGTCCGGGCACCGTGCCCTACGAATATGACCCAGAGCGGGCGGCGGAGCTGCTGGACGCGGCGGGTTGGACGGATACCGACGGGGATGGCGTGCGCGATCGCGATGGCCAAGCCATGGAAGTGGTCTTTCAGACGTCGGTAAATCCGGTGCGCCAAAAGACTCAAACCCTGGTCGCTGAAAGTTTGGAAGAGCTCGGCATCGACGTGGATATCAAACGGGTGCGGGTGGATGATTTCTTCTCGGGTGACCCAGAGCAGACCAACAGCATCAACCATTTCTACGCAGATATGCAGGCGTATACGACCGGCAACGATCATCCCGATCCCACCATTTATCTGGGTTGGTGGACCTGCGACCAAATTGCGACCCAGGCGAATCAATGGCAAAAACCGAATAACGCCCGCTACTGCAATCCCGAGTACGACGCCCTGTTCGCCACGGCCAAGCAAGAACTCACCCTCGAAAAGCGGGCCGCTCTCTTTCAAGAGTTGGATGCACTACTGGCGGAAGATGTGGCGGTGATTCCCATTGTGCATCGGGCGATCGCCAACGGCGTGAGCAAAACGCTGACCGGAGTCGACCCCACCCCCTGGGACGCTAGCACCTGGAACATCGGCGACTGGCAACGCCAAACCCCTGAGTCAGGGAGTTGAAGGCAGTCGATAGGGGGTGGGTATGTCACCGCCGATTGTTGGGGTTTGGCAGTGCCAAACCCGTACAGATACTCTGATGTTTTGGGAGCTGATATCAGCACGTAGCCCTCATATCAATTCTCTAAGTCGCGACTACACAGACTGCCCCCGGGCTCCCTCGCTCATACATCCAGACCTGTCGCGCTATCAACGAGAATTGAATTTTAGCTGGCATTTGCAGCTGGTAAAAAGTGCTGCTTCAGGCCCTGCAAAATGGGGTCACGTTGTGCCTTGAGCAAGTAAGTTTGGGTGTCGAGCGAAAGCGCCCGCCGCAAATGCTCGGCAGCCCAGTCATCGCGACCGAGGGCCGCATAGCAACTCGCCTGATGAAAGAACGCTAGGGGATGACTCGGCGACAGCGCCAAGGCTTTATCAAACGCCGCGATCGCCGCCTCCGGTTCTGACAGATGGCGCAAGACCAGCCCCAACGCCAGCCAGGCATCCGGTTTATCAGCCCGCCGCATCAGCACTTCGCGAAAGACTTCGTGGGCTTCGGGCAAGCGCCGTAACCGAGTGAGTACAATCCCTCGGTGAAACCAGAAATCGACATTGCCGGGGTCGAGGTCACAAGCCTGCTCTAAGTAATACAGAGCCTCATTGTGATCGCCGCGCTGGTCTAGCAAATAGGCATAACACTGAAATAAACGCTCGTTTTGGAAGCCTTTGGTAATCCAGGGTTGTAGATAGGCGAGGGCTTGACTCTTTTGCTGATTATCAATCAGGGCATAAGCAAGCGAAATATGAATTTCGGGACTATTGGGTTCGTTGGCGATCGCGGTTTTGAATAATTCGATCGCTTGGCTCAGTTGTCCCAACTGATATGCGGCTAACCCCTTGCCGTACCATAAGCGCGCATCCGTCGGCGCTAACGCGAGAGCGTGGTCGTAGCTTTCGATCGCCCGCACATATTCCTTTTGGCGATAGAGCACTTTGCCACGCCGTCGCCACACATTGGCATAGTTGGGGGCCAAATCGAGCGCCCGGTCATAGGCGTAAACCGCATCAGCCAGTTGTCCGGTCGCCGCTAACGTACTGGCATAGTTACACCAAACTCGAGGATTATCCGAATCTAAGGTGAGCGCCTGCTGAAAACTCATAATAGCTTCGGGATAGCGCTGTAGCTGCGCCAGACAAAAGCTACGCTGTTGCCAAAGCTCGGCGGTGCTATGGCCCTGCTCAAGCTCAGCATCACATTCTATGAGCCATTGCTCAAGATTAGCGGTTGACTTCATATTTTAGGCTTCAGTAGGACTAGGTTGGGTAGAAACTGACTGGGACGACCAGGCCGCCTCGTCACTCACTCAGAGTTCGTCAGTTCTGTACAGAGGTCATCGTCAGTCTGCATTCAACCCCGATGGCTGAACCAAATGACAGTTAAAGACCTGTTAAGGCCATCCGGTAAACAACAAGCGCCATCCGTACAAGCAGATATGCCCTTCAACGAGAATAGACGACTTTTATTTTGCCGTGCTGAGATGCCTCCAGCGGTGGATGCGATCGCCCTTAATCATCTCTTCTTGAACAGCGTTGCCAAGACCGGACGTTCAGAGATGAATCTAGTCCGTGAAAACACTGAAATATGGGGGATTGGGGCTCCAGAGCAGCTTGCAAAAACTTGATGGAATGTTCATCGGATCTTCATACCCAAACTGGCATAAGAGCGCTGCGGGACGCGATCAACAGCCAGCCAGACACCGTTCCAACGCCTCAGCGACCCAACCACCCAGGGACTCAACTAACCAGCCACTGTCCTCAACCAGAATGTGGCATGCACCCCCATCTCCGAGCGCTCTGACTAAATAGTGTCAAAGGTGATGGAGAGCGCCGCCAGTTCCGACACATTGATCGATCGCGTAGTGGCCGTGCCCGTGCCCCGCGTGTCGTCACTGATATCGGCCAACAAACCATCAATCACGTCGTTGGGATCTTCAATGCCCACGGGGCCGCGCGACACGCCTACGTTGTCCGCGATCGCCTGCAAACCTTGCAGCGCATTATTCAACGGATTGGTGCTGGCGACGACTAACACCTCGGTTGTGCCAATCGGCGGTTGCGCCACCAATCGAAAGCTGTCACTGGATTTCGGCAATTGCAACGTCGTTCTCGCCGGGAGTAGCGTCGCCGAGATCGAAGCCGTCCACTGATTCGGAAAAATCACCGACATAATGCCTTCGGCATCAATCACCAATACACTCACATACAAGTCTTGATCTTCTTGATTTTGAATTTCAAACCGCAGCCCCTGACCCACCTCAATTTGCGGCACCGTCGGACGGGGCTCAGGCGGCGTATTGGCACCGCGCACGGCCACCACTTTACCGAGAACTTGGTTGCCGATTTCATCAAACATCGCCACGTTGAGGTTGAGACGAGAGGTGCCCGGATTCAACGCCAGCTTGACCGTGCGCGCCGCCAGCAACAATCGCAGTTTAGGGCGCAATCGTTCAATGGCGGCGGTCACCGACTCTCCCGCATTGCCATAGGCGTTGGGCACCAGGTCTAAGCCTTGAGAAAACAAGCCGATCGCCCCCTCCACCGGGAGATTGGGCTGACCCGCCAGTTCTTGACGATAGGCGGCGGTCATCCGCCCCAAAATATAGTGCACTTCTTCGCCGCCTAAAGGCCGGGCCTCTACCCCGGGAATCGCCTCCAACGCGGTGCGGGCACGGGTCGCGTCTGCCCCCAACGACTCATCCAAACCAATTCGTAATTTGACATCGGTGGGAATGCCGCGCACCTGTTCTTGCAGCAGTGAGCCGGAAGGCAAATTGTCCGCATCGACCAGTCGTCCGCGCCCGGTCAAACCGTTGCGGGTCGTGAGCTGCACCAGTCCTCGCGTTTGGCCGCGCGCATCCACCCCAGAGAGCACTGCCCCCGCGTCAAAGGCTTCCAAACTGTTGGGGTCGACCCCGCCGAGCCACATTTCAACTTCCCCCCCCGCAATGTTGGTGACCACGGCTTCAGCCGGGGTAGCGATTTTGGGGACGAAATATAGCGGCTGACGGTCAAAGTTGCTGCCAGGCTGCGTCTCGAACTGGGGTTCTTGGTTGCTAAAGGAGAGCTCGGTGGTGGTGCGGGCAACGTTAGCGATCGCTCCAGTCAGGGGCGATTCGCCCGTTTGTTGCCACAGGTATTGGGTGAGCACAAAGGTAAATGCCCCAGCATAAAAGTCGCTAAAGGGCGCATCTGCAGCATATTGCTCGCGGCGGGTCGAGGCGATCGCCGCCCCTTTGGCAATCCCCTGCCGCCGTCGCTGGATAAAGTCTTCAGGACTCAGGTTGAGGCGCGATAGCCAGTCCGCCTGGTAAGCCAACTCCGTGTCACTCATCGAGAGACCGCTGCCCCCCGCCCGCGATCGAATGGTCAGATTGCCCCGCTTCGCACCGCCGGAATGGCAACTGTCTAACACTACCGTGTAATTTTCGGTGGGCATGGCACTACCGAGTAAAAACATCGTGTGCCCCGTGATGTCATCCACCGGCCCACCCGCGCGGGGAAACTCGGCGGGGAGAAAACTATCCACCGGCACGAGGGTGCTGTTCAGACCATCTTCGAAGTCTTGGTCGGGGTCGAGCACGCGAGAACCGTGGCCCGAAAAGTGAAACACAACCACATCGCCGGGTCGCGCCTGCTTGATGAGGTGTTCTTCAAACGCGGTGAGCATGCCCTCACGGGTGGCCTGTTGATCGGTCAGCTTGACAATATCGCGCGGGTTAAAACCAAACCGATGCACCAGCAGATAATATTGCAGCTCAACATCATTCACACAGCCGTTCAATGGCGCAAAGCGGCTATCGCTGGGGTAATCGTTAATGCCGACGAGCAAGGCTAGTTTGCGCGGGGTTGACTGTGCCCAGACACGGCCATAGCGATCGCCCTGACGCATCACGTCCATTTGCGACCAGCCGAGCGCCGCTAAGGTCGCCCCTGTCGCCTGCAAAAAATGACGCCGCGAAAATCCCCGTGACATCTTGCCTTCCTCCCATTTGGGCGTAACCGACAACGAAAAAGTTGACTGCTTAAAGCCTACAGTCGTTCCCCTGGGCAATCCTGAAAGGGCTAACGATATTTACAACCGTAGGAGCGCGATCGCCCGCCTCTGGATCAGGGACATTGCAGCAAGCGGGCATCGGGATACTGGGCCGTCAACTCGTTTTGCCGCCCAGGACTCAACTGACCGTAGGTATTGAGATTGCGAAAGGCTTCGGGCGACAGCGGTTCACTCACCTCTTCACCCAGGTCACTGAAGAGAATGACGGACTCTAGATTGATTTGCCCGCGCTGATCTTGCTGATAAAGGTCTTGATAGGTGTCGGCCACCACGGCCCAGTCCGAGGGTTCACAATAGCTGCGATCGACCAGCAAGACGACATCGGGCGCAGCCAAGACGACTCGAATGGCGATCGCGGCGATCGCAAACGCCGCCCAGCCCAATCCCACAATTTTGATTAGCGCCTGATTGAGTTGATTCGATCGCATCTGTTCTGTCCCGTTGACCTAGTCTTATTCTACGCAGTGACTTCGGCCTCGAGATGCAATTCACGGAGGAGCAAAAATAGCGGTAAGCCCAAGGAAACACCGACGGTTAGCGTACCGACTAGCGGTAACCACAACATCTGCATGGTCAAACGTTGCCCCTCGTAAACAATCAAGCTGATGAGGGCGATCTCGCAGACCCTAAGGAATGGGAATTTGATTAAGTGTGAACAGCCGTCTCGGCTGTTCAAGTGCAGGCAAGATGCCTGGCCCGACAAAACTTGGATTTTATAAAATCCTAATTCCTAAGACATCTAGCCAGGCAAACGTACTAATTGAATTAGCCGCAGCTTCAGCGATGAGCTGGAATAAATCTCAACCGTAAGTGGACACCCAGGGTACAAACTGACTCAACGGTAAAACCGTACCTACTACGCATAGGAGTCCATAAAAATATTTCATCATCACGAATGAGAGAAAACAGCAAGCTCATGTTGTCAGATGTATAGTCTGAAATGAGTAACGTTGAAGCACAAAAAAATGTCCCACTTTCACAAAGAAAGCAGGACATTGGGGAAGAGAGACAAACCGACTGCCACGTCAAAAATCTGTTAAGCCAGAGTCTCCGGACAATAACCCAAACCCATTACAAACTGATTGCGGAAGGCTTCAATTTCTTCACGTTCAGGCTTGCCATGGGAAACAACGGCAACTTGATAGCGGCGCATGACATCAACAGGAGATTGTCCCGTTTCGAGGGCCCATAACGCCATGCGGAGACGAATGTTGGGCTCGTGGGGAATACCCAGTTCATTCAAATAAGCGCGAAAATCTTCAGCCGTAGCCTCTTCGATGACGTCGTGCATTCTGACTTTAATAACCCAACCGTCAATCTGATGAATTACGGTAATCCAGGAAAGAGGCAGCTCGGTCTTTTGCAGCAGGTGTTCGACAACTCGAAGGGTTAAGCTTGCGTTAGCGAGGTGATAGATGTAATCCATCTGAAATACCCTCCGGTGGGTGCGTACATTTATATCTTCGTGATTTTCTGTCGCTTTAGACACTGGGAAACTCCGCGCATTACCATGGGGGTTCTACCCAATTCAGCGAAATCCATGGGTATTCCCGATAATTCCGACTTCCAACTCTCGGCTTACAATTACGAACTGCCGCCCGATCGCATTGCTCAAAACCCGGTCGAGCCCCGCGATCACGCTCGCTTGTTAACTATCACCTCGGCTCGCGGGCACGAGCATCGGCATGTGTACGACCTGCCGTCACTGCTCCAACCGGGAGATTTGCTGGTGCTCAACGACACCAAAGTCTTGCCAGCGCGACTGTTTGGCCAAAAAGTCGGGGGCGCAGCGGTGGAAATCTTGTTGCTAGAAGAGCGGGCATCGCTGGAATGGCTCGCTTTGGTCAAGCCAGGAAAGCGTCTCAAACCAGGCGCTCAAATTCACTTTGGTGAAAACCTGGATCAGCCCGCGTTAATTGCCGACGTGGTCGCCTCTGATCCCGAAACGAATGGCCGGATCCTAAAATTTACGATCCCTGGTCCAGAGTCGTTCTATGAGGTGTGCGATCGCCTCGGCAAGATGCCCCTACCCCCTTACATCACGGAATCGACGGCTCCTGACGATCGCTACCAGACCATCTATGCGGAAAAACTCGGCGCGGTAGCTGCCCCCACAGCGGGTCTCCACTTCACGCCAGAACTATTTGCGCAACTGGATGACCGAGGGATCGATCGCACCTTCATCACGCTCCATGTCGGGGTCGGCACCTTTCGCCCCGTCGAGGCAGCCACCATCACCGACCACACCATGCACGCAGAATGGCTCGATGTTCCGGCCGCCACAGTGGAGAAGATTCGCCAGACCAAGGCCAACGGGGGGCGCGTGATTGCCGTCGGCACCACGGTTACCCGCGCTTTAGAGGGGGCAGCCCAATCGGGCGAATTACAACCTTTGCAGGGCAAAACCAATCTGTTCATCTATCCCGGTTATCAGTGGCAGGTGTTGGATGGGCTGATGACCAACTTCCACCTACCAGAGTCAAGTCTGATGATGTTGGTGAGTGCCATGATCGGTCGTCAGCGATTGTTGGATCTCTATGCCGAAGCCGTTCGGCAGGACTATCGCTTCTATTCTTTTGGCGATGCGATGCTGATCTTGCCAACGGCGCGGAGATAACGGGGGCGGCAATCGGCCAGGCAGCAGCCCTTTTTGAGGACATTTCTTGATGGGCCTCAACACTTTGACATGAAAAGGTTGAGGCCATTAACGGCGCAGCGAATAATAGAGATATCAGGAACGGCGTCATCTACAGGTGAGGCCCGCTGCGAAGGCTGGTATTCGTCACAAAGCTAGCCAAGGTTAAATCACTTGCCCTGCTTGCTAGACCAGCGATCGCTGACACCCAGCATGTTGATTCCAATATCGTCTGTGGGTCAGGCCAATCGAGCCGTGGGCGACACCTGAGGAGAGTTATTGCAGAGCTTGCGGGAGGTTGCCATGCCTGCAGATACCGGCTTTGAATGTCCTCGCTGTAAACGCAAAGAGTTGGTGCGCTTACACGGTGACAGCGATATTTTTGAATGTCTCTACTGCGGTTATAAGAAAGACTTGAGCCGCGAGCTTTTGCCGCGCGGTATGAGTTGGTTTTTCGCCAGCTTACTGGGCATTTTGTTTACGCTGGTGATGGTGATGGGGGGCTAGCCCCCTTCAGAGGATGTTTGAGAATTCATCCGAGGTATCAAATTAGGCTAAGCGTCGCACCATAATCCGAATCATAGCGAGGTAGATGAATGCCTCAC
>NZ_QVFV01000015.1 GCF_004212215.1 Leptolyngbya iicbica LK
AGGAAGTTTCTTTGACAGACATTAAAAACTGGTTTACAAATTGCTGCTACTGCACCTCACTAGAGTGAGAAATGCTGTATGAGGCTTTCTATTGATTGCTTAACTATTGACGCTTAGGGCTTAGCCTGCTGGAATGATGCGGATGGCGGCTAAAAAATGAGCCATTTAGTCGCTAAAGCTAACCCTCAAATAGTTTGATTGCTATTTGAGAAATGGCAAAATTGGCTTGCCAATGAATGTGCGATCGCGGCAATGTTTTGATGTCTAACCAATCGCTAGGGCCAGATTTTGGTGTGGATTAATGATGTTCGGAGATCGCAGTAGATTATTGATATCCTGCAAAGAATTAGCTGGAACTTGGGCGATCGCTCTATTTCGATCACGATTATGGAGGTGTACTAAAACTTGGTGATTTTCAATCAAGACACAAACCGCTACTTTTCCATGCAATTTGTATAACTAGAGCAAGCAAACATTAAGGGTTTTCAAGAACGATTGATTCCCACGGGCTCAAAAGAGCAATTTTTTTATACTGAAAGGGTATCGGAAAACTGCTCAAATCCCAGGAGGGCCGAGCCATGAGCCATACTTACGAAGCCTTTGTTGATATTAAGGAATACACTGGCGCCCCGACTGCTGCGCCCAAAATTTATACGGAACGTTACGAAGTTGACGCCCTTTCGGTGCAGGGCGCTGACGAAGCTGCTATCACCAAGGCAACGGGCATTCATCCCAAAGCAGCCGAATTTGATGTTCGGATTACACGTTTGCTCAAGTGATTTTGCTGTAGCAATATTGCGATAAAAACTAGAAGATTTTTCCGAAATGGGGCGACAGCAGTTGCCCCATTTTTGATCTGGCTACACGACACGGGGCTTAGCCAGTTACCCCGGCGATAGTTTGAGAGGCGGTTTCAGCCCGTAGATAACGAGACTGAGGCCGACAAGAAAGGCGATCGCCCTCGCCACACAGCAGCTGACAATCCGTCCCGCCCATACTGGAATCTCTCTTCATACTCTCCGCCGCAGGAGTGCAGATTTACCTGGCAAGCTTCTCTGGGGTTGCCTTGCCTGGGTGAACGCTGGGGGCTGACGGACTTAAAACCAAGGCTGATGGAGCTGGGGCTTCTGCCTTCCCCCCGATCTTGATCTTTAAGGGACGCATTAGCCTTGGAAATGCCCTTGTTTATCTAGTGATCGAAACAAGCGCGATCGCCCTTCCCTGGCTGCCCTGCCGGATGGCCTGAGCGTTCATCGGTGCCGATCAGCGATCGCAAAAATTGCCTGATGGCGATGATCCCCGTATAATCCTGTAGTTAAATCTGTTGTAAATCTTAAGATTTGTCTTTGTTCCCTGAAAAGCGTATGCGATTTCGACTACCCAGGCCTTACACCATTTTGATTACCCGAACTGGTGAGACGCCGGTGGCAATTACCCTGCGACCGCTACCACTTATCTTGATGGGGGTGCTATTAGCGGCGGTGCCTGTGGTTTGGGTCTCGCAGCTGTTAGGGCACAACGAACAGCTGGCGGAGGAAAACGAAAACCTGACCGAGACCGCCAATGAGGTCTTGATTGAGTTAGAAACCCTGGACTCCGAAGTTGAGGATTTGCGCGAGCGGGCCGGAGTTCCTGAAGCGAGTTCTGGCGATCGCTCCTCGGTGGACATTCCTCGGGGTGGGGTGGGGCAAGTCGCGGATGCTGGTGACTTGTTTGCGCTGGCAAAATCGCGCATGCCGCAGATTGATACCAAGCTAAAAGCTCAGGTGCGGCCAGCCCTCGAAGACACGCTAGCTGAGGAAGCGGCTCAGGCGGCGGCTTTTCCGAGCGCGAAGCCGATTGATGGAGCCTTGGAAATTACTTCCGAATTTGGCCTGCGGCGAAATCCGTTTGGGGGCTCACGCTACGAGATGCACAATGGCATCGATTTTCGCGGGCCAACGGGGACGCCAATTTACGCAACGGCGGATGGGATCGTGGTTAAGGCCCAGTACTCGGGCGGCTATGGCAACCATGTCGTGATTGACCATGGCTACAACTACGAAACTTTGTATGCTCACCTGTCTGCGCTAGAGGTGCAAGCTGGCGATCGCGTCAAACGAGGAACACTGATTGGGGCACTGGGATCGACCGGGCGATCTTCGGGGCCACACCTGCATTATGAGGTGCATCGCAATGGTCAACCCGTCAACCCTCGCTACTACTTGGATTTGAATGATTTGTGGGCGCAGCAAGATCAGTAGTGCTCCCATATCCTGCATACAGGAGTGGCATTGACGCTGAGGTTCGCCATACTGTTAATAGCCGCGAACAGGAGAACAGACGTGACGAAATTGAAACTGCCTGCGCAATGGCGGCAAATGTTGTGGGCTCTTGCTGGAGTGGTTGTGCTGATGGGGAGTTTGGGCTGGCCCAGTGCGATCGCTTGGGCCGATAACGAGGCCGAGGCTTCCACGCCAGCTGTGATCGAGCCCGTGACGGAACTGAATGCCACGGATATTCCTTCGGAAAAGGTGGATCAGTTCGTGTCAGCTTATCTCAGCGTGGCCGAGTTGATTGACGATCGCACCGCCGATCTCCAGCGGGCCGAAACGGAAGCGGAGTCAATGCAACTGCAGCGAGCAGTCGAGTCTGAGGCGTTTACGCTGATTCAAGCGGCGGGGTTAACGCGACAGGACTACTTTCAACTATTGGGGCTAGCGAATACCGATCCCGAGTTTCGCGATCGCGTTCTGGCTCAATTAGAAGAAAGTGCGACTTAGGTGTTGGGTTCAAACTGTGCGCAGCCGTTAACTTAATGGCCCATTCGCGAACACGGCGATTAACCACTGCTCCCTAACTAACCGAGATTGACATCTACCTAAATTCTGTCTGCGATACCTATGACGACTACCTGGCGACCCGCTGACCCGAAACCCTCTTCCACTGCTCAGTCGATGCCTGATCAGCAGTATGGCGATCGCGCCATTGCCCAAGCCGCCTTTGAGCCGTTGGAAAAATGGGCGAATCAAACCGACAATGCCTACACCATCCACTTAGAGCATCCTGAATTTACGGCACTGTGCCCCCGCTCTGGGTATCCCGACTTTGGTACCATTGTGGTGGATTATCAGCCTGGGGATTGGGTCGTCGAACTCAAAGCTTTTAAGCTCTACATCAACTCCTTTCGTGACCAGCGCATCAGCCATGAAATGGTGACGAATGCGATCGCTGATCGTCTCTGGCAAGAACTCGCCCCCGTGGGTCTGCGGGTCATTGGTGACTTCACTCGTCGCGGTGGCGTCAAAACGGTGATTACCGTCGCCAAGGGGGATGGTTCACTCTTCACACCCTATACGCCCAACCTACTGTAGACAGATGGGGCTGCTGCATCCAGTGACGGACTTTGTGGCGGGCGATCGCCCGCTGTCGCCGAGTCCTCCCGATTACTGGTATGAGGGACGCTGTCCCCAGACTCGACAACGATTGCAATTGCCCCGGACGGCGGAAGCCGAAGCGATTGCTCGGGGCCTGATGTCCACTTTGCCTGCCGCGATCGGTGAACTCTCTGAAGGCAAAATGATCGGGGTGTTGCTGGTGGCTACGCCTGCTGGTGAACGTGGTGTGCTCAAAGCTTTTTCGGGTTTATTGCAGGGGCGAGCTACGGTGGCAGGTTGGGTACCGCCCATTCCGGGACGCGATCAAGTCTCTCTGTTGGAACTGCAAACGCTGCGGCAGCTAGAGCAGCTGAAGCAAGCGATTATCGCCCTGCAGCAACTGCCCGAACGCGCTAAGTTGGCGGCCCAGTCCCAAGCCTTTGTCGCCCAGTTGCAGGCTTTAGCCCAACAGCATCGCCAGCAAAAGCGAGACCGTGATCGCCGCCGTGAGCAGTATGCCCAGACCTTGATCGGGGATGAGTTGGCCCAGACCGAAGCGGAACTGGTGCGCCAAAGCCAACGCGACGGTGGTGAAAAGCGGCGACTGAAACGCCAACGCGATGCGGTCTTAGCGCCCTTACGGAGTGCGATCGCCCAAGCGGATGCTCAAATTCGCGAGTTAAAGCACCAGCGCAAAGGGCTTTCGCGGCAACTCCAAACCCAAATGCACGCCGCCTATTCCCTCACTAATTTTGCTGGTGAAACAACTGCCCTCGAAGCGCTCTGGCCGACCGGGCTGCCGACCGGCACGGGTGACTGCGCCGCTCCGAAACTGTTGCACTACGCTGCGACCCACGGCCTGAAGCCGCTGGCCCTGGCCGAATTTTGGTGGGGGCCAGCGGCAGGCGATAAGCATCCCGGTCAGTTTTACGGCGCTTGTGCTGAGCGCTGTCAACCCATCATGGGCTTTTTGCTCTCTGGGCTAGCGCCGATCGCCACCCCGCCGTCGGTGCCCGATGAGCCGCTGCCAATTTTGTTCGAAGATGCATCGCTGCTGGTGATTGATAAACCCAGTGGTTTGCTCTCCGTTCCCGGGCGGACCCAGGCATTGCAAGACAGTGTGATGAGTCGGCTCCGCTGCCAGCGATCGGATATCAACTATTTGGCCGCCGTGCATCGCCTTGATAAAGGCACTTCGGGCATCTTGGTGCTCGCCAAAACTGAGGCCGCCCATCGACATCTGCACCAGCAATTTGCTCATCGTCAGGTGCAAAAAGCGTATGAAGCGATTCTGAGCGCCCCTGTGGCGCTGCCCCAAGGGCAAATTGATCTGCCCCTGTGGCGTAATCCCCAAGATCGTCCCAAGACGAGCGTGCATTTCCAGCTGGGAAAACCGAGTCTGACTGACTATCAGGTGTTAGCTGCGGGCGATCGCCCCCGACTCCATTTCATTCCCCACACGGGCCGCACCCATCAGCTGCGAGTTCACGCGGCCCACCCCCAGGGACTCAACGCGCCTATCTTGGGCGACACGCTCTACGGTGCCCCAGACCAGACTGATCGTCTGCATCTCCATGCCAAAGCGCTGCAGTTTCAGCATCCCGTTACGGCTGAGCGGGTGGCATTGACTTCTCCAGTGCCGTTTTAGGGCAACGGTTCCTCAAGCTCGCGCACCACTCCAAAAAATGAAAAATCGTCTGTCTCTACGGCAGAGGCACCCGGTCCCTTAGTTGCGATCTCAGGGTACCGAGTTATCCAACAGGGACCGGGTGCCTGGGACGCACCACTCCAAACGATGAAAAGGGGGGATATCACTGGGACTGAGGGGCCCGGTCCCTGGTGGAATACCCAAAAATTTGAAGTCTGGACCGAGGGACCGGGACCCTGACGGACTGTTTTTTGTAGAGCAACCGCGCATTATTTTGCGGGCACGACTTGCCCAGTCTCGGTCTATGCTGCTTAGAGTCAAGTTATTCAGCGTCTGTGAGTATGGTTGGTCGGCTGCTGTGCATTAGTAATGGTCATGGGGAAGATGCGATCGCGCTTCGCATCCTTTCTGAGTTGCGATCGCGCCATCCAACCGTGGACCTTGCCGCCCTCCCTCTGGTCGGCGAGGGGACGTCATTTCAAAAGCAGCAAATCCCCCTCATTGCCGCCACTAAAACGTTGCCCTCTGGCGGCTTCATATATATGGATAGTCGCCAACTGGCGCGCGACCTAAAAGGGGGGTTGGTGCAGCTCACCTTGAGGCAGCTCAAAGCGTTGAAACAGTGGGCCAGGGAGGAGGGAACTGTGCTGGCGGTGGGGGACGTGATTCCTGCGGCCTTTGCCTGGTGGAGCGGGTTGCCCTACGCCGTCATCGGCACGGCCAAGTCGGCTTATTATCTGCGAGATGAGCAAGGGCCACTGGCGGACTTGCCCTGGTATGCCGGGTGGGCGGGTTCGATGTATTTGCCGTGGGAGCGCTGGCTGATGAGTCGCGATCGCTGTCGGGCGGCGATCGTCCGCGATGAGTTGACTCGGGTAGAGTTGCAACAACTCGGGGTGCCCCAAGTCTTTGCCGGGAATCCGATGATGGATGGCCTGGCTGCCACTCCCCAACTAGTAGCGCTGCAACCGGAGAACCCGGAAAGCTTGACGGTGGCCTTGCTGCCAGGGTCGCGATCGCCCGAGGCCTATGACAACTGGCAAATTATCGTCACAGCGATGGATAGCGTATTGCGGCAGTTTGCTCCCCGTGCCATCCAGTTTTTGGGGGCGATCGCGCCTGCTCTCGATTTAACCCCATTGCGCTCAGCGTTAGCCGCCGCTCACTGGCAACCCGATCCCCAGCATCCCGAGACCCAATTCACCCAAGCGAACGGTCGAGTCATTTTGACCCAAACCGCCTATGCCGACTGTTTGCAGGCGGCGGATGCCGCGATCGCCATGGCCGGTACCGCCACTGAACAGTTTGTCGGCTTGGGCAAACCTGCCTTCATCACTCCGGGGGCTGGCCCCCAATTCAATCCCACTTTTGCCCAGCTACAAACCCGCTTACTCGGGCCGTCCGTGATTTTGGTGCCCTGTGCGGCAGATATCGGCAGCGCCCTGGCTGACGTTTTGGCTGATCGCGATCGCCTCGACACGATTCGCCACAATGGTCAACGCCGCATGGGGCCACCGGGAGCCGCCGCCGCGATCGCGCAAAGGCTGGCTGAGCAACTACTGCAACTGCCAGAGCCATCCACTGAGGCCACGGTTGCACCCACCGGCCCAGAGTCTGCTGAGGTATGAGTCTTTAACTAAGTGTGGACAGCCGTCTCGGCTGTTCAAGGGTAGGCAAAATTCTGCCGGACAAGACTGGCGTTTCATAAAACCCTGATTTCTTGGGCAGATGTGGGGATGGCGCGATCGCTAGTGAGCTGCCGCATCTGCGTTTATGCTGGCTACAGCAAAGTGATGGGCTGTCGCCATTCCTCCCTTTTCTGAGAGTCAGTATCATGCGTGTTGTCGTTCAGCGAGTGCAGTCCTCTAGTGTTTCGGTTGCCGGTGAAATTGTGGGGCAAATCGAACGCGGGCTGAACTTGCTTGTCGGCATTGCCCCCACCGACACCCTGACAGAACTCGCCTGGATGGCCCGCAAATGTTTGGAACTCAGGATCTTTTCGGCCCCGGAGAGCGATCGCCCCGACTTATCGATCCAAGACATTCAGGGCGAAATCCTCGTCATTAGCCAGTTCACCCTGTATGGCGACTGCAAAAAAGGTCGCCGCCCCTCCTTTGCCCAGGCCGCCCCGCCCGACCAAGCCGAAATGCTCTATGAACAGTTCGTCGAGATGCTGGCTCAAAGTGGTTTAGTGGTTGAAATGGGGCGATTTGGCGCGACGATGCAAGTCGATATCGTTAATGATGGCCCGTTTACCCTCCTGCTTGAGCGAGAAGCCACCGTTTAGATTGCGTTAAATTGCGCCGTTCAGTCGCGGCTTCGACCCGAGATACCCACCTTTAAGGCAACTGCACCATCATGGCCACATTGGAAGAATTACAAAGCGGCGAAATGCAGGGCGTCAAACGTCTCAGCTTGTCCGATCAGCTCACCCAGTTTCCGCCAGAGATTTTTGGCTTGGCCGATGGTCTAGAGATTTTGGACCTGTCTAACAATCGTCTATCTGCACTGCCTGACGACTTGCCCCGGCTGCATCAGCTCAAGGTACTGTTTCTCAACAATAATCAGTTTGAGGCGGTGCCTGAAGTGCTGGCTCAATGTCCTCAACTTTCCATGATTAGCTTCAAGGCCAATCAGCTCAAGACTTTGAGCGAAACGGCCCTGCCGCTTCAGACCCGGTGGCTAATTCTCACAAATAACCAACTCACGACCTTGCCTGCCTCGCTGGGCCAACTGTCTAAACTACAAAAACTGATGTTGGCAGGTAACCACCTGCAAGCGCTGCCCGAAGAGTTAGCCACCTGCCACAACTTAGAATTGATTCGGCTGGCGGCCAATCAGTTATCGGTCTTGCCCAACTGGCTGTTGTCCTTGCCTCGCCTCGCCTGGTTGGCTTATGCGGGCAATCCCTTTTGTGCTGAGTGGGGCACCGCGTCAAAGCAGTCTCAGGATTTAGAGCCGATTGAGTGGGGCGATCTTACCCTGGCAGAAGAGTTAGGGCAGGGTGCCTCTGGCGTTATTTATCGAGCGGTTTGGCAACGCCAGGGCACCTCTCAGACTGTTGCCGTCAAGGTATTCAAAGGCGATCTCACGAGCGATGGCTCCCCCCTTGATGAAATGCAAGCCTGTATGGCCGCTGGGAGTCACCCTCATTTGGTGAGTGTCTTGGGGCAGGTGGTGAACCATCCAGAGCAAAAAGCGGGACTGGTTTTTCCGTTTATTGAGGCTGACTACAAAACCTTAGGCGGTCCACCGAGCTTGGCCAGTTGTACCCGTGACACGTATGCACCAGAGACTCAGTTTCCCTTAGCGGTGAGCCTCCGAATCGTTAGTGGTATTGCCGCTGCCGTGGCTCATTTGCATGATTGCGGCATTCTTCATGGTGATCTCTACGCGCACAACATTTTGTCGCGCACGAGTGGAGACAGTTTTTTGAGCGATTTTGGGGCGGCGGGATTTTTTGACCCCACCGATCTGCACCTCAGTTCGGCGTTGGCTCGCATTGAAGTTAGGGCATTTGGCTGTCTGTTAGAAGACCTGCTAGACCGTTGCCCCCCGCCCGATCTTGCCGCCCAGGGCGATCGCTGGCAAACTCTGAAACATTTGCAGCAAGCCTGTTTGTCTCATCAGCCTAGCGATCGCCCAACCTGGCGGCATCTGCTTGAGACCTTGGACAGCTTGGTAATTGAGCCATAAACGAACCCGGCAAACGCGATCGCGCTTGCCGGGCTGTTAGGGGAATGAAACGAAACGATAGGGCCGAAAATTTCGGTTAGCGAAACTAGCTACCAAATTTTTCGAGCAGGCGCTGCACAATCTGCATGCCCGTAAGTGCTTGCCAGCCAAATAAGCCGACCAAAATCACGTTCAAGGCAATGTGAGCGGATCTTGCTGCGTCATTTCCCTTTTGCATAAAGGGCACCAACGAGGCCGAAGTGGCGATCATGCCGGTCATCCCCAGCCCCACCAGCAAATGCGGGCCGACAAATAACTTGCCATTGCTGACGTAGGTCGCCCCCATGCCGCCGATGCAGCCCAACACCATCAGAGCCAGCAATGCCGAGCCCCACTGATGGTGACGAATATTAAATTTGCCCTTGATTAATTCTTTTTTGGCATCGCCTTCTGCCTTACGGGTTTGACGAATTTTAAACCCGAGGTACATGGCATAAACACTCAGGGCCAACAAAACCCACATAAAGAGGGGGTGAAAAAAGTCTAAATAAGGCTTAAACGGTTCCAATGGGCCAATGTCCATATTGCTTACCCTTCCTAACAGCTGCTCTCGTACACAAAAATTATAGATTGCTGGCTCACTGAGAGCTACCTCACCATTCGACAGCATGATGCAGATTGTCCCTGATGGGGCGAGATCGGGCGTGGCCCTGCCCTCAATCTCGACTCGTGACTTTCCGGATCCACAGCACCATCCGTTCATCCAAGGTATGTAAAGCGTTTCTTCACATTCGGTGAGGAATGCTTTACGACCAAGTAAATTGATTGAACGGTCGCGCTTTTCTTCGTTGATCTGAACACTTTGTTTGCATCAGTGGCGCAACGTGATTCTTGGAAATATTGCCTGTGGTGAAAGTTGTCGAGTTTCCTCGTTTGAATAGGTCAAATAAGGCAAATATTGCCTACGCAACTTTCGCAACAATTTTTTCCATGAAATGCCTTGTGATTCACAGTTGATGGCTGAACGTGACAATTAAGTTGACACTCTCAGCTTTTAAGAAGCGAATTGATCTAGATGAGCGATCAGTATAAAAAACTGTTTGAGCTGTGCTCCGAAGCCTGCCTGATAACGACTGCGGACGGTCGCGTTGAAGAGGCCAATGAGGCGGCTCAAAACTTGCTAGGTGGTTCTTTAGAGGCATTATGCGGGCAGCATTTGTCGCAATTTGTAGTAGCGGCAGAGCGATCGCGACTTCAGCAGCGATTAGCTTATATGGCAACGGCTGCGCAGATCCCTGCTTGGGAGATGTCATTTCAAACCGCTACGCAACCCGTTCGCGTGCAGGTTAATGCCGATTGTATTGCGACATCGCAGGGCCAGTTAATTGTGTGCTGGTGTTTGAAAAAACTGCAAGAATCCCAAATCATCTCTGAGGTGATGCGACAGAGCAATCAAGCGGTTGATGCGGCGATTCACGCCGAGACTCAGGAACTGAAAAGAATTAATCGTGCCCTGCAACAAAAGATCAAAATCCTGCGGCGACAGCGCCAGTTAACTCAGCAAGAATTATCACAAGAACGGCTGATTGACACGATTTCTCAGCGCATCTATGAGTGTACGGAGTTAGATGAAATTTTAGACACCACGGTGGCCCAAGTGCGGTTGTTTTTGCGCACTGATCGGGTCGTGCTTTATCGCTTTAAACCAGATTGGAGCGGTACTGTGGCCGTTGAGTCTGTCTCGCCAGGGGTGATGCCCATTCTCTACACTCACATCGAAGAGTCCTGCTTCCGTGATGGCTACATTTCTCTCTACGAACAAGGCCGCGTGCGGGCGATCGCAGATATCTACACTGCTGAGATTGATGCTTGCCATCTTGAGCTGTTGCGGGGCTTTGGCGTGCGAGCCAATCTGGTGGTGCCCGTGCTGCAAGAGGGCCGGTTGTGGGGGTTGTTGATTGCCCATCACTGCCGCAGCCCGCGCTGTTGGAGCGAGACTGAAATTCAACTGTTGTCTAAAATCGCCATGCAGTTTGGTATTGCGGTCTATCAGGCCGAACTGTATGAACACTGGCAAACCCTCGCAACGATGGATGGCCTGACGGGGGTGGCCAATCGTCGTCGATTTGATCACTATTTAGAAGAGTGCTGGCAAGAGCAACAGACCCGGGGCAGCACGTTGACGCTGATTTTGGCCGACATTGATTTTTTCAAACAGTACAACGACTGCTATGGTCATCCCGCCGGAGATACCTGCCTCAAACGAGTGGCCAGCACCATTCAGTCAGTTTTCAGGCGATCGCAAGATTTAGTCGCCCGCTATGGCGGAGAAGAGTTCGTCATTCTGCTGCCGGATACGGAAGAAGATGCCGCCGTCGAGCTGCTTGGTTTACTGCGCCGCCGTCTGCAAGCCCTCGCCATTCAACACCAAGAATCTCACTATGGTTATTTGACGCTAAGTTTTGGCTTGGCCTCAATGACGCCACGATTGGCGATCGCTCCCACCGATTTGCTCAATTTGGCTGATCGCGCGTTATATCAGGCCAAAGCCCAGGGGCGTAACCGCATTGCGCTGCCTACCCCTTAGCGGTTTGCCAACGCGGGCAGCGCCGCTCCCCATTTACATGGTCACTGCTTCAACCGCAATATCATTTTTCATCGTTCCTTAAGCACTAATCAGTGGGCTGCTACGGGCCTTAAAGTCGGCCCGAGCAAGGGCCGCGATCGCCGCTTCGGCATCCTTGACCCGAAACTGAGCGCCCAATCGCACCACCTGTCGCTCGTCTGCTTTGCCAATCACTGCAATCACGGGCACCCGCGCATACTTCGGGTCATCCCCCTGACTACTCCGAATCACATTGCGTAACCGATGCTGCTGCTCAATATCAGCTGCAATATTGGGATCCAGATCCACCATCACCATCTTCACGTCTTCAATCGGTTCGGCATCATCCACGATGAACTGGATTTGGTCGTCGCGGCGATCGCACTTGCCCCACACCATCAGTCGCGCATCCGGCTGAATGTACTGGCCAATCCGTTCATAAGAGCGTGGGAAGACCACTCCTTCCACACTGCCGGACAGATCTTCTAGCAATACAATTGCCATGCGATCGCCCTTTTTCGTGATGATCGGCTTCACGTTCGCCAACATCGCGATCGCGCTCAGCGTCATATTCTCCGGTAGCCCTTCCAGTTCACCCAAGTTCACCGGAGCCAAAATGCGGGCCGACTTTTGCACCGACTTCAGCGGATGGTCGGAGATATAGAAACCTAGCAGTTCCTTTTCCTGCTTGAGCTTGTCTTGGGGGTCAAAGTCTGCCACCGGGGGAGCTTTGGGCGCACTTTCAAAGCCGCCCATCGGCGCTACCCCACCCGAGGTATCAGCGCCACCGCCCAGCATGTCTAACAAGTTGCCCTGACCGATCTCTCGATCCTTGGCCCGGCTTTGGGCCCACTCCAGCACCAATTCCAAGTCGTGCATGAGCTGATTGCGATTCGGGTCAATCGGGTCAAACGCGCCACTGAGAATCAGGGCTTCCAATGCCCGTCGGTTTACCGCTCGCATATCCACGCGATCGCACAGCTCCGCCAAAGACGTGAATGGCCCATCTTCATCGCGACTTTCCAAAATGCACTCAATCGCCCCCTGCCCCAGATTACGAATCGCCGAGAGCCCAAACAAAATCTGTTGTCCCTTCGGCGTAAAATCCACCCGCGATTCATTAATATTCGGCGGCAGCACCTCAATGCCCATGCTGATGCAGTTCGCAATGTGCATCTGCACCTTATCCTGGTCGCCACTGTTCGAGGTCAGCAGCGCCGCCATATATTCGACGGGATAGTTCGCCTTCAAATACGCCGTCTGAAACGTCACAAATCCATACGCTGTGGAGTGGGATTTGTTGAAGCAGTACTCGGCAAACTTCACCATCTGATCCCACAATTCTTCGACCACCTTCTTGGGCACACCCTTCGCCACCGACCCCTCGATGAATTGCCCTTTATGCTTCTCCATCTCCGCGACTTTCTTCTTACCCATCGCCCGCCGTAGCAAATCTGCTTGACCGAGAGAGTAGCCCGCCATATCCTGGGCAATTTTCATGATCTGCTCTTGATAGACCATGATGCCGTAGGTCTCACTGAGAATGGGCTCTAAGATTTTGTCGGCGAAATCAATCTTCTCGCGCCCATGCTTTCGGTTAATAAACTTGGGAATCAGCCCCGCATCCAACGGTCCCGGTCGATACAGCGCCAGTACTGATGAAATGTCTTCTAAACCCGACGGCTTCAGATCTCGCACAATCTGCCGCATCCCCGAAGACTCCAGTTGGAAGACGCCCCCCAAATCGCCCTTTTCCAAGAGTTTGAAAGTTGCCGGATCATCCATCGGCAAGTCGTCCATATCGAGGATTTCGCCCTTGCCCGCTTCGACTAACTCCACCGCGCGGTGAATCATCGTCAGGTTACGCAACCCCAAAAAGTCCATCTTCAGAAGACCCAGGGCTTCCACATCTTCCATGTAATACTGCGTAATCACCTGACCGTCGTTATTCCGCTGTAGCGGCACAATCTCATCCAACGGGTCCTTGGAGATGACGACTCCAGCAGCATGAACGCCAAAAGTTTTGTTCATCCCTTCGATACGCATGGCCATGTCAATCCAGCGCTGCACCTGGGGATCTTTGTCGTAGCGTTCTTTAAATTCAGGTGCAGGCGTTTCGTCCGATACCATCACCTTGAGCTTGGTCGGCTTGCCGCGAGACACAGGGATGAGCTTCGCCATGCGATCGGACTCTGCATAGGGAATGTTTAGCACCCTAGCCACATCCTTCAGCACCGCCTTGGAAGTCATCCGGTTAAAGGTGATGATCTGCGCCACCCGCTCCTTACCGTATTTCTCCGTCACATAATCAATCACTTCGTCCCGCCGTTCGATGCAGAAGTCCGTGTCAATATCCGGCATCGACTTCCGCTCAGGATTCAGAAACCGCTCAAACAGCAGCCCGTGATGCACCGGATCAATATTCGTAATCCCCATGGCATAGGCCACCAGTGACCCCGCCGCCGACCCCCGCCCTGGCCCTACTGGGATATTGTTTTCTCGCGCAAATCGGATATAGTCCCACACCACCAAAAAATAGGTGGGGAAGCCCATCTGGATCATCATTTCGATCTCGTATTCCAGACGTTCCTGGTACTCCTCCGAAATCTCGCTGAGACTATTTACCTTCATCCGCTGCACGAGCCCTTCCCGCGCTACGTGAGCCATATATTCTTCTGGTCCGTCAAATTCTTCCGGAATCGGGAAGTCTGGAATGCGGGGTTGACCAAGAATCCCTTCATATTCCTCAACTTTATCCGCTACCTCGAGCGTGGTCTGAATCGCCTCTTCAATTATGTCGTCGGGCAGATGGTCGCGGAACAACATCCGCATTTCATCGGCAGATTTCAGATATTCCGTACCGCTGTATCGCAGACGCTTATCTTCCGTTACTAACTTGCCAGTCTGGATACACAGCAGCGCATCATGGGCTTCCACATCCAGACAAGAAATAAAGTGCGAGTCGTTCGTACAGATGATTTTGATATCCAGCTCGCGAGCAATCTTGACCACTTCTACATTCACGATGCGGTCTTCTGGCGACCCATGGTCCTGAATCTCTAGATAGTAGTCGTCGCCAAAAACTTCCTTGTACCACTTAGCAACTCGTCGGGCGATCTCAGGTCGCTTCTGCAAAATGGCTTGCGGCACCTCACCACCCAGGCAAGCACTAGTGACAATCAGCCCTTCCTTATACTTCTCCAATAAATCCTTATTAATGCAAGGACGCGAAAAGATCCCTCGCCCTTGCATTCCTTCTAAATGGGAAAGCGTCGTCAGCTTGACCAGGTTCTTATACCCCTGGGTATTTTTCGCCAAAATCACCTGATGGTATCGGGGACGTCGCTGCTGCTTATCAATGTCCCCGTTAATCAGGTACATCTCGTTGCCGATGATGGGCTTGATGCCAGCCTTCTTACAGACTTTGATGAGTTCGATCGCGCCGTACATCACACCATGATCAGTGAGGGCGATCGCGGGCATGTCCAGTGACTTCGCATACTCAACAAGGTGCGGCAATTGACTCGCCCCGTCTAACAGACTGTAGTCACTGTGAATATGCAGACCTACAAACGACATAAGCCAACCCTTACCTAGTATGAATCTACGCTTAAAGAACCTGACCTTGCCATACTGGTCTCACGCAGGCTCAAGCTGCCCATAGAGTAGCCCATGACTCGCTCTATATCTAGACTGATTTTAGATCTTGTCTTGAAGAAGCCACCAAATATGGTGCTACCTGCCAAATTCCTTCTATAGCATCAGAAACAGAAAGCTTCAGTCACGCTATCCCAGCCCGAGCATTTGTATGGACTGGTACCAAGGCCAGAAGACAGACTTAGAAATTTTCTTCTGCTTGACCAAGTAAACACCAGAAAAGCCCACTGTCCTGAGTGGAAAAATCCCCCAATCCCCTTGTGAATCGGGCTATCCAGCCCACCAAAAAAATCTTTCAAAACCAGTTGACAGGTTTATGGGGCTTAGTTATATTGGTAAAGCGCTGAAGGGAACCGGCACGAGATTGTGTCGAGACCTGAAGT
>NZ_QVFV01000016.1 GCF_004212215.1 Leptolyngbya iicbica LK
GGCCTGGAAAGAAAACATCGACGTCATTTTACTCGGGGCGAGCCGAGAGGGATTATTGACTCAAGCAATCAAAGGCAACATTCCAGAGGCGATCGCTCGTCGAAGTCACTGCAACGTTATCCTCTTCCGAGGCAATAGCGATGATGCAGGCGCGCTATCAAGCACAAGCTGAAAATTAGTTTTGTGGGGGCGCGACGCGCCCCCACAAAACTAGCTTTATTAAAGCGCTATAGGCGAAGGCGTCATTTTGGGTATTCTTATGCCTACTGGGGATCGGTTCACATCCGGTTCGTAGAGATTCATCACAATCGTCCAGAAACAACCTCCTTAGCCTTGAAGACAGTAGATGGATCTCATTGAGGTTCAACAGTCCCGTTCCCCGAGGCCCAGTTTCTCATGTGAGCGGTGCTCCAGGTTTCGCTCAGCCTTCCATGCCATCGCTTTTTAAGTAACCTCCGTGAGACTGATTCGACTCTATCAACGCCTCGTCGAACGGATTGAAGGCGCGCATCTGCCAAGGATTCCTGAAGCGCTATCTGCGATCGCCATGACCAGTCTGGCGGCTACAAGCCTCATTTTGGGGCTGAAGCAGCTCAGCAAAGTCGAATCCCTAGAGCTAATGGCCTACGACCGCATGATGCAGATGCGGGGCGATGCTCCTCTGGATGAGCGGCTGCTGATTGTGGGCATTAACGAGCGCGACATCGAAACCCAGCGCGTCACCCCTCCCGATCAAATTCTGGCGGGTGTCCTGCGAACGCTCCAGCAGCATCATCCCCGCGTCATCGGCTTGGATCTTCACCGCAATGCGCCACAGCCCCCCGGTTGGGACGATTTGCTGGCCCAAATGCAGGCTGAGAACGTCGTTGTGATAACCAAGTTGGGCGATACGGTTGAAAATACCATTCCCCCGCCGCCAACCCTGCCCCCGGACCAAGTAGGGTTCAATGATCTGCCCATCGACCCCGATGGAGCCGTGCGTCGTAGCTTGCTGCTTGGCTCCAATCAGGATGGCGTTTTTTATTCCTTTGCGTTGAGGCTGGCGCTACGCTATCTGGCAGACGAGGGCATTCAGCCCCAGGGCAGCGCGGCCAATCCTGAGTATTTGCAGCTGGGAGAGTCGGTCTTTGTGCCGTTGGAACCCAACGCTGGAGGCTATCACCGCATCGATAGCGGTGGCTACCAGATTTTGCTGGACTATCGACGGAATGAGGCGATCGCCCCTCATATTTCGTTGACCGACGTGTTAGAAAATCGTTTTGACCCCGATTTAGTCACCGATCGGATCGTGCTGATCGGAACGACCGCCACGAGCCTGAAAGATTTATTTTTCACGCCATACAGTATGGGCCAGCAAGATGGACAGAAAATGGCAGGGGTCGAAATTCATGCTCAGATGGTCAGTCAGATTCTAGATGCGGCCCAGGGGAGCCGACCGCTGTTTTGGTTTTGGCCCCTGTGGCTTGAAATCTTTTGGATGTGGATCTGGGCTGTTGGGGGCGGCACGATGGCCTGGTTTGTGCGACGCCCCCTCGTGCTGGGTTTGGGCAGCGTTGCTCTCCTGATTGGGGTGAGTGGGATTGGCTATGGGGTCTTTCTACACCACGGTTGGATTCCCATCATCGCTCCTGCTCTGACCCTAGGGTTAAGCACTGGAACGATCATCATGTATCGGGCGCAGCAGGCCCAGCAGCAGCAAAAGATGGTGATGACCCTGTTGGGACAGAGCACGTCACCTGAAATTGCTGAAGCGCTATGGGAATCGCGCGATCGCCTCTTGCGGTCGGGGAAGTTGCCGGGGCAGCGACTGATTGCGACGATGCTGTTTTCAGACATCCGAGAGTTCAGCACACTGGCTGAAAAACTGCCGCCCGAAGACCTCTTGGACTGGCTCAACGAATACCTGGATGAAATGGTCGGAGCGGTCAAGGAGCACCGAGGCATTGTCAACAAGTTCACAGGGGATGGACTCCTAGCGGTGTTTGGAGTTCCCGTACCCCGTACGACCCCTGAAGAGATTGCCCACGACGCTCAGCAGGCCGTCAGGTGTGCGCTTGCGATGGGCGATCGCCTCGCTCAGCTGAATCAAGACTGGACCCGTCGCGGACTTGCCAATGCCCGCATGCGAGTGGGTATTTTTACAGGCCCGGTGGTGGTGGGCAGTCTGGGGGGGCAGGATCGGCTGGAATACGGAGTCATTGGCGATAGCGTCAACACAGCAGCACGGTTGGAAAGCTGCCTCAAAACACGACAACCTGGCATCTGCCGAATTCTGATCGCCCACGAAACCTTAGAACACCTGCACAACCAGTTTCAGGTCGAGTCCTGGGGCGACGTTGAGCTCAAGGGTAAGGAACTGCTGGCTGATGTCTATCGGGTAATTGGCCCCGCCGGTGGGGATGATTCCGCCGATGGAGACGCCGTTCCTTAGAGAGGCCTGATGCTTGTGACGCCAGCGATATCACGTTGCAGTCTTCTATAGCGCTCTGCAAGCATGGCCAGCACAGCTTGTTTTGTGGCGGCGCACAGCGCCGCCACAAAACAAGCTACGGTTCATTAAGCTGCACACTGCTATAGTCTCGCAATTTTCTAGTCTCGAACTTTCTGAAAATAGCAAATCTTGGTGTCGTCGCCGTCGCCCAACGTTGCCATAAACTCGTCTAAGGGCATATGCCACATCGATTCGGGATTTCGAGCATCTGAGTACACAACGTATTCTTTCTGAGTATCGGTGTTTTGCTCTAATCTGAGAATTCGAAATTCTTGCCCCGTGATGTAAAGCCAGGTTTCACCCGGTTTGGGCTTCGGACGTTGGGCATATCTATCAGCTGTTTGCATAGCTGTTACCTAAACGGTGATCAGGACTATTCAAAGCTTAGCGAGAGAATTGTTAAAAAATGGTTGCGCTCGCGTCGAGTTTCAGTGAAGATGCGAAGCACATCAGGGAAGTATGTCAGAGACCGGATGGATTGATTCCATTCCATGAACTTTTCCGTAATTTTGCTGACATCTTTGTAGATCGGTCGTATGGAGGGTTAGCCTCTTTCTATTCCCTGCCGATCGATTCTCTTCAGCGAGATGTTCTCTTCACATGGGGTTTGTTCAGAAGTTTGTGTCGATGTGCACCTTTGTCCCACATCGACACAAACTTCTGAACGCTCTCTCACAGGGGTTTCCAGGAGGCTAAGGGAGAGTCTGACAACCCTCACCTCCGACCCCGTGCAACCCAATGCTAGAAGAAAGCGCCGCTCTCTTAGGAGTTCCCACCATGTTTCTGAACCATATCTTAGGCGTGTTCTGTCTACCTCCGCGACGGATGGTGTCCAAGGGCTGTCGTGGCTCTGCTGTAGAACCGCGCACGGTGGCGACCTTCTCAGGGGCGCGAATCTGGACGATTCGTGCGGTGGGACTGATGGGAAGCTTGATTGGAATGGCGATCGCCACGACTCCAGCGCAGGCTGACCCGGTTCCAGCCAACGACGGCACAGGCACCATTGTGTTGCCTAATGGCGATCGCTTCGATATTGAGGGGGGTCAGCTTTCTGGAGACGGGGCCAATCTCTTTCATAGCTTTGAGCAGTTTGGCCTGAGTGAAAATCAGATTGCCAACTTCCTGTCCAACCCAGAGATTCGCAACATTTTGTCACGGGTGGTTGGGGGTGATGCGTCGCTGATCGACGGCGTGATTCGCGTCTCGGGGGGCAACGCTAATCTATTCCTGATTAATCCCGCTGGGGTGATTTTGGGTCAAAATGCCCGCCTCGATGTGCCGGGGTCCTTCACCGCAACGACCGCGACGGGCATCGGCCTGGAGGGGGGCTGGTTTGATGCGCTAGGGGACAATGACTACGCCGCATTGGTGGGTGAGCCGACAGCGTTCATTTTTGCCACGGCCCAACCCGGAAGCATTATCAACGCTGGAGATCTCAGGGTGGCCGAAGGCCACTCCCTCCGTTTGCTTGGCGGCACTGTAGTGAGCACAGGCGACCTGACCGCACCGGGCGGCGAGATTTTAATTGCAGCGGTGCCGGGGGAGTCTCTGGTGCGGCTGAGTCAGGTGGGACACGTCTTGAGCCTGGAAGTGGAGCCGCTTTCGGGCAGTGCTGCTGCGTCTGAATTGACGACATGGTCTATGCCCATCGCCTCCCTCCCAGAGCTGTTGACCGGCGGTGAAGCGGCTGGGGCGACTGGCATCCAGGTCAATGCCGATGGGTCCGTCGCGTTGACGAGCTCGACGCCGAGTATCCCCGACCGCCCTGGAATCGTGGCGATCGCCGGACAGGTTGACGCCTCAGACTCAACGCCCAACGGCGTGGGGGGTAATGTGGCGATCGCGGGCGGTGAGATTGGCCTGCTGGAGGCCAACATCGATGTGTCGGGCACCACGGGCGGTGGCGTGATTCAAGTCGGTGGGGATGAGCGCGGTCAGGGACCGTTTCCGACGAGCGATCGCACCTATATCAGCTCTGGCTCAAGCCTCATCGCCGATGCGTTAGAGGCGGGTGACGGCGGGCGCATCATTGTCTGGGCCGATGGCTCAACCGATGTGTTTGGCTCCGTCAGTGCCCGTGGCGGTGCGACCTCGGGCGATGGTGGGTTCGTCGAGCTTTCGGGCAAGGACACGCTGATCTTTTTGGGCACTGCCGACCTGGGAGCCCCCAACGGACAGTTGGGCACCCTGCTGCTCGATCCTGAAAATATCGTCATCGTCGACGGCACGGGTGGGGCCAACGATGCAGAGCTGGCGGATGGCGAAATTCTGTTTACCGACAGTCCAGGAGCCACGTTCACCATTTCTGAAACCGTACTGGAAGGCATCACGGGTAATGTCGTGCTGGAGGCCGCGAATGATATTACCATCAATGATTTAGCCGATAATCAGCTCACGTTTTTAGCCGGACCAGGGACTATCACGTTCCGGGCCGATGCCGACTCCAGCGGGGTTGGGGATTTCTCGATGAACGTGAATGACTCCATTGCCACCGCAGGCCGGGATATCAGCATTTCTGGAGCCAGCATCACCACAGGCGACATCGACACCGTGTCATTTGTCAGTGAGTTTATTGGCCCCGGCGGGGATATCCAGCTGAATGCCTCGGGCGATATTGTGACGGGCAATCTGCTCACCTTCAGCGACTTTGATGAGGCGGGTTCCGTCACGGTGATCAGTCAGCAGGGCGATGTGCAAACGGGCTTTATTGACGCCAGCAGTGACTTTCAGGGGGGTGATGTGACTCTTGAGGGAGACACCGTCCGGGTTATCGGCGAAAGCTTCGATGGCTTTTCGATCAACACCGCAGGCGATCTGTTTGGGGAATTCCAACTCCCCGACCCCCACGGCGACATCTTCATTCGCCATGCCGGAGGAGCCGACAACGATCCGTTCATCGTCGGCGACGCCAGCATCAACGGTTCGACGGGTGCCTTTTTCACGGGTGAATCAACCCTTGCTCCAACACAAGAATTCGACGTAGAGCCCAGTGGCGGCATCGCCCCTGGCACCCCTGCTCGGATCACAATTGAGTCCGTCAACACCCCTCCAACGGTGTCGGGGCCAACCCTCTTCACCACTGAACAAGACCAGTCTGTGGCTATTCCGATCTCCAGCTTCCTGCCGGATGATCTGAATCAGGACAACATCGAATTCACCATCGACACCATCGCCCCCGGTGCAACCTTGACGCGCAATGGGGTGCCGGTTACGCCCGGCACCGTTGTGAGCGCCAGTGATACCCTGGTCTATACGCCGCCCGCAGGTGAATCTGGAACCTTCTCTGCCTTTACCCTCAGCGCCAACGACCGGGTCTCCGTCTCCGCTCCCGTCGCGGTCAGTATCCAGGTGAACGAGACTCCCCCACCACCGCCACCACCGCCACCGCCACCGCCACCACCGCCGCCACCGCCACCACCGCCACCACCGCCACCACCGCCAAACGGGAATGGCGATCCCGACATTCCTGACGAGACGGGGCCAGCCCTTGTCCCAGACCTTGAAGGCGAGCCCTCCAGGAATCCGTCCATCGAAGATTCGCCTTACTCACCCACAACGGACCCATCACCCGTTCTGGACACCTACGTCACCTCTATAGAACTGGAGTTTGTCCAGGATTTTGTTGACTACTTGGGGCTGACTGACCAGCCCGAGGTCACGACAGCCGATGAAGCGGAAGACATCGCTCGGGTGATTGAAGATGCGACGGGAGAAAAACCCGCCTTTATCTACGTCAGCTTTGTGCCCGCAGCACTCGATTTGCTTCCGGGTGAGCGGGAGCCCCGCGATAGTGACCAGCTGGAGCTGGTGGTAATCACAGCACGGGGCGGCATGTTTCGGCAGCGGGTGCCCAATGCAACCCGTGCCCAGGTCTTGGCCACGGCCAACCAATTTCGCCAGCAGCTGACCAACCCCATTCGGAGCGATCGCCACCGGGCCGCCTCTGAGCAGCTCTATGAGTGGATCATTGCGCCCATTCAAGATGAGCTACAAGCACACGAGATTACCAATCTGTCTTTCCTGGCCGATGTCGGGTTGCGATCGCTCCCCTACGCCGCCCTCTACGATGGGCAATCGTATCTGGTCGAGCAATATAGCGTCGGTCTGATGCCCAGCCTTAGCCTCACCGACACTCGCTATGTCGATATCCGGGATGTCGATATGCTGGCGATGGGAGTCTCAGAGAGCACCCAGGGCCAGACACCCCTCCCCGGCGTTCCTGTGGAATTGTCGACCCTCGTGTTTGACGTGTGGCGCGGCAGCCTGTATTTGAATGAGAGCGCCACCATTGACAACCTGAAAGAAATCCGAGAACAGCTACCCTTCGGCATCATTCACATGGCCACCCATGCCGACTTCAAAGCTGGCCCCATCGGTGATTCTTACATTCAGCTATGGAATGAACGGCTCCAGATGGACCAGGTGCGTCAACTGGGCTGGAACGACCCGCCCGTGGAAATGCTGGTCTTAAGTGCCTGCCGCACCGCCCTAGGCGACGAACAGGCCGAACTCGGCTTTGCTGGGCTGGCGGTGCAAACGGGTGTAAAATCGGCGATCGCCAGCCTCTGGTATGTCGACGATACGGCGACGACCGCGCTGATGGCCCAATTTTATGGCGTCTTGAATGCGGCACCGATTAAGGCTGAAGCGCTGCGGAGAGCCCAGATTGGCATGATTCGAGGGGATGTATACATTGAAGATGGCAAGCTCTATGGGCCAGGAATCCCCGAGGGGATTGATCTGCCGCAGGAGAGCCTAGACCTGAGCAATGCAGACCTGTCGCATCCCTATTACTGGTCTGGGTTTACGGTTGTGGGCAATCCCTGGTAAGGCCGTCGGGACAGCCACAGCCGAAGGCAACCGCATGGGTGGGCGATCGCCCACCAGCATTGCCGCGAGCCAAATGAGACATATTGAGGCGCTGGACATACGTCAAATTGCCCAGCATTCTAGCGGCTAGAGTCACGACTCCAGTCCATATCGGTTCGCGTCGAGTGATTCACTCCACGTTCCGAGCAAATTTCTCCACGTTTCGAGTCATTTGCTCGGCGCCTCGAGTCATTTTCTTGAAACGCCAAGTCATTTGCTCGACATTCCGAGTCATTTTCTTGAAACGCCAAGTAATCTGCTCGACGCTTCAAGTCATTTGCTCGGCGCTTCGAGTCATTTGCTCGGCGTTCCGAGTAATTTTCTTGAAACACCGAGTAATTTTCTCCAAGTTCTGAGTGATTTTCTCGAATGACGGAGTGATTTTCTCGGAATGGCGATCGCCATTCCGAGAACTGGGCAAAAGTCGCCTGAGTGTGGCGCGCTCAGAGTGCCGCGCAAGCCCGATTTTGCATGACGCTGAGTGCCCACAAAACCGGGCCATCAAACCAACGCGACGTTATGAGGGTGGAGTGGGATGATTGCCCAATCCTCGCATCCGCTTCGTGAGAATCCGCATCACCTCATTGGGGTTGACGGTGGGCAAGGGCCGCGACCACTCGTGGGTCTCGGCGTAGCGCAGCAGATACATCTGCATCACATGCTGATCCACCGCTTCGGGAGAACCCACCGCGATCACGCGCAACACATCAGGCCCGTCGCTAGACGACAAGAAATCACCCAGCCGATGGGGCGGGTTGGGATTGTGAATCATTGAGTTTTACGCTCCTAAGTTCAACAAGTTAGGAGCGCTTAAACAACACGCCATCCCGCAAAATCGCATCGCAAAGCAGGATGGCTGTAGGAGTTAAAATCATCCATAGCCTCCGATTCTGCTGTAGACAGAGTTTGGGGTTAGTCTCCTGGTCGTGTTGGCGCACTTCTGGGAGACGCGCGCGTGTTTAAGCGCTTAGTGGTTGAGCATACCCGATGGTGTCAAAGGAAACAACCGTATTAGGGAAAAAAGTTGGAGAGGTATTGGCGTTTGCGTAGCATGGGCAGAGCGCGATCGCTTTTGCGCAGGATTATCGGGTAGAGGCGCGTTTGCGTAGCATAGGCAGAGCCCAATCAAGTGTTGTTTATTTAGTGTTGTCTATTTATGGAAGACGGCCTAAACCTTTCTGGATAACTCCGGTATAAAGGATATTATCCAGACAGAATCTGGATAACTCCGATATAAGGGTATTATCCAGATCCAATCTGGATAACTCCGATATAAGGGTATTATCCAGATCCAATCTGGATAACTCCGGCAGGAAGGGTATTATCCAGATCCTGTCTGCTGAATAATATAGTTAGCTTGCTTTCGGCGCAGTGTTATCGAATTGCTGATAGCGAGATGATATGTGGTTCAACAAACAAAATATAAAGGCCGATTCTTAAATACCTTAGTACAGACAACCTGACTTATTGCCCCTAATATGAAAGCAACTGAAGTCATACAAAGCTATATCAAGGGAGAACGAGATTTTCACAAAGTCAATCTCAGAGGTCAGAACTTTCAGGGTACAAATCTATCAGAGGCAGATTTCCGGGGAGCTGATATCCGAGGGGCCAACTTTACTGATGTGACACTTAAGGGTGCTAACTTTACTAAGGCAGAGGCAGGGTTGCAAAGACGCTGGACGGTGTTGTGGTTAGGGTTGGCGTTTATATCTGTTTTTGTATTAGGTGCTTTGAACGCTTTATTCTTCAAAAGTTTCGCGATCTATTTTTCAACTGGTTCTGTCGAAAGTTTTGTTGCTGGCTGTTTGAACTTGGGTATATGTTTTGCTTTTAGTTTAACTGCCATAAAGCGAGGATTAGTGGTGGCTCTTAGTTTTGTTGGGGTCACATTCGTTGTTTCATCAGTAGGGATATTTATATTTGCAGCTGCAGTCATAGCCACAATCAAATTTGAAAACCCAGTCTATGGAATAGTTATAGGAATAGTTGCAATTTTAGTTGCAGTCATAATTTTAGTTGCACTCATAGACAAAATCCCAGGCGCAGACATACTACCAGCTACATCAGGCATGGTGTTAGTGCCAGTCGCAGCCATAGTCGCAACAGTAGGAGCTTTAAGCATCGGCTTAGATTTAACTGTGATCCTAGCCATAGGCCTAGTCGTAACCTTAGCAGCATTTTTATTCGCAGTTGCAATTACATTTACGATCACAAGCATATTTTTAGCTATAAGCGCAGTTACAGTTGCAGTTCTAGTCACAGTTACCTTTTTAGTTGCAGGTGTAACTGCAGGTTTGGTCGTAGCTACAAGTGCAATTTTAGGTGCAGTCCTAGCTGCAATTACACTTACAAATATCGAAAATATACTTACGAATACACTTGCACTTGTAGACATACCTGAAGACATTTTCCAGCTCAACGGGATAGAAAACATAGGCATAGGCATCGGCGCAAACACAGTCATATTCTCGGTCTTATTTATCTCGCTGAATCTTTATATTGCTTGGCGAGCATTACAGGGAAATCCTAAAGATACCTGGGTGCGTTCAGTAGCAATAGCCGTAGCAGCGATCGGTGGTACAAGTTTTCGAAGTGCAGATCTCACCGATGCTAATTTTGTTCAAGCTCAGCTTAAAAGCACCGATTTACGTCGAGCTGTCCTCACTCGCACCAATTGGCATAAGACTACTAAACTGGACTGTACTCGCACCTCGGATACGATTCTGGCAGATGCTACTGTGCGAGATTTGCTGGTAACTCATCGTGGTCAGAACCAGTCATATGTGGGTTGTAATCTCAAGGGGGCAAATCTAACGAGTGCAGATTTGAGCAATGCTGACTTGACAGAAGCGGATTTGAGTCAGGCTACTTTGGAAGGAGCATGGTTAGAATGGGCTAATCTCACTAAGGCCCAGGTATTAGGTACCAATTTCCATAGGGCCAAGCTCACAGGCACCTGTTTGGAAGCATGGAATATTGATAATACTACCCAGTTAGACGGAGCAATCTGCGAGTACGTTTACCTGCTCAACCATCATCAGGAACGCCGCCCAAACAGCGGTAATTTTCAGCCCGGTGAGTTCACCAAGCTATTTGAAGAAGTGCTTGACACTATCGACTTCATCTTTCAACAAGGCATAGATTGGAAAGCCTTCGTAAAAGCTTTTGACAAAGTTCGAGTTGATAATGATGGGACGGAATTAACCATTCAGAGCATTGAAAATAAGGGGGATGGGGTTATTGTTGTTCGAGTTGACGTTCCTCCCAATACTAATAAAGAAAAAATCCACAGTGACTTCAAGCAAGCTTATGAAGAAATTCGTCAACAGCTTGAAGCTCAATATAGGCAGCAGTTAAATGCCAAAGCTCGAGAAATAGAGATTTACGAACAGCAAAGCGTTCAGATGTGGTCAGTTATTAACCGCCTTGCTGAACGGCCTCCCGTGTCAAATATTGAAAATATCTTGGGGAATAAAGTCGTGAATGACCAAAGCCAAATTTTTCAGGGTAACGTGAGCATCAATGCTCAAAACTCGGTAATAAACCTACGCGATATCATCGGTCAGGTAAGTAACAAGATTAATCAATTACCCGCGGACCCCACTCCTGATCACCCTAGTCTTAAAAACCTTCTAACTCGTCTTCAAAGTGCTATTGAAGATGATGATGAACTCAGGGAAGACGAGAAGATTGAAGCTTTAGCGGAAGTTGGAGAGCTTGCCAACGCTGCCAAAAGCCCAAAAGAAAGCGCAATGCAAAAGGCAGCAAAAGGAGCGATGAATGCTTTGAAAGGTATTGCTGCTAGTCTCTCAGATGTATCAAAATTAGCTTCCGCCTGCAAAGAATTATTACCGTTAATTATGACTGCTTTTGGTCTTACGTGATGCTAACAACACAAGCCACATTGCAAGTTTTTTGGTGAGGCAAGCCAGCTAACACTGCGTGGCAGCGGACGGAACAGAGGTTGTCAATAGATGTTCAATGTGGCTTGCCGCCGCTGCACTTCACCGTTAGACCTTATCCTTAAAAGTAGTAAATAGTTATTTGTTGTATGTTAAGCATGCCGCTCCTATGGGATACGTGAAAATGTCGAGGTTTTTGCTGGGAGAAAACTTGAATGGCAGATGAACACATAAAGGCAGCAATTGAGGTTTACACACGACAGCATGAGTTTTATGCTGAACAGACTGCTCTCGCCCTTCAGTTTCCAATAAAACTAATCCTTACCCTCAACTCTTCGGCTGTAGCTGCGTCGTTACTGCTTGTAAGAGAAGCTATTGGGAGCAATACAAAACAGCCGATAATTGACGCAGTCAGATCTTCATTTTGGGCGTTTGGCGGTGGGATAGTTTGCGTATTGATTGCAAGTTGGTTCCAATGGCAGCTCTATGCTTTCATCATGCATCGAAAGAGAACATTGCTAAGAAATGCAATAAGTGCTGCCGACTGGAATGCAGCCATGTCTCCCTTCTATAATGAGCCAAGTGCTAGCTCAAAAACTTCACTACATAACTGGTGCTTCGTTTTTGTCGTCTTATCTTTCGTATCTTTTCTGGCAGGCGCATATATCCTTGGAAGCAGATTATAAGCGTCTTTTAACCAAAGCTTACATGAGATTTCAAATCAATATCTACTCGTACTAACTTGCTCAAGTTTTGTTCCGTAGTCTAACAACTCAAATGCAACGGACATGACAAAATTGATTCTAAGCAGGCCAATAATGTTTACTGCCGCTGATTTGAACCGTTAGACCGCTGAATCTTGGTTGGGACGCAACTTGAAACTTGTCTGTGTGTTAAGCAGCTATTCTCAACTCCCCTCGTAGTTTCCATTCAAATCATGAAAGTGATTTACAAGATAACTTATC